>JBILJY010000067.1:0-12779 GCA_044376975.1 Burkholderiaceae bacterium | reverse complement strand
TTACCTGGCGATGATGCAAATCGGTCAGGGCATCTGTCAGCCCGGTTAACGGATACGTTTTGGTCACGCCTGGTTGAATCTTGCCGGCCAGCGCCCAGCGCTGAAGCGTATTCATCATCTTTCGCATCGCGGGTAAGTGCAGTTGGGTTTCGTCCTCGTGCGTCCAGCCCGTGTACAAGCCAAAAAAGAAACCCAACACCGACAGGTTCTTAACCAATGCAATATTCATCGGGATGACGGGAACTTGCCCGCTCGCGAATCCGATGGTCAATATCCTCGCACCCTGCGCCGTCGCTCTGACCGCGCGCTCCATCACGGCTCCACCAATCGGATCAAAAATTACATCCACACCGCGGCCCCCCGTCAGCGCCTTCACTTGACTCGCCAGCGCATCACCTGGCTCAACAGCATGGTCAGCACCTCGAGCGAGCGCAAGCTCACGCTTGACCGGCGTGCTTGCACAAGCGATCACCTTGACTCCGAGTGCCGCCGCGATTTCGACGCATGCCAAGCCAGTCCCAGAGCCTGCCCCAAGCACCAGCAAGGACTCACCTGGTTCGATTTTGGCGCGCCACAGTAAGGCGGTGTAAGCCGTTCCATAGGAGTTGGGCAGAGGTAAGGCCTGCAACCAGCCCATTCCGTTGAGAATTGGGTAAACCGTATGGGCGGAAACGTTGATGCGCTCTGCAAAACAGCCCCATCGCGAAAGACCCATGACGCGATCACCCGGCTGCACATGCTTGACTTGCGGACCGCACGCAACAACCGTACCGACAGCCTCAGTTCCCGGGATAAAGGGCAGAGGCGGCGTCGTCTGATACTTGCCTTCAATCAACAAGCCAGAGGAATGGCTCACGCTTGCATACGCAACATCAATTGTGACTTCGTTATCTGCCGGGGAGGCCGGCTCAGGCCACTGCTTTACATGCGCGACCTCTGCGGGTCGCCCAAACTGCTCACATACCAACGCTCGCACAACGCCTCCTATTTAATATTTTTACTCAGAGAAATGTAGTCTAAATCACTCTTGATCACATCAATGCCGCTTTTACCGTTTCAAATGCATTCGCTGTCAGTATTAACCACTATATGAAGCGCTTAATGTCATGTTTTGTAATTTTGTTGTTTACCCAATGAAAGAATATTGTTACATTGGACGCTCGATAGGGAGTAGCTCAAGATATACAAGCCAGAGTCACAGACGCAGGTTTCTGTATCTTCAATCAGTCGTCAGTACGACGTTACAACGTCCGGCTGATTGGGCAACGCCACAGGCTTCTGTGCTGAGCAAGACTGTCGATCCGATGCCCAAGCTCCTGCGCGTATGGCGCGGTTCGCTCAGAGATCACCCAATCCCTGAAAACCGGTTATCAGCTCGCTTTTGAGAATGGGTTTTGTATTGACTTTTTTTGAGGTTTTAACAGATGGAACTCTTTTCAACAGCTTGGTTTTCGGCGCTATTAGCGATCATCCTTATTGACCTGGTGCTAGCAGGCGATAACGCTATCGTGATCGCGTTAGCGGCACGCAAACTTCCACCTGAATTGCAGCGAAAGGCGATTATTTGGGGTACGGTAGGCGCGATCGTGGTGCGCTCAGCGATGACGCTCGTCGTTGTCTGGCTCCTGAAGATTCCTGGCCTGATGCTTGTTGGTGGCCTTGGTCTACTGTGGATTGCGTACAAACTCTTGGCCGATACAGACGATGGCTCTGAGCACGATGTTCAGGTCAACTCATTCTGGGGTGCGATGAAAACCATCATCGTCGCCGATGCGTTGATGGGAATCGACAACGTATTGGGCGTCGCGGGCGCCGCGCAAGGGTCGTTCGACTTGGTCGTCATTGGCTTGTTGATTAGCGTGCCGATCGTCGTTTTCGGCAGTGCGATTGTATTGAAACTGGTCGAGCGCTTCCCCATCGTGATCAAGTTAGGCGCAGCGGTTCTGGCTTACACCGCAGCCATGATGATCATCAACGAACAGTTGATTAAGTCGTTCTTTTACAGCGGCGATGCGACTGGCACCGCCTTGCGTTGGGGCGTGGTCGTCTTGGCGATTGTGGGTGTCCTGGGTGCAGGAAAACTTAAAAGCATGAGCGGGAAACCCACTCAACACGGTTAAGTCTGGCTTAAACCCCCCTACAGAGACCCCCGAGTCGGTATGATTTCGGGGGTTTTTCTATTTTGAAGCGCAATGCGCGGGGAATGAAGCATGCAAATTGATCTAACGGGCAAACGTGCGCTTGTGGCCGGTGGCAGCAGAGGCATTGGCCTTGCCATTGCGCACTGTCTCGCCTCGGCCGGTGCTGACGTATCAATCTGTGCGCGCACCAAGGGTCCTCTAGACCAAGCTGCCAAAGAACTCAAGCAGCACGGCCGCAACGTCCTCGCAACAACTTGCGATCTCGCGGATGCTGCCGCCATCAAAAGCTGGGTTGAACAAACAGCCCAGCAGTTAGGTGGCATCGATATCTTGATCAACAATGCCTCGGGCTTTGGTCGCACCGATGACGAAGCGGGCTGGGCCGCAAGTGTACAGATCGACTTAATGGCACTCGTGCGCGCCTGTCATGCTGCGATTCCTTTTCTAGAAAAAGCTGGCGGCAGCATCATTCATATCTCTTCGATTTCCGGACTCGGCGCCAGCGTACGTACGCCGCCTTATGGCGCAATCAAAGCGGCGGTCATGGAATACACGCAAACGCAAGCACTGACCTACGCCTCGAAGAAAATTCGCGTTAACTGTATTGCACCCGGCTCAATATTTTTTGAAGGCGGCACTTGGGATAAAGCCAAGCGCGAAAACACCAAACTGTACGACCGGATACTGGCGGGCATTCCCTCCGGGCGCTTCGGTACGCCTGAGGAAATAGGACGCGTAGCAGCATTCTTGTCGAGCGACCTTGCTTCCTGGGTGACAGGTCAAACAATTGCAGTAGATGGCGGCCAGAGCCTCTAAAAACATCTCCGAGAACATTCATGACACAACGCTTAGCAGATCGCATCGTCTTTGGTAACGTTAGTGCCAGAGGCGTTACAGGGATTACACTGGACGTTAATGGTGGTGAGGTCATGGCCTAGGCGCACACTCCGCCTAATATTGCTCGTCTTAGAGGGTTTTATGTTTCTTTCGCTCCGTCTGTTTTTAACAATCACCGCACTTGGGGCACTAGCGGCCTGTGGCACCGATAAGCCCGCAGCTAAACCTACCCCCAAGCCTGCCCGCACCGCCGAGACGATATTTGCAAGCAGCACAGTCGTTGCTGTCAAAAACGCGATTATGGGTGCGTGCTCAACCAAACAGCTACATATTCAACCGGCTGGCGACCAGGTTATTTGCGTTCGCTATAAAACAAACGTGCTCCGAGAACAAATCATTGAGTCTGCTGTGGACAGCGAATTCGCCAGACACCTACGAGACCTCGTGCGTTTTACAATCACGTCCAGTGGAAAAGATGTTTTGGTATTAGGCAACGCGCTAGTTCAATTCCAGTCTCCACTCAGTGTCATGCCAGATAGTGGCTACAGCACACAAGAGTTGAACTTACTGGACGACAATTCTTTTGCGTTGGTGCAAGAAATTCTAAAACTCGCTGGCGCAAAGTAGTGCGCCAACGCACATACTAAAAATAACTCCTATTTTCCACTTATGATCGAATCAACCAATCCTCACAAGCTGCTTAAGCTCTTTGAACAAAACGAAGAGTGGGTAGCCTCGATTAAAAAGAACGATCCAGAGTTCTTTAACCGACTCGCCAATCAACAATCACCCGAGTACCTATGGATTGGCTGCTCGGACTCGCGTGTTCCTGCGAACCAAATTACGGGGCTCGCTCCGGGTGAAGTCTTTGTGCATCGAAACATTGCCAATGTTGTCGTACATACAGACCTCAACGCTCTTTCAGTGATTCAGTTTGCGATCGATCAAATTAAGGTGAAGCACATCATTGTTGTCGGCCACTACGGCTGCGCTGGTGTGCGTGCTGCACTTGAGAACGTGCGCGTGGGCCTCGCGGACAACTGGATTCGTCACATTAAAGATGTGCATGATAAGCATGGCACTTACATGGGTAAGCTGATACAACGCACAGATCGGATGGATCGACTTTGCGAACTAAATGTGATCGAACAGGTTGTGAACGTTTGTCAGACGACCAGTGTTCAAGACGCTTGGGCACGTGGCCAGCCAGTCACTGTACATGGCTGGGTGTATGGTCTGAACAATGGCCTCGTACAAGATCTTGGGATCAGTATTGCTTCGGCCGATGAGCTAGAGCACCGCTACCGCTCTGTTGTCGAAAAGCGTTTCTCCTGACTAAGCGCTTAGCCTTTTACGCGCTCGCCCCAGAAGGCGCAGCGGTCGCCGCGTTCATGCGACGCAATCGTAGGAACAACCAAGTGGCGATCGATAGATTCAACGCGTTCCATAAAATTCCGTTCACGACAGCGGCTTGATACGAGCCTGTCACGTCAAAGATTTTTCCGGACATCCAGCCCCCTAAGGCCATCCCAAGCATCGTCGCCATAATCACTGCACCGACACGTCGCCCTGTCTGGGCTGGCGGGAAGTGCTCGCGAATAATGATGGCATAAGAGGGCACAATCCCACCTTGGAACAACCCAAACATTGCAGAAATCAGGTACAGCGATACGAGGCCGTTGAACGGCAGAAACATCAATAATGCGATACCTTGCAACGCCGAGCCTAGCAGTAGCGTTTTAATACCACCGATCCGATCACAAATCACACCGGAGATCAAACGACTGACGACTCCACACGCGAGCATCAGTGACAGCATCTCCGCCCCCCGTGCTGGACCGAAGCCCAAATCTACACAGTAAGCCACGATATGCACCTGGGGCATCGACATCGCCACGCAGCACGCAAGGCCCGCTACGATCAGAAGTGACTGGGCTCGACCCGCTGTCAGGCCAAACGGCATTTCAGAAGCAGTGGATGGACGCCCATTTGCTGGCGCGGTAATCTGGTTGAGTGGTGGACGACGTCGCAGGAATAGTGCAAATAACGCCATACCAATGCTACAAACAATACCCATCGCAATATAAGTTTCACGCCACCCTGCTGTCGTGACACCCCAATGGGCAATGTGCGGCCAAATCGCACCCGCAAGATAATTACCACTTGCACACACTGCAACAGCAATCCCGCGTCGTTTGTTCCACCAGAGCGATGTATCTGCCACCAAAGGCGCGAACGTCGCAGAGGTGCCAAGCAGTCCTAGAAATAGACCATGCGCGATGGCAAAGGCGAAAATACTTTGGCTCAGACCCGCCCACACAAATCCAATGAGAATACCTGCAGAGCCAATGAGCAAGGATACCGTCACACCCCAGCGATCGACGATGCGCCCCATAAACACGCCGCCGACACCAAAGCCGATCATCATTAAGGTGTAGGGCAAGGAGGCCTCAGATCGGCTCACACCGAACTCTGCTTGCACCTCTGGCAGAACAACCGCCACGGCAAACATGCAGCTACTACCCATCAGCATCGCACACAAGGAGACGACTAAGCGCCAAAATGCGTAGCGCGAGTCGATCAGTTCGGCAGGGGCGGGAATCTTGTTCTTCATAGACCATCCAGAGTGGCGTCAGCGTAACATGCAGCCGCAAACCGTTCTACACTGTCTGTCATGACAATTACCCAATGGTTTGCGCCGATCTTTATTGTGATTTGGAGCACTGGCTTCATCATTGCACGCTACGGCATGCCTTACTCGGAGCCCATGACGTTTCTGGCGATTCGGTTTGCCGGGGTGCTACTGTGCATGATCCCAGTGGTTTTGTGGCTCAAAGCGCCATGGCCACGAGGAAAGCAAATCTGGCATATCGCAATCGCTGGTGCATTATTCCAGTTTGGCTACTTGGGAGGCGTCTGGGCCGCCGTCAAACAAGGAATGCCTGCGGGTCTTGCCGCACTGATCATCGGTTTGCAACCAATTTTGACTGCGGTTTTTGCGTCCTTAGTCGCTGAACGCGTGACACCCCGACAATGGCTCGGCTTACTACTCGGGCTGACAGGTGTCGCGCTTGTTTTGTATGCCAAGCTGCACATAGACGGTTTATCACTCGTCAGTACTTTGCTCGCCTTTGGCGCGATGCTATCGATCACCTTTGGTACGCTGTACCAAAAACGTTATTGCCCCTCTTTTGATTTGCGGACAGGCTCCGTGATTCAGTTTTCGATCAGTCTGGTGCTGAGTGTCATCATGATGCTCTTGTTCGAGACACGCGAGGTGCAATGGACCACGCCGATGATCGGCGCCATGCTCTGGGGCATCCTGCCGATTTCGATAGGTGCGATGAGCCTTTGGTTCATTTTGCTGCGCAAAGGCGACGCGACGAAAGTGAGTAGCATGATGTATCTAGTGCCCCCTAGCACTGCTTTGATGGCATGGATCCTATTTGACGAAATACTCACACCCCTTATTTTGCTGGGCATTTTGATCACGATGTTGGGCGTGCTGCTCGTGAATCAAACCACATGGCCTGCATGGGTAAAGCAACGGATATCTCGGGCTTAACACGCTAAAATCTGCGATCTATTTCAGACAAGATTTCAGCATGCAATCCACCGTTAGCTCTTCCGGTCCCCCAGTCGCACGAAAATACCGCTACTACGACTTCATTCTCGTCGCATTCGTGACCGTATTGGTTTGTGCCAATCTGATTGGGCCGGGCAAGGCAGCGCAATTTGAACTCCCCATTCTTGGCACGGTCGTGTTTGGTGCGGGGGTTCTCTTTTTTCCGATTGCCTTTTTGTTTGGCGATATTCTGACCGAGGTCTACGGCTACGCCCACGATCGTCGTGCCGTATGGTGTGGGTTCTTCGCTCTGCTCTTCGCGGCCTTCATGTCGCTCGTCGTCGTGAATCTAACTCCTGCCCCCGGTGCACACAATACTAATTTACAAAGCGGGCTAGAGATCGTCTTTGGCAACACCTGGCGCATCGCCGCGGGATCCATCATCGCCTTTTGGTGCGGCAGCCTCGTCAATGCTTTTGTGCTGGCCAAGTTAAAGATTTACACCGCAGGCAAATACCTTTGGGTTCGCACAATCGGCTCAACGGCCGTGGGCGAAGCGGTAGACTCCACACTGTTTTACTTTTTGGCGTTCTACGGCATCTGGCCACTTAAGCAGATCATCGCTGTCGTGATTGCACAATATTGCATTAAAACGCTCTGGGAAATCCTCGCAACGCCACTGACCTATCGCATCGTGGCGTTCTTAAAGGAAAAAGAAAACGAGGACTACTACGACCGGAATACCAATTTCACGCCCTTCAGAGTCAAGGTCTAGTCCCAAGCAGGGGGTCGCCTCAGCGGCGGGAGATCAACACGCCTGCCGCTGCAACCGCCAGCAAGCCGAGCGTCAGGTACCCCCAATCACTCATCACATGCATCAACTCTGCAAGGATCCCAGCCGAATGCCCAGGATGGGCCCAAGCACCGGTGGTGGTCACTAAAAGAATCCCACCGCTCACAACCTTTGATACCGACATTACGCTCTCCGAAATGTGTGACTTTCCTGCAGTCTACGGCTAAATAACCTGCAAAAACAACTGTCGCCCGTTAAACTAGCGGCACATGGGACGAATACTGATTCCATGCACCATATTGGTTCATTACTGCTGTCGCCCGGAGGCCTCGTACCATGCCCGTGATCACAAACGTCGAAGACCTGCGCGTATTGGCACAAAAACGCGTCCCGCGGATGTTCTATGACTACGCCGACTCGGGCTCCTGGACTGAGAGCACATATCGTGCCAACGAAAGCGATTTCCAGAAGATCAAACTACGTCAACGCATTTTGGTGAATATGGAGCACCGCTCCACTTTGAGCACCATGATCGGTCAGCGTGTAGCCATGCCCGTTGCAATCGCTCCCACAGGTTTGACTGGTATGCAACACGCAGATGGCGAAATTCTGGCCGCGCGTGCCGCACGCGACTTCGGGATCCCTTTTACGTTATCCACAATGAGCATTTGCTCGATTGAGGACGTTGCCCAAGGGACGGATAACCATCCCTTCTGGTTCCAGCTGTATGTCATGAAAGACCGGGACTTTATCGAACGGCTGATCGACCGCGCCAAGCGGGCCAATTGTTCTGCCTTGGTACTGACACTCGATCTACAGATTTTGGGGCAACGGCACAAGGACATCAAAAATGGCCTAAGCGCACCGCCTAAATTAACGATCAAGAACATGATCGATATTGCAATGAAACCCCGCTGGGCGCTTGGCATGCTGGGTACGCCTCGCCGTCAATTCGGCAACATCGTGGGGCATGTCAAAGGCGTGTCGGACATGAGCAAGCTCAGCGAATGGACGGCATCGCAGTTTGACCCTGCACTCAATTGGAAAGACGTAGAGTGGATTAAGAAGCGTTGGGGTGGCAAACTCATTCTCAAGGGTATCCAAGACGTCGAAGATGCGCGTCAAGCCTTAAACAGTGGCGCCGATGCGCTAATCGTGAGCAATCACGGTGGTCGTCAATTAGACGGTGCTGAATCGAGCATCCGTTGCCTCCCCGCAATTGTTGACGCCGTCGGCAAGGACATTGAAGTGCACATGGACGGTGGCATCCGCAGCGGACAAGATGTTTTGAAGGCGCGTGCGCTTGGCGCACGAGGGTGCTATATCGGACGAGCCTTCCTATATGGTCTGGGTGCGATGGGTGGCCCAGGCGTCACAAAAGTGCTTGAAATGATGCATAAAGAACTAGATCTAACGATGGCTTTTTGTGGGCGTACGGATGTCGAGAAAGTCGATAAAAGTATTCTTTTACCTGGAACTTACCCCACGTGAATCTGCTGACTTAAAAGCTGCATGTAAATGTGATTTAATCCTCCTCGGTTAAAGACTGCCAAATCGTGCAGTAAGCCCTTCTTAGATTTACTCTTCATCTATTCCTCGAGGTTATTTCATGCGCGTGCTACCCCGCTGGATTTTCATGAGCCGCTGGCTTCAGGCCCCGCTTTATATCGGCTTGATCGTGGCCCAAGGCATTTATGTCTGGCAATTCTGGAAAGAACTTGTCCACTTGATCTCGATGATGACCATCGACAAAACGGTCACGGAGACCGAGCTGATGTTGATCGTGCTTGGCCTGATCGACGTTGTGATGATTTCGAATCTGCTCGTCATGGTCATCGTAGGGGGCTGGGAAACTTTTGTTTCTAGGATGCAACTTGAAGATCATCCAGATCAACCAGAATGGCTATCGCATGTCAATGCAGGCGTTCTCAAGGTAAAGCTCGCAACAGCCATCATCGGAATCTCTTCTATTCATCTGCTCAAGACATTCATCAATGCGCCGAGCATGACAGACTCTACCTTGATGTGGCAGACGATTATTCATCTTGCCTTTGTAGTTTCCGCTTTAGCAATTGCGTATACCGAGAAGCTCCTCAGTAGCGCGCATCCACATTAAGAGAGACCTCGCAGCATGTCTGAACACGGTGGTCATGTAGAGCTCGCAGCGCGGGCTGCGGCGCTCCTTTAGCGAAGACCATGCAGCGCCGGTATCTTCTTAAACTTGCGACTGCATCGGCTGCGCTAGCGAGCCTACCTCGTACCGGCTGGACCAGACAGGCCTGGAGCGCGAATCCCTTTAGCCTGGGGATTGCGAGCGGCTCTCCAACGAGCGATTCAATTGTCTTATGGACGCGCCTTGGGCTTGCTGAAGTCGAGGCTGCAGGGCTGCTTAGCAGCCCCATCACCGTGACCTGGCAATTAGCAGACGACCGCAACTTCACTCGGATCGTCAAACAAGGCGAGATTACAGCGGTTCCCGCTTTGGGCCATTCTGTGCATGCAGAGGTGGCTGGCCTTGCACCCGACAGAGAGTATTTCTATCGGTTTATTTGTGGCGAAGCCTTAAGTACGATTGGTCGCACCCGCACCTTCCCACAAGCAGACGCTGCCGTTCAACGGTTACGCATCGCTTACGCTTCCTGTCAGCAATGGGGAAACGGCTACTACAGTGCTTATCGGCACATGCTTGCCGAACAAGTCGACTTAGTGATGTTTCTAGGCGACTACATGTACGAGCATCCTGCGTCCAAGCCCTTTGATATTCGTCCAACAACGGGCGGCTGGATCACGACTTTAGCTGGCTACCGTAGTCGCTATGCCTTGCACAAGTCCGATAAAGACTTGCAAGCGATGCATGCAGCCTGCCCTTGGATCGTGACCTGGGACGATCATGAGGTGCAAAACGACTACGCGGCAACGCATCCTGGCAACTCGGGCAAACCGGTGAACGATTTTATGGCGCGTCGACGCGCCGCCTACCAAGCCTTTTATGAAAATATGCCGGTGCGTCGCGCGCAGTTTGCGTCGTTACTGAATAACTTAAGCCAGGAGGTCCGCCTATTTAGCAACATCGCGTACGGACGTCTTGCCAATATTTATACGCTGGACAATCGACAGCATCGCGACTTGCAAGCATGCACACGCAATGGTCGTCCCGGAGGAAGCAGGGTCGACCCGGACACGTGTCCCATATGGAATGACCCTAAGCGAACGCTCCTTGGATCAGCACAAGAAGCTTGGCTAAACACCGAATTTACCCGTGCGCAAACGACGTGGAATCTCATCGGTCTGCAAAGTGTCTTTGGACCGCGCAACTTTAATACGCAAGGCGGTCAAAGCTTTTCGAACGACGGTTGGGATGGGTATCCCGCAGCCAGACAACGGCTGATCGACTCGATGCGCAATACCCGATTAGCCAATCCCATACTGCTGGGCGGCGACGTTCATCAGAACTGGGTAGGCAACATCCTGGCAAACTACAAAGATCCTAAGAGCGAAAAAATCGGTGTTGAGTTTTGCGGGACAAGCATCACTTCGCTCACGACACTGACCAACCTCGAGCAGGCGAAAATCATTGCGCAGCATCCACACTTTATTTTTGGTGATTGTGAGTCTCGTGGTTTCGGTGTCGTCGAGATCACGCCCAAGCACATGACCACAACCCTCAAAGCGGTTCGCGACGCGACTGACCCGCGGTCTGAAGCTTTCACCCTTGCGCGCTTCGCAGTGCAAGCTGGTCGCACTGAGGTTCAAAAACTGTAGGGCAAGCTGTTTGGCCGACAAACATAAGCTGTTTGGCGTATATCGAATTTGCTCTATATTTTGTACTGTAGAACCGTCGCATAATCTTTGCCTTCCTACAAAGATTGATTTGATGTACAACAATAACAATTAACGGCCCGTAATGATGACAGCAGGAACACTCGGTCACGTCTATCTTGTCGACGACGATCCCTCCATTCGACGCGCACTCAAGAGTTCACTCACGGAGCTTGGATATACCGTCAACGAGTATGAAAGTTCCAAGGCGTTCCTAACGGATGCCGTGCCAATTTCGCCGGCGGTCGTGTTGCTTGACATGCGGATGCCCGCGCAGCCTGGTATTGAGACGCAAGCCACTCTGGCCAAGCATGGCTGGCAAACACCCGTTATCTTTATCAGCGGCGAGAGCCTTGCTCCGCAAATTGTGACGGCAATGAAACAAGGGGCGATCGATTTTTTGTTTAAGCCCTTTTCAATGCAAGATCTATTACAGGCGATTGAACGCGGCATTGCATTAGATCGACAATTGCATGCTCAGTCGGTGCGCTTGAACACGGCAAAAGCGAGATTCGCACTGCTGACACCACGAGAGAGTGAGGTCTGCATTGAAATACTCTCTGGCCGCTCAAACAAAGAAATTGCTAGCTTGAGTGGTTCGGCGGCTGCAACCATCAAGCTACATCGCTCACGCGTACTGACAAAAATGCAAGTCAAGTCCCTGAGCGCACTCATCGCTCTATGCGAGGGTGTCAACCTTCACGCCAAGGACCCACTCGCGCCAAAGAGCAACGATTAGGGCCATCAGTACGGGGCCAATAAATAACCCCACGAATCCCATCGTTGTGACGCCACCGACTAAACCAAAAAATGTCGGCAGAAAAGGCAGCTTAACGGGACCACCGACCAACCGAGGCCGTAGCGTCTTGTCAACGATAAAGAGCTCGACTGATCCCCAGACGAACAGACCGGCGCCGGCAAGCGGATTACCGGAGCCAACCAAATAAAGTGAAACCAAGGTGAAAGATAGAGGTGCGCCGCCAGGAATCATCGCCATCACAGCCGTGATGACACCTAACAGTACGGGGGATGGCACCCCTGCTACCCAATAAGCAAGGCCGAGCACCACGCCTTCGCCGATCGCAATCAAGCCCATACCCGTCACGGTCGCGCTAATGGTCGCCGGTACTACCCGTGAAAATCTTTGCCAACGTGTCGGCAGCACGCGCTCACCCAAAATATCGAGCTGGCCCGCCATATAGTGCCCATCTTTGTACACAAAAAGCAAGGTGATGAGCATGAACAGCAATGTGAGCATCACGTGGAAGAAGTTGCCTGTCGCTGTCAAAATCAGTCGATAGATATTACCAATATGCTGGCCACTGACGAGCTCAATCATGCTACCTATCGCGTGGGGATACCCAAGATAGTCGTCCCAATAGGTTCCGAGTCGCTCGCCCACAACAGGCAACGCCATAATCCAAGAAGGCGCGGCTACACCGTCTCTATTCGCTGCCAACAACCAACTTAACAAGTGGCGCGCTTCATTTATTGAGTAGTAAAGCGCAACCGAGATTGGGACAATCAACAGGACAACGATTGCTACCAACGCAACGCTCGCTGCAAGCGTTGTTCGTCCCCCACAAACATCGACCAACTTTGAATAAAGAGGCCAACTCGCAAA
>JBILJY010000066.1:0-12887 GCA_044376975.1 Burkholderiaceae bacterium | reverse complement strand
AGCGCTCAGGATGCGTGCATGCTGCTGAGCGCCTCCGTGCCGCAGGCTTCGCTTGCCCAGTGGTCAGTGTAGGGTCAACGCCCACCGCCTTAGCGGCGAGAAGTCTTGATGGTGTGACCGAAGTGCGGGCCGGCGTCTACGTTTTCTTTGATCTGGTCATGCATAACGTGGGCGTATGCGACATTGAGGATATCGCGTTAAGTGTGCTGACGACAGTGATCGGTCACCAAGAGGAGAAGGGCTGGGCGATCGTTGATGCGGGGTGGATGGCGATGAGTCGAGATCGTGGCACACAAAAGCAAACAACAGATTATGGTTATGGTCAGGTCTGTGATGAGAGTGGTAACGCGCTAAAGGGCTATGTTATCTCCGGTGCAAACCAAGAACATGGCATTATCTCTCGGGCTGGTGAGCCTGATTTAGACATCGTAAAGCGATTCCCTGTGGGAACTCAGCTTCGTGTCTTGCCAAATCATGCCTGTGCCACAGGTGCTCAGTTTCCGGAGTATCAAGCGCTAGCGGCTACCGGTGCTGTGACGACTTGGAGTCGCTTCTACGGTTGGTAAGACTGATCAAAATAGCTATGCGGTACTCTGCGGATTGAACTGTATTGTGACTTGCATCAAACTCATCACACGTTAATTCATGTGGTGAGTTATTAATGAGTGCACACTTTCAATCCAGAAATCTTCAGAAGTCAAAACGACACGCGCAGCGCGGTCAAGGTATGACCGAGTACATCATTATCGTGGCGCTTGTTGCCGTCGCGGCGATTGCTGTTTATCAGTACTTTGGCCAGGTGTTGCGCGCACAAACTGCCGCGATTGCCAAGGAGCTCGCCGGCGAAGACGGTACACAAGAAACTCGGGCAGCTAGAGCTGCTGCCCAAGGTGCTAAAGAGCAGGCCAAACGAAAATCCCTAAGCGACTTCACTGGAAACTCGGATAAGGCGAGCAGATAGGGCTGCGGCAGACCGTGATCATCGGCAACAGTTACTCTGGTTGGCTTCTAGATGTGAGCTCTGCGCGCCCGCGCGCCAAACAGCAGCGCGGGCAAGCGCTGCTGTTTGGTACGAGCATGCTTGCTGTTTGTACTCTCGCTTGGTTTTTAATGTTCAAGGTGGGTAGCTGGATACACAACAAAAGTGCACTGCATCGTGCGACCGATGCTGCCGTGTATAGCGCCGCGCTCATGTACGCCCGCAATCTAAATATTCATGCCTATTTAAACCGGGCCCAACTAGCCCACCAGGTTGCGCAGCTTCATTTATTTTCGCTTGGGTCCGCCGAACGCTTTCGTTCGCGCCTGGCGCGACAGTCTGCCGCACGAAATCCGCCGCCAGCGTTACTTGGCTTTCGCTTTGGCCCACAGTACGCAGCGGCTTATCTTTCCTCCAGGCGAGGTGGGTCAACCGACACATTGCATCGCAATGCGCTGCATCGTGCCTTCAGTCAGCACGATCAATTAATACAAACAGTATTAGAAAACATTCGGCAGTCGAGGATTGACACGACCGCGGAGGTGGCGCGCGTGCTCAACACAACGCTCGTGGCTAACCTTGGGAGAAATGGTTCGGCTATCAGAGGAAACACATTCGAAGAACTGGGTGTGGATTATCGTCTATTGCTAGACGAAACTCGAGGCTTTGTCACTAGCCGTCCGGCATCGGATGACGAGTGGTATCAGATGTTCCAGACGGTTAGGAACCGCTATCGATTTCTGGATGATCGCAAGTCGATCGTCCGCAGTTTCAATGGCATTAATGTTCGTTGTCCCTGGAGGCAACACCAACTTCGGCGCCGCACAAGCTTGCAACTGTCAAACGACGGAGTCTGGCAAAGCGAAGAAACACAGTCTTTCCATGCGGTGCGCTTTAACCGTGCTATCGGTTGTTACTACCGAGAGTATCCGATGGGCTGGGCGAAGCTGGAAACGAGTGCCGATTCAGCGTCTACCTCAAGCGCCTTAGATGAGCCTATGCAATCCTTTGCGCATAAGCCCTTTTGGCGTTGGGTCGGTGAGCGGGCATGGACCGGATGGGATCTCTTTGGTGGGTCGAGAAATCCGCTTGCCGCGCGCTGGGCGAGTCAAGCTCCTGTTGTGTGGCGCAGTAATCCACGAGCTCGTTATGCGCGCATTAATCCAGTCAATCCCAAGACCTCAGCGACCCTTGCTATCAAGGTTGTCCAACGCTGGCGTGATTTTCCTAGGTTAAGTTCTTCTGCTGCTGCCGAGGCGCATTTCGTCAATCCGACTGACGGGACTAGGTCGCGGCCACAGGCGCCCAGTCTCTTTCTGCCGTTTTGGCAGGCGAGATTGGTTCGGGTGCCTGCACGAGGCTTAGATCAATGATTTTTTTACGCCGGCAGAGCGGTCAAGGTCTTACAGAGGCGGTGCTTGTAATAGGTGCCATGGGTTTGCTTGTGTGCTGCCTGCACAGGACTGCGACCCTACGCCAGCTAACTTTAGGAGCACTGCAAGAAAGCACACTACTTGTTTTTATGGGTGAAGGACGTATCTCCACCGAAACCCATGAGGAGCGATCGATGGGGAATCGTAAGGGTGTCGAGAATGAGCTCTTAGGCGGCTTGTCGGGAATGTTGCATCGGGCCTCGTCCACCAAAGCGCTGGGACACCTCCCACTAGACACGCTTCTGGGCAAAGGGCGCACCTTTAGTGAAGTACACCGAGCGAGTTATACGTACCTTGGAACAGGTCAGGCGCAGAGCAGCCAGTCAGCCCATACCAATATTGCAAACTCAAAGCACTTCTGGGGAGCGGTCGCTGGGCATAGCCAGCGTATTGCAACGCAGACAGCATCACGAACGATTCCGATCGATGTTGTGTGGCGAAGGGGAAACCCCAAAAACAATTGGCTCGACGGATGGAGTGATGTGGTTCCACCGGCCTCACGCCAGCGATAGCGTTATGACAGTGATCCGTTTTAGCCAGGTATTCTTACTTGTACTTTGCACCGTAAATCCGATCGCGCTCAGGGCGCATGGGTTGGTGTCCGCCCTTGGGCCAGACTTGCAATATCAAGCGGTGGTAGAGCGCATGTGCGTTCAAGGATTCGCGTTAACACTTTACCGACTAACGGGGCGCATGAACATTAGTCGTGCGATGAGCAAGGTTGCAAGCAGCATTCCTGAGGGCTCGTTGAGCGAGATCGATACAAATTACATGTTGGCGCATTGGGATAACGCCGGAAGCCTTGGCTTGATCGGCCTATGGGCTGCGTCCGAGTCGTTGGTAGAAGGCTTCTATTCAATCTTGACCAACGAAACAGGGACTACTTCTCAGGCAACTGCGGCGACGTGTCATGGTGCGCAGCGACCGCCGACGCCATTGATTGAGTGGATCAGCGCATCGATGGGACTTCGCGAAATATTCTCAACGGTTGATTATGCGCGAACAGTACCGACTTATTCGATGGTGTATTCAAGCTGGCTGACCTCAGCCACATTGGCTGTCGCTGTCTCCAGAGCACTCAAGAGTGCTGGCTGGCTTGTTGACAGCGAGCGAATGGCAGCTAAGTCAACCAGGTATGCCCATTCGTTGATCGCCACAAAGGCTTTGAGTCAACTTAGTCTGAAGATACTGGATGCTCACGGACACACAATGCTTTTCATCATTAGTCAGTAGGAGAGAGAAAATGATTTCGAATGAGCGACATAAAAGATGGTTGTTGCTGGCGCTATCAATAGCTCTTGGGTGTTGCTCAGCGTGGGCGATTGGAAGTCATATCTCAAACAGAACGCGTGAACTTGAAAAATTAAATAGTGTTGAGTATGTGCAATTGTTGGTGGCCTCTCGCGAGCTAACGCGGGACACGATCATACAAGCGGAGGATCTCAAAGAACATTCGTTTCAAGCGCAAGGTATTGCCAATGACGCCTTATTCGCTCATGAAGTCGATGCGGTGATTGGAAAGCGGTTACGCGTAGATCTTCAGGTCGGCGCGTGGGTCAATGCCAGTGCGCTTGCTGAGCCGGTCGTGCCCACACTGGCAAAGCGTTTGAAGCCCTTCCTGCGTGCGGTGACATTACAGGTAGACCCCGTCAATGCGATGTCTGGGCTGATCAATCCTGGTGACTATATCGATATATTTGTGTCGTTTGACCATCTTGGAAGACGTGTCACCGCTCCACTCTTGCAGTCGGTGGAAGTACTCGCAACGGACCGGATTACAAGCGAAGCGAGTGCACGAGAAGACCAGAATGAGTCTCGATTCTCAACCATCACCGTCGCCGTATCCTCTGCCGACTCAATTCGATTGGTAGCTGCCAGACAGAGCGGAGTGATTAGTGCGACGATGAGCGCGGATGCTGCCCCAGAAACCTCTACGGGGCATGCGCTTGGTCTAGTGAGTTTGGAGCAGATACTTGGCTTGGATCAAGCCGATACTAACGAGCCCATTCGGGTTATTTACGGAGATCGACTTGACGGTGAGATCGACGTATCCGCCTTGGGCCTTACACACCCATCAAGCGAACATAACGGAAGATTGGATGTGTCTAGATGAAGTACGCGTTGTTTGGGGGCTCAGCATTTGTATTGATATTCATATGTTCAATGGTGTATGCCAGTCAGGTGCAGGATATTGAGCTTGAAGTGGGTGCCTCCTTTGTTATCCGACATCCTAGCATTCAGCGTATTGCAGTAGGCAATAGTCAGGTGGTCCAGGCATCAGCGCTTAGTCCCTCTGAGGGAATTCTATTTGGCAAACGTAGCGGCTCAACAACCGTTACTGCGTGGATATCTGAGACTGCACATATCGTCTACCGAGTGCAGGTCAGACCGGAAGGACATAGCCGTGTATTAAAGGACGCGATGGCAATACTTAGTGCCATTCCAGGCGCCAGAGCTACGTTGGTCTCGGGGCGACTGATTATTGAAGGAGTCGATCTTTCAGATAAGGAGCAGGCGACCATTACGCGTTTGGTCGCTCGTTTTCCCGAACTTCTCGAATTTACCAGTCACTCAGACTGGGATCGTATGGTGATGTTAGATGTGCAAGTGATCGAAATTCCAACGGCTCGCATGCGCGAGCTTGGAGTGCGTTGGGACACGAACGCTTCTCTTGGTATGCAGTCAACCCGATTCGCTCTAACCGCGCTTGTTTCGGCACGACTTGCAGCGTTATCAAAGGCAGGAGAGGCGATTGTCCTTGCGCAGCCTCAACTGCTTGCACGTAGCGGATCGACGGCCAGCTTCTCTGCTGGTGGCGAGGTCCCTTACACGACACAAGATAAAGACGGAAAGGCGCATACGACCTTTAAAAAGTATGGCGTTCATCTCAATATCACACCACACGTTGGCAAAAATCTCGGCGTTCGGTCAAAGATCGAGATCGAGGTGAGTACGGTGGATCAAAGTTTGGCATCAGCAGCAGGGCCAGCACTAAAGGTCAGACGAGCCTCCACGGACTTCAATGTTCGTTCTGGGCAGACGCTTGTTCTTGGCGGATTTATCTCGCGCGAGCGCTCGCAGGAGACCGAGGGCTTGCCAGGTTTGTCCGAGGTTCCGGTATTAGGTCATCTGTTTGGAGTCAACCGTGCACATCGCACACAAACCGAGCTCGCCATATTTGTTACGCCAATCGTAGTGGATGCAACCAATGCGGACTTGGCTCAGCGAACGTCTAATGCGAGAGCACTCTTGGACAGTAACTTTCCTGAAGCGGTTCGGCTCAATAACGCAGTTAACGCCGAGGTTAAAGAAAAAGCTTCCGATATTTTTGATAGTCAGTGGGATTCGTCGCTAAGCGAGATTTCGACTCCTCCATTCTTGGACCAGTGGGAGTAAAGTCTTGATCCATGTCGCAATGATCTACGAAGATGGCCACACGACTGCGCGGACGTTGAACCCACCTTTCTTAATTGGGCGCTCAGACGAGTGCGCCCTGCGCGTCCAACATTGGCGTGTCGCCAAGCGTCATGTTCGAGTGTATCTCGATGAGTCTGGCTGCCATTTGGAAGACCTTGGCTCTCTTTCTAGTACGACAGTCAATGGTTGTCGGCTCGTGCGATATGGACCGGTACAGCCGTCAGACGAAATTGTCGTCGGCCCATGCCTATTGCGGTTCACTGTGCTGCCCGAGGTGGCTCCTTTTAGTGCTGAGATAGAGCCAGAAAGTCCGGAGTTGAACGCCACTGTCGGTATTGAGACTCTGCAGACGACAGTGCTTGGGTCGAGTGCCTCGTATCGCGAATTACGCAAGTCGCTGCACGTTGGGCTCGTGAAGGCTCTGGATTTGCGGCGTCACGACATTGCGGCGCTGTCCACGAGTGCCCTTCGTGAGTATGCGCGGGGTTGCGCACATCAATTACCGGCTGAACTTCTTAGTGGTACCAATGATAAAGAAAGGGAAGATTTAATTGAGCTTGTGGTGAGCGAAGCGGTTGGACTTGGCGTGCTTGAACCCATGCTGTCAGATCCAACCGTATCAGAGATTCTTGTGAACGCTTTTGACGAAATTTACGTAGAGCGTGCTGGGGTGTTGACGCGTTCGACTGCGGAGTTTAGTTCCGAAAGTGCGGTACGTGGAATTATTGAGCGTATTGTTTTTCCGCTTGGTAGGAGGATCGATGAGCTTTCTCCAATGGTGGATGCTCGGTTAGCCGATGGATCGAGATTGAATGCTGTTATTGCACCTATCTCGTTGCGTGGTGCCAGCATGACTATTCGTAAGTTTCCTAAAAATCGACCGATCCTAAGCGACTTGGTCGCAAACAATACACTAGCTCAGGCCTTGGCAGATTTCCTCTCTTTATGTATCGTTAATCGAGTAAATATTCTTGTTGCAGGTGGAACCGGCTCGGGTAAGACGACATTGTTAAACGTCTTGGCCGGTCAAATCCCAAAGACACAGCGCATTGTCACAATCGAGGATTCGGCCGAATTACAGATCATGCATCCACATGTCGTGGCACTAGAGACGCGCGTCGCGAATGCTGAAGGTCGTGGCGCGATTACGATACGCGACTTAGTTAGGAATGCTTTGCGTATGCGCCCAGACCGTATAGTTGTCGGTGAAGTGCGGGGAGCAGAGTGTATTGACATGCTGGCGGCGATGAATACTGGCCATGAGGGATCGATGACAACGCTACATGCCAATAGCCCTCGGGACGCCTTGGCTAGATTAGAAACAATGGCATTATGCGCTCAAAGCGGTCTTCCACTTCCCGCGATACGTGATCAAATCGCATCAGCCATCCAGTTAATTGTTCAACAGGTTCGGCTACCTAGTGGGCGCCGTATCGTGCAGGCAGTCGCGGAGGTGTGCGGGGTAGAGTCAGGCATCATTCAGACCCAAACGATCGCCCGTTTTGATCCTGGGACTGGTCTTGCTACTGGAGTTGGTTTGGTTCCAATGCTGTTCGATCGGAACAATCTGCCGCTTGAAGGTGGCTTGAAAAACTGGTTTGCTTTGACATGCTAGCGATGGGCTTGTTGTTAGCTGGGGCCTCGACAGCACTCATCTTTTGGTTGTTGCATCGCAGTCTAACGAATGCATGGGTGAAATATCATGAATCGCTGAGCAATGAAGCTGAATCTCGGCTAGCAGATATGTTTGTTTTTGTAGACCTATCGCAGCTGTGGCCTCTGCTGGTTGCGTTGGCTTTTGTGATGGGGTTGTTAGGTTGGCTTTTGTCGGATAGCGTCGCGGTTAGTATGGGCGTTGCCGTCTTAGTGTTGGCCGTGCCACGCCTTCTTTTGGCCAGAGCCCATGCGGCGCGAAAGTATACGTTGGACCGACAGTTACCGGATGCTTTGCGGATACTGGCTGCTGCGCTGAGTTCTGGTTCTAGTTTCAGCACTGCACTAAGCGTTATGGCAAAAGATCTAAATCCACCTCTGTCTCAAGAGCTCTCCCTGATACTGCGCGAGCAGCGCGTAGGCATTCCATTGCAGGACGCCTTAGAGAACTTTCGCTTACGTATTGGTTCGGAAAGTGTAGGGCAGGTGACTACGTTGCTGCGCGTAGGTGCGGAGTCTGGTGGCTCATTAGCACTGCTCCTTGACAAGCTGTCTTTGAACTTGTCCGAGCAACAATATATGAGTCTCAAGGTTGAGATGTTAACGACGCAGGGGAAAATGCAAGCGTGGGTAATTGGCGTATTGCCACTTATCTTGCTGGGTGTTTTGTGTTGGCTGGATCCCAATGCGATGCAACTAGCGATGTCTAGCGGTGTCGGGCAAGTCGCACTTATGACTATCGTCGTGCTTGAACTCATTGGGTTGGTATGGCTTCGCGCAATCCTGCGCGCTGTGTGCCACCAATGCTAGTTTGGTGGGGCATCGTTGTTGGAGCTGCGAGTGTTGGGACAGCGGTGTACGTGGCCGGTGCGTTACTACTTCGCTCGCGCTCGGATCGGAGCGCCTCAGCCACTATGCCGCCTGTTTTTTCAGATTGGTCTGGCAAGAGTATGGGGGTTGCGACACGCTATCTCGGCGACCGATTACTTTGGCTGGTAACTTGGAATCAACGTAGAAGCTGCACGGCCTTACTCGCTCGTGCAGGGCTAACGCAGTTGAGCGTTGGGCAGCTATACCTGGCCAAGCTCTGTCTCGCGATGAGTGCTGCACTTATAGTTGCGGCAGTTCAGAACGCAGTGTGGCGACAATGGTTTGACTGGGGTTGGGGAAATGGTGTCTTGCTATTACTCAGTGGGTACCTTGGCTACAGCTATCCGAACGCTGCCATTCGTGCGCGGATACGTAAGCGCCAGTTGTCGATCCTCAATGACCTGCCTGCCTTGTTGGACTTGATTGTTCTCGGACTTGAGTCCGGACAGAATTTGCAGGCGTCCTTGCAACTCGCGTTGCGATACAGCCGTCCTGGCGCCCTACATACGGAATGGACTCGGGTGTTGCTTGACATTCGCTCAGGGCAGCCTCGCTCGCATGCGCTCGCGCAGTTAGCTGTTCGCGTGAACTTACCAGCAGTCAGACAGCTTGTTTCGGCAATCAGACAAGCAGAGCGTACTGGCTTTAGTGTGGCGCCAATTATTAGAAATTTCAGTGATCAACAAAGAAGAGAGCATCTGATGGCGATTGAGAAACTCGCCATGCAAGCGCCAATCAAAATGCTTTTTCCTTTGGCCTTGTGCATTTTCCCTTGCACGTTTCTCGTGCTTGGCATTCCTGTAGCAATTCAGTTACTTGGACTGCAATGACCGAACTCGGGCAAACAGGTGCAGAGCCATTAACGGTCTATGTCGCGCGTGGCTTCTTTGCTCGGGCAAGGGGACTCCTCTTTCGTCATCCAATGCCTTCGGGTTGCGTAATGTACTTTCCAGATTGTCGCTCAGTGCACACATTCGGAATGACTTACCCATTGACAATCATTTTTTTAGACAGACACGCTCAAGTGGTCGGCTTCGAGAGAAAAGTGATGCCTAATCGGATCGTGACATGCCGGATTGCTAGTGCCGTCTGCGAAATGACCTGGGGCGAGGAGTTCTACAACACAGAAAGCGAAATTAGTCTGCTGGCTCAGAGTCTGAAACAGCTTCTTGCTGGGAATTAAAGACCGAAACGAAGCTTGTGTAAAAACTGCAGTAGAGCACGGCACTTGCTACCACATTGATCGGAACTTGAATCGTTGCGCTCAAGCTTTTGGGAAGTCCCAGCATACTCAGTGCGCTCAGAGCAGTATCGATTGCTAAAAATATACCCAACCATGACAGGCCGTAAACAACGAAGGCCAACTTGTTGCGCCAGCAAGCAATGCCGCTATAAAAAAGAGCGCGAGTCATTGGAATGGTGTGCCAGCCGACCAGCGCTGGCGCGTACCAAAATATCGCAGCCATCAGCACATATAACACCGCGAAAATTGCCATCGGGGTTCGCACTGCCTCTAGCAGAGGCAGTAGGTCGTTGCTGGCGGTAACCGATTTGAGGGCTTCGGTGACTTCAGCAGAAAATGGCATGAATGCGATGAGTCCTAGGATCAAGCAAAACACCACGTACAACGCACCCATGCCGAGTAGCCGTTTAAACACACCAGCTACTCGCAATGGCGAGATCCATGTGCCTAACAAAATCTTTTGACCTTGCTCTGCGTGTCGAGCGGCGCTTAACGATAATAAGGTGGCTGTAGGCATAAGCACTACAAACAATAATGGCCCAATTGGGGGTGTCACACTGGCCACCATCAGTATTAAGCTGACAAACATAGCCCAGGTAAAAAAGGCCATCGGTTGCTTACGAAAAAGCATCCAGCCATCACGTACCCAGCGCCAACCGGCTAGAGCGGGTAAAGATACTGCTTGCATCAGAAATCCTTGGGTAAATTCGGAATTGCTCTAAGCGTCCGTTGGGTCAGGATACGCTCAAAGTGGGTTGGATCATGCGGCTTAAGTGTTTTGGCAGGCCTAGGAAGATAGAAATCATACAGGCGAGAGATCCAAAACCGTAACGCCGCGGCGCGTAGCATCATTGGCCACAAGCGATACTCTTGCTCAGTAAATGCGCGTACGCGACTATAGGCTTCTAACCAAGCCGTCGCAAGCTCGGGAATGAGTTCTCCTGATGTTTGGTCAATGCACCAATCGTTTAGGCAAACGGCAACATCAAACAGCCAGGCGTCTACACCAGCAAAGTAATAATCGATGAAGCCGCCAAGCACGGGGCTCTCGAACGTGCCGGCAAATAAGACGTTATCTCGAAACAGATCGCAATGGGAGGGGCCTTTGGGCAAGGCGCGCCAATCGTCGGACTCCGCGACGGCAATTTGTTCGGCTAAGGATGTCGACAATAGGCTTTTCGCAGACGCAGACAGAAAGGGCATGACCACAGGCGCCGTTTCTTGCCACCACGACAGCCCACGTAAGTTTGGCTGACGAATCGTAAAATCTGCCGAGGCTAAATGAGCGCGGGCGAGGGTGGCTCCGGTCAAAGCACAGTGGGCTTTGTTGGGCGATACGATATAAGTGCCTGCCAGTTTCGAAACGATTGCAGCTGGTTTGCCGTGCAGCATGGTTAACCTGGCACCATCAAGCCTAGTTTGGGGTTTGGGTACTGGGATGTCGCGCTCTGCCAGGTAGTGCATGAGCTCAATGTAAAAAGGCAACTGCTCTGCCTTTAGGACCTCAAATATCGTTAGAACGTACTCTGCCGCAGATGTGGTGAGAAAATAATTGCTGTTTTCTATACCTGCTGCGATTCCTTTCAGCGACGCGAACTCGCCCAGCGAGTAGTGGCTCAGTAGGTCGCGTGCGTCTTGTTCGCTAACAGGAGTGAATACGGCCATCGCGCAATTAAATGCAAAGATAAAAAACGAGTTTCGGTGTGGCTTTCGCTGTAATTCTACCAAGTCAGTCGCCAACTGCGCACACGAGCCTCTGTTTGACAACTAAAATCAAACTCTTTGCGGTTTTCTTGATTTTTAGCGTTGTCAGTATTTTGTACCGTTGTTTATGAATCCTCCCTCTCCCCAGCCGCACCTAGCTTCAGATAGCCCGACAATCGATCGTAAGGGTTGGCAACTATGTGTCGCGCCGATGATCGATGTTACCGATCGCCATTGTCGGTACTTTCATCGGCTGCTTGCGCCACGCGCGCGTCTCTACACCGAGATGATCACGACTGGTGCGCTCACGCACGGAGATGTCACAAGACATTTAGCCTTTAGCCCGCAAGAGCACCCAGTTGCGCTTCAGCTCGGCGGCAGTGAACCTCAAGCGCTTGGACTTGCCGCTATGCTTGGAGAGCAATGGGGCTATGACGAGATAAATCTGAACTGTGGCTGTCCTTCTGAGCGTGTCCAGAAGGGTTCCTTTGGCGCTTGTTTGATGGCTGAGCCAGCACTGGTTGCTGATTGTGTGAAGGCGATGCAAGATGTCGTGAGTGTGCCGATCACTGTGAAACATAGGCTCGGCCTCGACTGGGATGAAAGTTATGGTTTTGTACAAGACTTTGTGGGCGCGCTGTATGACGTAGGATGCCGCGTGTTCATCATCCATGCGCGCAACGCCGTGCTAAAGGGGCTAACACCCAAGGACAACCGGGAGGTGCCCGCGCTCAGATACGACCAGGCCGCGCAATTGAAGCACGACTTTCCAGAAGCTGTGATGGTTCTGAACGGAGGGCTGAGTTCCCAGGAGCTTTGTGAGCAGGAGCGTTATCGATTCGATGGGGTCATGCTTGGTCGTGCACCTTGGCACAATCCCATTGTGCTCCGAGAAATATCTCAGGCCTGGTGGCCTCAAGACACATTACTTCCAGAGCAAGAAGTTATTGAAGCGCTAGCGTGTTATGCGCATGCTCAGACGCAGGCTGGAGTTCCGTTGCGCGTGGTGGTTCGACCTTTGCTGGGTCTGTTTAATGGTCGCCCGCGCTCTCGTTTGTGGCGACGGATGTTGTCGGATTCAAGTCTATTGAACGACAGCAAAGCAGACCTCATCCGGCAGGCCTACGGCTTAGTGGGCGCACCAGCTTAGTCGGTTGTTCGGGTCGACTTTTCATCTGGCCAGTCCCTGATGTAGGCCTTTAGCATTGAGTTCTCGAACTTCTGCGCCGCGACGATCGCTTGCGCGAGGTCATAGAACGAGATCACCCCTAGAAGAACACCGTCGTCCATAACTGGGACATAGCGACAGTGGTTATCGAGCATCAGACGTTGAAGTGTGTTCGCGTCTGTGCTTGGCGTGACTGAAACAGGCTTGGACTCCATGATGGCTCGAATCGGCGTAGCGCCGACTGCCCCATGATTATTATTAACATGTCGAATAAGCTCTCGAAAGGTCAACATGCCGGCAAGCTTGCCTTGGTCCATAATCACCAGCGAACCAATGTCATGGGTGCTCATGGTTTCGAGCGCTTGCACAACTTGTGTATCTGGCGATGCGGTAAATAAGGTGTTTCCCTTTACACGCAGA
>JBILJY010000065.1:0-12897 GCA_044376975.1 Burkholderiaceae bacterium | reverse complement strand
AGATGTTGACCGAGTTACAAGAGGCGGGGGCGCGCTTGGCCGTTGCCACCGGCAAGAGCCGTGTTGGCTTGAACCGAGCCCTAACCGCTACAGCCCTGCACTCTGCTTTTGAGGCCACGCGTACAGCCGACGAGACGTTTGGCAAACCGCATCCTGGCATGCTGTTCGAGTTAATTGACGAGATGGTGGTCGAACCGCACCGGGTTGTCATGGTGGGAGACACGTCGCACGACCTACAGATGGCGGCCAACGCCGGTGTGCATGGGTTAGGGGTGTCTTATGGGGCTCATCCAGCCGACGAATTGCGCACGTGCCCGCATCACGCGATCGTCCCAGACGTTGCGACCTTGAAGCAATTCTTGCTAGAGCGTGTTTAGCCTGCTGCCTGTGGACAACCCAATCCGGCTGTACTGAAGGGTTATTCTGCCTTGATGTGCGCTAGCTTGTCGATATTGCGTGATAATTCCTCCTAACACTGCTTTGCGCTGTGGCTACGGTCAGGGCGCCTTAAATCTTTTCGGAGGTCGTCATGCCGAGCTACCGTTTCCCCCGCATTCGTTCTACAGAAATCACTCCGGAAGAAGTTTGGCAGACGCGTCGCCACTGGATGAAAGCCGCAGGCGCCACTTTTGCGACCGGCGCTCTGGGTGGTTGGTCTGCGCTGGCCAGTGCTGCTGCACTCGCGAAGCTTGATGCACAACGGTCCTCAAAGTATGTGCTGATGGAGCAGGTGACCCCAGAAAAAGACGCAACCACCTACAACAATTTTTTTGAATTCGGTACAGACAAAGCGGACCCCGTTAAGTATGCACACACGCTTCAGATAACGCCCTGGAAGCTACGTGTAGAGGGGGAGTGCGCCGCACCCAAGACGTTTGATATCGATGATTTGCGTAAGCTCGCACCGCTGGAAGAGCGGCTTTATCGCATGCGCTGCGTTGAAGGTTGGTCCATGGCCATTCCCTGGATTGGCTATTCGATGTCTGAGCTGATCAAGCAAGTGCAGCCCACAGGAAACGCCAAGTTTGTCGAGTTCATCACAGATGTACAACCGAAAAATATGCCTGGCGTTCGCACGCGCTCAATCGAGTGGCCCTATCGAGATGGGTTGCGCATGGACGAGGCGATGCATCCGCTGACCCTGCTGACGCTTGGAATGTACGGAAAGGTATTGCCCAATCAAAATGGTGCGCCTGTGCGGATGGTCGTGCCTTGGAAGTATGGTTTCAAATCCGTAAAGTCCATCGTGACGATCCGTTTGCTTGATAAGCAGCCTATGGGCAGTTGGGAGCGGTCCCAGCCTTCAGAGTACGGCTTTTATTCAAACGTGAATCCCGAAGTCAGTCATCCACGTTGGAGTCAGGCCACAGAGCGTCGGATTGGCGAAGACGGTGTGTTTAGCCCTAAGCGTAAGACCTTGATGCTCAATGGCTATGCTAATGAGGTGGGTTCGCTTTACACAGGTCTGGACCTACGTAAAAACTATTGAGTGTAGGCTTGAAGACCTTTAGCTCGCGCGAGATTGATCGCTGCAAGCCCTTGCTGTTTCTTCTGGGCTTGTATCCATTGGTGCGCTGGGTTTGGCTTGGGCTGGATAACGCCCTGACGGCCA
This sequence comes from Burkholderiaceae bacterium, assembly GCA_044376975.1. Taxonomy (GTDB): domain Bacteria; phylum Pseudomonadota; class Gammaproteobacteria; order Burkholderiales; family Burkholderiaceae_B; genus Zwartia. Next base: position 11,285 of record JBILJY010000065.1, on the reverse strand, counting down.
ATCCGACTGAGTTTCTGACCCGCTCTTCCGGGACGTGGACCTTAGTGTGTTTGTTGGTCACGCTCGGAGTTTCACCGCTTCGCCAATGGGTGAAGCAACCCGCACTCGTTCGTCTGCGGCGAATGTGCGGCTTGTTTACATTTTTTTATGCGGTGTTACATGCGCTCTCTTGGGCCTGGTGGGATCAGGGCTTTGGCTGGGCAAGCATGCTCACGGATGTCTGGAAAAGGCCGTTCATTCTGGTGGGCGCTGCCGCTTTTCTAACGATGAGTCTGCTGGCGTTGACATCCACGCACGGCTGGATGCGCCGACTGGGCGCGCACTGGCAGCGTCTACACCGTCTGATTTATTTAATTGGTGTGTTGGCGATCTTGCACTATTGGTGGCACAAGGCGGGCAAGAACGATTTGCAGACGGTCATGATTTACGCCGCCGTACTTGCCGCCTTGTTGTTATGGCGAGTAGTGCGTTGGCGCCTGCAGCGATCGCGCGCGCTCTTAAAGCCCTGAGCCAGAAGTCGGTAGCGCTTGCAAGCGTGCGGCCGTTTGTGCATCCGGCTTGCCTGTGACTAACTCTGGTCGGTAGTGCGCTTGAAAGGCTGCGATGACTGCGAGTGTTTTCTGATCAAAGTAGCCGTTTTCTGGGACCGCGTAGCCCACACGTTTGAGTTGGCGTTGAAACCAACCGGCGTCTGGTGCCCCGTTGCGTACATATTCGGCTTGGTATTTAGCGGCTAGCATTTCATCAAACCAGCGGCCGACACCCATTTGCGCAAGCTTTTTCCAGGGGAATGACGGACCGGGATCCACTTTTCTTCCGGGCGCAACGTCGCTGTGCCCCACGATATTTTCCGGAAGGATGCCGTGGCGCTGCGCGATGTCGCGCGTGAGTTTTGCCACGACTTCGATCTGCGCCTCAGGGTAGGGGTGTCCGTTCTCGCCTTTCGCGTTGGGCTGCCAACCGGGATGGACGATCTCAATCCCAATCGAGCGTTGATTAATGAAGGTGCGTCCGTACCAGCTACTTTCCCCTGCGTGCCATGCATTGCGGTCTTCGTTGACAAGCCGATAGACAATAGGTTTTGCATCATCGGATACAACGTAATGGGCGCTGACGTCCCGGTTAGTGAGCGTCATCAGTGCACTGGGCTTGGTAGAGGCTGTGTAGTGCAGCACGATGATATCGACGCGGCTGTTTTGTCCGCGAGCCTTCATCGTTTCGTCAATGTTGTATGGCCCGCCCGCTTGCTGGGAAGCACAGCCCCCTAAGATGCCGAGCCAGACGAGCAAGAGGGCGCGCATTGCAATGCGGTGTATCGAAACAGCAGTCATGCCGCGGCCTGAAACAGAAAGAGGGTGGGGAATTTATCGAGCTGCGGTATGGGTTGGCTTTTCCATTGCGCCACCGTTAGCGTGCGGACCCACTCGTCGTTTGTCGTGAGCGCACGAGCAAGACATAACCGTGTGCTGCCCTTTAAGTGCTCAATTAAGCTGGTAAACATCGCTTGGTTGCGATAAGGCGTTTCAATCAGCATTTGCGTTTGATGTTGCTTCGCGGAACTCAGTTCCCATGCTTTGAGTTGTTTGACGCGTTCGCCAGCTTCGACTGGCGCATAGCCGTGAAAGGCGAAGCGTTGCCCGTCTAGCCCGCTAGCCATGAGTCCGAGCAAAATAGACGAGGGCCCGACCCAAGGCTTAACGGCGACCCCCCATTGGTGCGCGAGGGCTACGGCACGCGCTCCGGGATCCGCGACTGCCGGGCATCCTGCTTCGGAAACCAAACCAATCGAGACACCACTGCGCAGCGGTGCGAGCCAAGTCTGCAGCGTTGCGTCGTCGAGTCGAGGGTTTAGTTCGTGGATTGTGATGTCTTGCAACGGTCGCGTGAGCGGGGTGAGCTTTAAAAACGCACGTGCTGTTTTTGCGTTCTCTGCAATGTACGTGCTGAGTTGGCCGGCAAGTATCTGCGCGTCGGGCGGCAGCCATGCACTGATCGGTGCCTCGCCAAGTCCGACGGGGATCAGGTGCAATACCCCGTGGGATGTTTTGATTGAAGGGTTGTGGTCAGCAGGCATGCGTCTTTATACCTTGGCGTGTTCAAGCGGGTCGAGTCCGACCTCGCAAAGCATGCGCGTGAGAGCGATTAAGGGCAGTCCAATAATGGCCGTTGGATCGCTACTGTTCATCCGCTCCATCAAGGCAATGCCTAGGCATTCTGCTTTTGCACTGCCCGCGGTATCGCTGGGTTGATCGATCTGCACATAGCGCTGAATCGCGGTGTGGCTAAGGGCACGAAACACGCAGGTGGTTGGTACATCGATGCTTTTGCAGTAGCTGTCGCCGCACATCACGGTTAGCGCGCTGTGAAACACGACGGTTTGCCCTGAAAGTCGGCCGAGTTGCTGTTCTGCCGCTAAGAGGCTGCCGGGTTTACCGATAATTTGACCCGCGAGCGACGCCGCTTGGTCAGCGCCGATGACGATGGCCTCAGGGTGCTGGCGCGCAACGGTTTGCGCCTTAAGAATTGATAGGCGCAAGGCAAGTTCAGAGACGGTTTCGCCGGGCTTTGGTGACTCATCCACTTCTGGCGCAACACAGGAGAAAGGAATTTTTAGCCTGGACAGCAATTCCCGTCGATAAATCGAGCTTGAGGCAAGGATAAGAGGTGGAATCACAGTCGATTTTGGTGAAGGTAGAAATTGACGATCTAGGCACAAACACGCTATTATCTCTTGCTTTGCTGCTTTTTTGCTGCGGGGCGTTCATGTCTGTTGATCCGGGGTTCCGGCTGTCAGTGCCACCGGTTGTGGATGCGTTTGATTTTGCGCGCCGTGGTCAGGTTGTTGAGGGTGCCTTTAGCATTCACCGACTGCAGCGCCTGTTAGACGGCTTGGAAGAGCAGCCCTTGGGCGAAGTCACCGAGTTGTCGACAGGGTCGCTTGTACCTGGTGTCGTGCGTTATGTGATTCAAGGGCGGCGAACCAAAGACGATGAATCGCAGTTGGTCATGCGAGTTCAGGCAAATTTAGTACTGGAGTGTCAGCGTTGTTTAGGCGTACTGACGCTCCCAATCGATCGCACAACAGTATTTGAATTGGTGCGGCGCGAATCAGATCTCTCGGACGACGAGCCCGATGAAGAAGATTTTGAGGCCCCAGAGCAAATCGTTGGTTCGCCCAAGTTTGACTTGTGCGAATTGCTGGAAGATGAACTGATTTTAGAAGTGCCCTACGTTCCGCGCCATACCCAGTGCCCGGAAATGGCAGATTTAGATGCGCAAGCGGATGAAGTTGCTAGTAGGGAAGAGCCCCCTTCGCCCTTTGCGGTGTTGGGTCAGCTAAAAAAAGGTAAGTAGTTGTTATTAAGATGGTTGGCGTACAATTCGTCGATCCACAGGAGTTGTCATGGCTGTTCAGCAAAACAAAAAATCCCCGTCCAAGCGCGGTATGCATCGTTCGCACGACTTTTTGGTCAATCCGTCAACGGCCGTAGAGCCCACCACGGGTGAGCAACATCTGCGCCACCACATTAGCCCAACGGGCTTTTATCGTGGTCGCAAAGTTCTCAAGACCAAGACTGACGAATAATCGCGGTTGACGGGCTTATCTCGTCCAAGCGCGCTGCGTAGCACTCACACGTGGCTTCCGTAATTCGCATCGCGATCGATTGCATGGGCGGTGACGCGGGTATCCCCGTCACAGTGCCCGCAGCATTCGCTTTTGCGCAACGCTTTCCTGACACACAGCTGCTGCTCGTAGGCTTGCCTCACGAGCTCGCACTTGCTGTGGACGCCGCAAAAAAAGACTTCCCAAACCTTGCCTCGGCAAGGTTTCCTATTGTGGCGGCCTCTGAAGTCGTTGCGATGGATGACCCAGTCGAAGTCGCGCTGCGTCGCAAAAAAGACTCCTCCATGCGAGTTGCTGCTCAAACCGTCAAAGACGGTCTGGCCGATGCTTGCGTCTCTGCGGGCAACACGGGTGCCTGGATGGCGATCTCGCGCTACGTGCTTAAAACACTTGATGGTATTGATCGCCCAGCGATTGCAACCGCCTTGCCAAATCAAAAAGGTGGGGCGACAACCATGTTGGACCTCGGTGCCAACGTGGACTGCACGGCCGAACATTTGTTGCAGTTTGCCTTGATGGGTACGGCATTGGCGCAAGTGGGTATCGACGGCCGCTCTCCCTCTGTTGGATTGCTCAACATTGGAGAAGAGCTCATCAAGGGTAACGAAGTTGTCAAGCAAGCTGCTGATTTATTGCGTCAAAGCACGTTGAACTTCTACGGCAATGTCGAGGGCGACGATATTTACAAAGGGACAGTCGACGTGGTCGTTTGTGACGGTTTTGTGGGTAACGTTGCGCTTAAAGCCTCTGAAGGTCTGGCGCGCATGATGTCGGTCATTGTGCGCGAAGAGTTCAATCGCTCCTGGCTGACAAAGCTCATTGGGTTGATTGCGCTGCCCGTGCTCAAGCGTTTCCGTAAGCGCGTCGATAATCGACAGTACAACGGTGCGACCTTGCTAGGCTTGCGAGGGGTCGTGATTAAGAGCCACGGTTCGGCAGATCAAATCGCCTTTGGTTTCGCGCTTGAACGCGCGAGACAAGCCGTAGTAAGCGGTTTGCTTGCGCGCACCACTGAGGCAATCCACAAACTAACCAAGAATCAGACCGCTAGCGATCTGAAATCTTCCGGAGACTCGGCATGACGCAGGCTTTGCCCTATGCGCGCCTCGTAGGTTCTGGCAGTTTTCTGCCACCCAGGCTAGTTAGCAATGACGCACTCGCCGCTGACCTTGCTACACGTCAGATTGAAACGTCTGATGCGTGGATTGTTGAGCGCACGGGGATCCGTCAACGTTACCTTGCCGATAAAGGCATAACAACGAGCACGCTGGCAACTGAAGCGGCTCGTCGCGCTTTGGCGGATGCGGATGTTGAGGCAAGTGAGCTCGATTTAATTATCGTTGCGACGTCGACTCCAGATTTTGTATTTCCAAGCACGGCCTGTCTGGTGCAGGCCAACCTCGGTAATAAAGGCGCAGCAGCCTTTGATGTCCAGGCGGTGTGCAGCGGGTTTGTTTATGGACTAACCACTGCTGACAGTTTTATTCGCGCTGGTCGTGCAAAGTGTGCACTCGTGATTGGGGCTGAAGTTTTCTCAAGCATTCTTGACTGGAACGATCGTTCAACTTGCGTACTGTTTGGCGATGGCGCGGGGGCGGTTGTTTTAAAGGCGAGTGAATCACCTGGCATCATCGAGGCTGAACTGCATGCTGACGGCAGCCAAATGAATATTCTCTGCGCTGCGGGCAACGTCGCATTTGGGCAGGTGACGGGCGATCCGTTTTTGCGTATGGACGGGCAGGCGGTTTTCAAACAAGCTGTCACCGTGCTTGATCGCTCGGCACGTAGTGTCGTTGAAAAGGCGGGAATGCAATTATCCGATATCGACTGGTTGATTCCACATCAGGCGAATTTACGAATTCTTACCTTCCTTGCCCGTAAACTAGACATTCCCACCGAGAAGGTTGTGGTGACGGTAGATCGGCACGCAAACACCTCGGCGGCAAGCATTCCTCTCGCGCTAGATGTTGCAAGACGGGACGGTCGCATCAAACCTGGGCATCTTGCTTTGCTTCAAGGGGTGGGTGGTGGTTTTACTTGGGGTTCGGTGCTGCTGCGCCTTTAATGCGTGTAGTGTCCTGATCGATCAATCGTTTTTTTACGCTCTGTATACATCATGAAATTCGCATTCGTTTTTCCAGGTCAAGGTTCGCAGACAGTCGGCATGATGGATGCTTGGTCTAGCCATCCCGCCGCGATGGAAGTGATCAAACAAGCCTCAGCGGCGCTGGGCGAAGATCTTGGCGCACTCATGGCGCAAGGCCCGGCCGAACAACTCAGCCTGACAACCAACACGCAACCGGCTATGTTGACCGCTGGCGTGGCCATGTACGAGGCTTGGCGTGCAGCCGGTGGCGCTCAGCCGGCCTTGATGGCCGGGCATAGTTTAGGGGAGTATGCAGCGTTGACGGCTGCAGGTGCACTGACGCTGGCGGACGCCGTGCGTATCGTGCGTATACGTGCAGATGCGATGCAGGCGGCTGTGCCGGTTGGAACAGGTGCCATGGCGGCCGTTCTTGGGTTGGATGACGAGGGTGTGCGTGCGGCGTGCGCTGCGGCATCCCAAGGTGAGGTCGTCGAGGCCGTTAACTTCAACGCACCATCGCAAGTGGTGATTGCAGGGCATGCCACGGCTGTGCAGCGTGCCATTGAGGCCGCGAAAGCTGCAGGAGCCAAACGGGCCATGATTTTGCCTGTGTCTGCGCCTTTTCATTCAAGTTTGCTCAAACCCGCGGCCGAGGTGTTGCAAGAAGCCTTAGCCAAGATTGTTGTCTCTGCGCCAGTTGTTCCAGTGATTAACAACGTAGACGTAAAAGCAGAGCAAGACCCTGCTGCAATTCGTGATGCGCTGGTTCGCCAGGCCTGGCACGCCGTGCGCTGGGTAGAAATCGTACAAGCGATGAAGGCCCAAGGGATCACGCATATCGTTGAGTGCGGTCCCGGTAAGGTATTAACGGGTATGGTCAAGCGCATCGAGCCTGATATTGTCGCGTTGTCGGTAACAGACCCTGATTCAATGCAGGCTGCGCTCGATGCGCTAGCCTCAGCTGGTTAATGGTGGAGCCCACGATGGATCTTAAAGATAAAGTTGCCCTAGTCACGGGTGCCTCACGCGGTATTGGCAAAGCGATTGCGCTTGAGTTGGCGATGCGTGGTGCCACGGTTGTGGGCACGGCGACCACTGAAGCCGGCGCGCAGGCGGTCACTGCGATGCTGGCCCCGCATGGTGGTCGCGGCGTGGTGTTGAACGTCACGGATGTGCCTGCCTGCGACGCTGTGGTCGATGCCTTGACCAAAGAAGCGGGCGGCTTGCATATCTTGGTGAATAACGCTGGGATCACGCGGGATAACCTAGCGATGCGCATGAAAGACGAGGATTGGGATGCGGTATTGCAAACTAACCTCAGTGCTGTTTTTAGGCTGTCACGCGCGGTGATGCGTGGCATGATGAAGGCACGTTGGGGCCGGATCATCAACATCACTTCGGTTGTCGGCTCTAGTGGTAATCCCGGTCAAGCGAATTACGCTGCTGCCAAAGCGGGCGTTGCTGGCATGAGTCGTGCACTCGCTCGGGAACTCGGCAGCCGTGGCGTCACGGTGAATTGCGTGGCACCTGGTTTCATTGAAACGGATATGACGAGTGCCCTGGATGACGCTCAAACTTCAGCACTTTTGGGGCAAATCCCTCTCGGTCGACTCGGTTCTGCAGCGGATATCGCTCATGCTGTCGCATTCTTAGCCTCGCCCAATGCGAGTTACATCACAGGTACTACGCTGCACGTGAATGGCGGCATGTACATGTAATAGGTTTTTTTTCTCCCGGTTAGCTATAATTCGCCGGACTTTTCCCCTTTGGAGATCTGCATGGAAAGCATCGAACAGCGCGTCAAAAAGATCGTCGCTGAACAACTTGGCGTAAACGAAGCCGAGATCAAGAACGCTTCGTCTTTTCTGGACGATCTCGGTGCCGATTCGCTCGACATGGTTGAGTTGGTGATGGCACTCGAAGACGAGTTCGAAACTGAGATTCCAGATGAAGAAGCTGAAAAGATCACGACTGTTCAGCAGGCCGTGGACTACATCACTTCGAATTCTAAGTAAATCTAGTGGACACACACATGCAGCGCTAGCTGCGTGCGTGTGTGTGTTGGCCCGCCATTATCATATTTGAGGAGTGGTGCGTGAAGCGACGCGTCGTCATTACAGGTCTAGGCATCGTAAGCCCCGTGGGCAACGACATTCCAACGGCCTGGGACAATATCGTTAACGGTCGGTCCGGCATCGGACGAATCACGCGCTTTGATCCGAGCGCTTTCAACGCTCATATCGCTGGCGAAGTGAAGGGGTTCGATGTGACCCAGATTCTTCCAGCCAAAGAAGCCCGAACAATGGATACTTTTATCCACTACGGTATCGCGGCCGGTTTGCAAGCGTGGAAAGACTCTGGGCTTGAAGTGACTGAAGCAAACGCCGAGCGCGTGGGTGTCATTGTGGGGTCAGGTATCGGCGGTCTTCAACGTATTGAAGAGACGCAGACCGAATACCTTGAGCGTGGTCCGCGTCGTATTTCTCCTTTTTTCGTTCCTGCGTCTTTGATCAACCTGATCTCAGGGCAACTAACAATTATGTTGGGCTTTAAAGGCCCCTCGTATGCTGTGGTATCGGCATGTACCACGGGTCTGCATTCTATTGGTGATGCGGCACGCATGATCGAGTACGGCGATGCCGATGTCATGATGGCTGGTGGTGCTGAGTCGACCGTATCTCCTCTTGGTATTGGTGGCTTTGCGGCGATGCGTGCGTTGTCGCAACGTAATGACGATCCGACCACCGCGTCGCGCCCTTGGGATCGAGACCGCGATGGTTTTGTCTTAGGCGAAGGCGCAGGTGTGCTGATTCTCGAAGAATACGAGCATGCAAAGAAACGCGGCGCGCGCATTTATGGCGAGTTTGCTGGCTATGGCATGAGCTCCGATGCGCACCACATTACGGCTCCTGATCGCGATGGTCCACGACGCGGAATCCTGAATGCGTTGCGTAACGGGGGTATTAATGCAGATCAGGTGCAGTATGTGAATGCACACGGCACCTCGACACCCTTAGGTGATAAAAACGAAACAGAAGCGCTCAAACTTGCCTTCGGTGATCATGCGAAGAAACTCGTTGTGAACTCGACCAAGTCGATGACGGGTCATTTGTTGGGTGCTGCAGGTGGAATTGAGGCAGTATTTGCCACGCTAGCGGTGCATCATCAGATCTCACCACCCACGATTAATATCTTCAACCAAGATCCAGAGTGCGACCTGGATTACTGCGCTAACGTTGCCCGTGAGCTCAAAATCGATGTTGCGCTCTCGAATTCGTTTGGTTTTGGTGGCACGAACGGCTCAATGGCGGTTCGCCGCATTTGATCTCCCCTGAACAAGGTTCCCTCACGGTTTCGGTGTTCAGGCCCACCTGGGTTAGTGTTCTTGAGAACGCACTCGTTTGCTTGGCGAGCTTGGCAGTGGTGCTTGCATGCGTTTGGCTCAAATTTCCAGGTGTCGTCACCCTGTTACTGAGCGCCGTACCGTCCGTTGTTTACGGTATTGAGCGGCGTGGACGCTTGGAGCGCCTTCCAGGTCTTACCCTTGTCGCTTCTGAGCAGCCAGTTTGGCTGTTGGGCACTTTTTCCTCTGAGCTCGGTCTTTCGCAGGTAAGGCAGATTTGCGTTGTACGTCGCCAGAGACATCTTTTTGGTTTAACACTGGGTTTGAAATTGCAAGATCGCCCCCATAACTCCTCCAAGATCGTCAACTTGACGCTCTGGCGTCGAGCCGTTTCGGATGAGACACTTCGGCGAGTATCTGCGCTGGCTGCCTCGTCGATCGAGCAGTCCCGCCAGCCTTTTGAGAGGAAAACAGCTTGACTGAACGCGACGTAGACGCCGAGTTAGTGGCGCGAGTCCAGCGCGGAGACAAGCAGGCCTTCGATCTGTTGGTTCTCAAATACCAGCGCAAAATCATGCGCTTACTGTCACGGATGATTCGTGATCCGGCTGAGATCGAAGATGTAGCTCAGGAATCCTTTATTAAAGCCTATCGCGCTTTGCCTCAGTTCAGGGGTGACAGCGCGTTTTACACCTGGTTATATCGCATCGCCATCAACACCGCGCGCAACTGGTTGGCTCAAAATAACCGCAGACCCAGTACATCTTCTTCATATGAAAGTGAAGAAGGTGAAACTTTTGACGAAACTGACAACCTAACCGATAGCAGCAACCCAGAATCTGAAATGGCGAGCCGGCAAATTGCCGAGACCGTCAATAAGGCGATGAATGATTTACCCGAAGAGCTGCGCAATGCAATTGTGATGCGTGAGATTGATGGCATGAGCTACGAAGATATCGCACAGAGCATGAACTGTCCTATTGGGACGGTCAGGTCACGTATTTTTCGTGCACGTGAGGCCATCGCAACCCGATTACGACCTTTGCTGGGTGACACCGGCGATCGTCGCTGGTAAGGAGTCCTGAAAAATGAGTCAACCTCCACATACTGCCGAAGCCGCTTCCGAACCTCAGGATCTTGCGGTCACGATTTCTGCCTGGATGGACGGTGATGATGCAGCGCCCATGCCAGAGGCTGTGCTGACCAAACAGGGTCAACAGACGTGGCAGGTGTATCACCTGATTGGCGACACGCTGCGTACTCCTGAATTAGCAATACCCCCCACCTCGGATTTGCGCGCGCGTGTTGCACAGGCATTGGTAGCCGAGCCCGCGATCATTGCTGCGCCGCGCCCGTCTCCCGTGGCTTCAACTCAAAAACACAATAGGAAGGCCTGGCGCTCGATCGTGTGGCCAAGTCTCGCGATGGCGGCAGCCGTTGCGTCGGTCGTCTGGGTAGCAAAGCCATTCCTTTTGCCAGACTCTGGTATCAGTGGCGCGCAGATGGCTGGAGCCGTGGCACCAAAGAGTGCAGTAGCCTCTAATATCGATGCGCCTGCTGTGCGCGACTATGTGAGCGCACATCGTCAATTGTCTGGTCCTGCCAACGTGCGACAAGCTTCGTTTGGCGCCTCGCGCTAATGGGGCCGCGGATGCGTTTGTTTGAGCAGCAAACATTAAAACGTTTGGGCGCGTTGCTGACTGTTGGTGTGTGTGCTTGGGTGCAGGTCGCGCAGGCGCAAAGTGGTGCAGACGTGCTCAGGCAAATTCAAGAGGCCGCGCGTCAGTTGAATTACGTGGGAGTCTATACGTATCAACAAGGCGATCACATCGAGTCTTCACGTATTACCCATCAGTTTGATGGCAAGCATGAAAAAGAGCGTATTGAGGTGCTTGATGGCGCCCCGCGTGAGTATCTGCGCACGGACGATGAAGTGCAGTGTTTGCTCCCGGAGCAAAAAACCGTGTTGCGCGAACGTCAACGCGGTGATCGTTTCCCTGGGTTGCTGCGGATTGATCCCAAGTCGATCGAGAATAATTACAGCGTGTCTGTAGGCGCCGTTGCGTTACGAGTCGCGGGCCGCCATTGCCGACCGATTGAGGTAATACCACGGGATTCACACCGTTATGGCTATAGGTTGTGTGCGGACACGGAATCGAGCTTGTTGCTTAAAGCGCAAATGATTGATGAGCGTGGCACGGTCATAGAGCAAATCGCTTTCACGCAGGTGA
>JBILJY010000064.1:0-12946 GCA_044376975.1 Burkholderiaceae bacterium | reverse complement strand
ATACCACGGGATTCACACCGTTATGGCTATAGGTTGTGTGCGGACACGGAATCGAGCTTGTTGCTTAAAGCGCAAATGATTGATGAGCGTGGCACGGTCATAGAGCAAATCGCTTTCACGCAGGTGACGATTGGTGCAGAAATCTCCGATGCCATGCTGGTGCCCGCTTGGCCCACTAAAGACTGGCATACGGTGCGGACGCAACACCAAAAAATTGACTTGGCAGCGCTCGGTTGGCGTGTCAACGCACCACCGGGCTATGTATCTACCTCGGAAGTGACACGTGAATTTGCAGATCGCAAGCACGTGCATCAACTCGTGTTGTCTGATGGTCTTGCAACTATTTCAATTTTTATTGAACCTTATTTGCCTGAGCGGTCTGAGTATGTACCACAGGGTGCTGCCCAAAGCGGTTCGGTCAACATCTATGGGGTACGCATTGCAAATTACTGGTTAACTGTTCTGGGTGAAGTGCCGGCCTCTACTCTTGAACAATTAGCACAGTCCATTCAGTACATGTCTGTTGCAAGCCCTCGTTAGGTGCTTACGACATAAACGTTTTATGCGGAGTTCATTCATTATGCAAACTCAATGTCCTTCTTATCTGTATCAGTCAGCTGGGCGTATGCGTCGACTCGCATTAACACTCATGCTGGCTGTGGTGATGTCCGTCGGCGTTGGCTATCAAATGTCCGCGCAGGCACGCACATCGTCGTTGCCTGACTTCACAACCATCGTTGAAAAATCCGAAGCGGCAGTGGTCAACATCCGTACAACGGCTAAAGTGTCTGGCAACCGCCAGGGGCCGCAAGGACAAGACCCCTACGAAATGTTTCGCCATTTCTTTGGACCAGATTTTCAGCCGCCAGGTGGTGCGAGACCTCCTCAGCAAGGTCCACGTGGACGTCGTGCTGAGCCTGAAGAGCGCAGCGTACCGCGCGGTGTGGGTTCCGGCTTCTTTATCTCGTCCGATGGACACTTGTTGACAAATCATCACGTCGTCGCGGATGCAACAGATATTTTTGTTACGTTGACCGATGGTCGTGAGTTCAAGGCCAAAGTCATCGGAAGCGATCAACGTACCGACGTCGCACTGCTTAAGATTGAAGCAAAAGGCATGGTGTCTTTACCAATCGGCGATACCAAGACCCTAAAGAAAGGGCAATGGGTGATGGCGATTGGCTCTCCTTTTGGGCTTGAGTCGACAGTGACTTCCGGGATCATCAGCGCGCTAGGTCGTGAGACAGGCGACTATCTTCCCTTCATTCAAACCGACGTTGCGGTCAACCCAGGTAATTCAGGTGGCCCGTTGCTGAACTTGGATGGAGAGGTTGTTGGTATTAATGCACAGATCGTTTCTCGCAGTGGCGGTTTCATGGGCATCTCGTTGGCGATACCGATCGACGAGGCGATGCGTGTGGCGGACCAGTTGCGTGCGAGCGGCAAGGTAACGCGTGGACGTATTGGTGTGCAAATTGGCGAAGTGAGTAAAGATGTCGCTCAAGCAATCGGCTTACCCAAGGCAGAGGGCGCGTTGGTGAGTGGTGTTGAGCCTGACGCCCCAGCCGATAAAGCTGGTGTGCAGCCAGGTGATGTCATCTTGAAGTTCGATGGCAAGCCCATCACGCGCTGGTCTGATTTGCCGCGCCTAGTGGGTAGCACTAAGCCAGGTACGACGGCGCCGCTGGAAGTATGGCGTAAGGGTAAGTTGGTTAATCTGAAAGTCAGTATTGCAGAAATCAAGGCAGAGAAGACGGCAGAAGCGCCAGCAGCGCCCAAAGCGGTCGAAACCCAGAAGGTGGTCTTGGGAATGACGTTGGTTCCTGTGGCGGCTGATGTACAGAAAAAGCTGCGCATCAAGGGTGGCGTCCAGGTGACGACCGTTGGGGCGCCAGCCTCCACGGCCGGGATCGTCGAGGGCGACATCATTTTGGCCGCCAACGACACGGACATCACGAGTCCGGAGCAGTTTGCCAAAGTGATCGATGGACTGGATTCTTCCCGTCCGGTTGGCCTGATGGTTCGTAGCGGCGATCAAACCCGCTGGGTCGCTGTCAACACTGCTAAATAGGCCAAGAAGGGCTAGAATAGCGGTTTGACGCAAAGGGGGCGCAGGGCGCCCCCTTTGTTTGTTAGTTTACTTTCCAGGCGCTATGCAGCATATTCGCAATTTCTCCATCATTGCCCATATTGATCACGGCAAATCCACTCTCGCAGACCGATTGATTCAGCGTTGCGGGGGGTTGGCAGACCGAGAAATGTCGGCCCAAGTACTTGATTCGATGGATATCGAGCGCGAACGGGGTATCACCATCAAGGCCCAGACGGCGGCGCTGCACTACAAGGCTGTCGACGGAAAAATTTACAACCTGAATTTGATCGATACCCCAGGTCACGTTGACTTCTCTTATGAGGTCAGTCGCTCACTGTCTGCTTGCGAAGGCGCCCTGTTGGTCGTAGATGCCTCGCAAGGCGTTGAGGCACAGACTGTCGCTAATTGCTACACCGCGATCGAACTCGGTGTGGAAGTCGTACCCGTATTGAACAAAATGGATTTGCCTTCAGCCGATCCTGAAAGTGCGCGTGCAGAAGTCGAAGAAGTGATTGGCATTGATGCGTCGAATGCGATCTTGGCTAGCGCAAAAACTGGCATGGGAATTGATGAAATCCTCGAGGCCGTGGTGGCGCGTATTCCCGCCCCCAAAGGCGATCCCAAAGCCGCGCTACAAGCATTAATTGTCGACTCATGGTTTGATAACTATGTGGGTGTGGTCATGTTGGTGCGTATCGTCAATGGCGTACTGACCCCTAAAGACAAAATTTCTTTTATGGCGACGGGTGCTGTGCATTTGTGTGAACAGGTTGGTGTGTTCACACCGAAGTCTGAGGCTCGCAAGTTTCTCTCCGCGGGTGAGGTTGGCTTTGTGATTGCCGGCATCAAAGAACTGGCTGACGCGAAGGTTGGCGACACCATTACGACGTTCGCAAAGCCTTCCACCGAGCCGCTACCAGGCTTCAAAGAGGTCAAGCCTCAGGTATTTGCTGGGCTCTATCCCGTTGAAAGCAGTGAGTACGATCAGTTGCGTGACTCACTCGAAAAGCTCAAGCTCAACGACTCTGCTCTGATGTACGAGCCCGAAGTATCGCAGGCGCTTGGCTTCGGTTTTCGTTGTGGCTTTCTAGGCTTATTGCACATGGAAATCGTGCAAGAACGTCTTGAACGCGAGTTCGATATGGATATCATCACGACCGCACCCTCGGTAGTCTATGAGGTCGAGTTGCGCGACAATACTGTGATTCAGATTGAAAGCCCATCGCGCATGCCTGAGGTGGGTAAGTACCTTGAGGTGCGCGAGCCCATTGTCAATGTCACTCTCTTTATGCCCCAAGAGTATGTGGGCACGGTGATGACGCTGTGCAATAGCAAGCGCGGTGTGCAACTGGACATGACCTATCACGGCCGCCAGGTGCACTTGCACTACGAGATCCCGCTCGCAGAAATTGTGCTCGACTTCTTTGACAAGCTCAAGTCTGTGTCGCGCGGCTATGCCTCGATGGATTACGAATTTAAAGAATACCGTGCGGCAGATGTCGTGAAAGTCGATCTGTTGATCAATAGCGATAAGGTCGACGCGCTCTCCACGATTTGCCATCGAGCGAACGCACGTTACCGGGCGCGTGATGTGGTGTCTCGCATGCGGGAGCTGATTCCGCGGCAGATGTACGACGTCGCGATTCAGGCCGCGATCGGTGCCGAAATTATCGCGCGTGAAAACGTCAAGGCGCTACGTAAAAACGTGTTGGCAAAATGTTATGGCGGCGATATCAGTCGTAAAAAGAAACTTCTTGAGAAGCAGAAAGCCGGTAAGAAGCGCATGAAGCAAGTCGGTAGTGTTGAGATTCCTCAGGAAGCCTTCTTGGCGATCCTGCAGGTCGAAGATAAATAAGGCGTTCGCAAAGGTCGAAACTATGAGCTGGAACTTTGCTCTGATTCTTTTTGTGTTGCTGGTGGTGACGGGCATCGTCTGGTCGCTTGATCGCTTTTCGCTGCGTCATAAGCGAGCTGCCCGCGTGATGCAGGCGCTTGAACTGGCTCGCCCAAGCTGGGTCAACCTGCCGGACCACGAAAAACTGGTACGCCAAGAGCAGATCCAGGCCGAGTTCGGAAAGATGCCTTGGTGGGTTGAGTACGGTGTGAGCTTTTTCCCCGTTATCTTGTTTGTGTTTGTGTTGCGTTCATTTATCGTCGAGCCGTTTCGTATCCCCTCCGGATCTATGTTGCCGACGCTGCAGTCAGGTGATTTGATTCTTGTGAACAAATTTACTTATGGCTTGCGTTTGCCGGTTATTGATACCAAAGTCATCCCGATTGGTCAGCCCAAGCGGGGCGACGTGATGGTGTTTCGTTATCCTGTTGATCCGTCTGTCGACTACATCAAACGGGTTGTTGGACTGCCGGGCGATCAGGTCGCTTATTTAGACAAAAAGTTGTATATCAATGGCAAAGAGGTTCCCCGCAAAGCAGACGGCCAATATTTCGAGCCCGACCGTGTGGCATATACCGCACAGTTCATTGAATCGTTGGGTGATAAGCCCCACAAAATACTGCTAGATGAGAGACGTTCGCAGGAGATAGGGCCTATTTCAACCTTCCCATATCGTGAAAAATGTGAATATCTGCGTAATGGTATGCGCTGCACCGTACCGGCGGGTGTTTACTTTATGATGGGGGACAACCGCGATAATAGTCTCGACAGTCGTTTCTGGGGATTTGTCCCCGAGGCAAACATCGTCGGTAAAGCTTTCTTTATTTGGATGAACTTTGGCAGTTTGGGTCGTATTGGTCCCTTCCACTAAATTCGTTCAGCTCGATTCACTCGCTTCATGTCACTCGCTTCATGCCCCTGGCCGCACTCGAAACCTCGCTTGGATATAAGTTCGTCAAACCTGCTCTGCTTGAGCAAGCGCTGACGCATCGTAGCCATGGAGCTCGCCATAACGAGCGTTTAGAGTTTTTGGGTGATTCGGTTCTTAATGTGGCGGTAGCCGCGCTCTTATTCAATCACTACGGCACACTGGACGAGGGCGATCTGTCGCGCGTACGTGCGAACCTCGTTAAACAGTCTTCACTTGCCGACATCGCACAAAAGCTAGACCTATCCAAATTTCTACGCCTTGGTGAGGGCGAGCTCAAGAGTGGCGGTTTTCGACGCCCATCGATTTTGGCGGACACCTTTGAGGCAGTGCTTGCTGCCGTTTACATAGACGGTGGCTTTGTCGCAGCGCAACAGCTTGTGGAGCGTTTGTACAAGCCTATCCTTGCAAGTGTGGATCCCTTGACCTTGGGTAAGGATGCCAAAACACTCCTGCAGGAGTTTCTACAAAGCCGCAAGCTTGCCTTGCCGATCTACAACGTAGTCGCTACCCACGGCGCCGCGCATAGCCAGCAGTTTGAGGTCGAGTGCTTGATCCCGTCTTTAGATATCAAGGTTGTCGCGGCAGGCTCGAGTCGTCGGGCCGCTGAACAATCAGGCGCCAAGTTGGCCTTGGTCAGCGCAGAGGCCGCAAGCCCTACACCAGTTAAAAAGCGTTCAACCCGGGCGCGCAAAACGGCACAATTAACGCTGCCGGTTGCGGTCGCTCAGGAGCTTAAATGATCGAAACAGCGCACCGCTGTGGTTTTATTGCCGTCGTAGGTCGTCCCAATGTGGGTAAGTCCACACTGACGAATGCCTTAATTGGCACCAAGATTTCCATTGTGTCCCGCAAGGCTCAGACAACGCGCCATCGGATTCAAGGGGTTCTGACGCGCGACGCTGAACAGTTCATCTTTGTTGATACACCCGGGTTTCAGACGCGTCACGGTGGGGCGATGAACAAGATGATGAACCGCGTCGTGACGCAAACCTTGGCCGATGTCGATGTCGTGTTGTTCATTGTTGAGGCGGGTAAGTGGTCACCGGGCGATGAGAAGCTGTTGTCGCTGTTGCATGATCCAAAGCGCACGATCTTAGTGATCAGCAAAATTGATCAGCTTAAAAATCGTGATGAGCTCTACCCCTTCGTGGCAAGAATTGCCGCACTCTATCAGTTCGATGCCGTGGTGCCAGTGAGCTCGACAAAGCGGCACCAACTTGATCAGTTGCTCGATGAGGTTGCTAAGCGCCTGCCTGAGAATGAACCGTTTTTTGATGCGGACACCTTGACGGATCGCCCGGTACGTTTTATCGCTGCTGAGCTTATTCGCGAGAAAATCTTTCGTCTGGTCGGTGATGAACTGCCCTACGGGTGTACGGTGGTGATTGAGCAGTGGGAAGAGACCGAGAAGGGCGCCCACGTTGCGGCTTGCGTCATCGTAGAGCGTGACAGCCATCGGCCGATTCTTCTGGGGGCGGGCGGTGGACACATGAAGCGTATCGCTTCCGAAGCGCGCCAGGATATGACCAAATTGCTCGATAAGCCGGTCCACCTTGAGGTCTATATCAAGGTGCGAAAAGGCTGGGCTGAGAAAGAAAGCAGCCTGCGTGACCTGGGATATGAGTAAAGCACTGAGCGCCTAGTCACATGAGCCGACGCCTCGTACGAGTCCACGAAACCCCGGGCTACATCTTGCACGCAACGGCTTGGCGAGAAACCTCTTTGATTGTCCAGGCGTTCTCACGAGACCACGGCTGGGTGACCTTGGTTGCCAAGGGAGCTAAGCGGCCGCACTCGGTCCTGCGACCAGCGTTATCAGTTTTTCAACCTTTGTTGCTGTCTTGGTCGGGCGGCACGGAAGTCAAAACCATGACGCGTGCCGAGTGCGCAGGGGTTCATCCCTTGCCAGGCCCTGCCATGATGTCTTGCTGGTACATGAACGAACTCATGTTTCGTTTGTTACCGCGAGAGGATCCCCATCCAGGTCTATTTGATGCTTATGTGATTGCCTTGCAGCAGTTAGCTGCAGGGCAAACTGCTGCGGGTGCCTTACGTAAGTTTGAATGGACACTGCTCAAAGAGACTGGGTATGGTCTCGACCAAGAGCCACCAGACTTTGAGGACACCCAACAGGAGCCTCAGTTAAGGGCGCGCTTGCGCGAACGCCTAGCTGAACATCTAGCGGGTCGCCCGCTAGCAACGCGCCAGGTGTTGCTAGCCTTGCAGCGCTATCAGGGAAGTAAATAGCACTGCAATGCGTGTATTGCAGTTAAGCAGTCAACACGGCTCGACCGGTCACCTTGCCTGCGATGAGTGATTTCAACACTTTATCGGCATCCGCGAGCGGATGGGTGTGGACGGGGATTGGTTTGACTTTGCCCTCTTTGACCAACTGCATCAGTTCTCGCATCTCTTGTAGCGAGCCCGTGTAGCTGCCTAAGATCTGCAAAGCCTTCATGGGAATAAAGGCGATGGGCCATGAAGCGCCGCCACCGAACAAGCCCACAATAACGAGCTTGCCACCCTTGATCAGACAGTCAAAGGCAATACCGGTGGTCGAGGGCGCGCCGACCAAGTCTACGACGCCCTGTAGCAGTTTTCCGCCATTGGCTGCGATGATTTGCTTGGCTGCATCAGGTGCTGCGCCATCGATCGCCGCCAACGCGCCTGCCTCCATCGCCGCTTGTCTTTTAGCGGGATCAATATCTACCACAATCGGGCTGACTCCTCCCATCGCTTTGAGCAGTGCCATGGCCATCAGGCCCAGGCCGCCGGCGCCCATAATCACAATCGGGTGCTTGCTAAACGTCTTGAATCCGATCTTATTGATCGCGCTGTAGGTCGTAATGCCGGAACACGCATAGGGGGCGAGTGAGGCGGGATCCATATCGCCAATGTCAATCAGGTAGCGTGCATCGGGAACCATGATGTGGTCGGCATAGCCGCCCGGACGATGAACGCCGAGGTACTGTGGATTGGCACAATAGTTTTCCAAGCCTTCGTTGCAGGCGGGACATTGGCGACAACCGATCCAAGGGTAGACGAGGTAGTTGCGGCCTTTCTCTACGCCTTTGGCATCGGGTCCTAGCGCAATAACGGTTCCCGCTGTCTCGTGTCCCATGGTCATCGGGAGTTTGATGCCACGATCTTTTAGCGATAACGTTTTACCGTTGCCTAGATCGTAGCCGCCTTCCCAGAAGTGAATGTCGCTATGGCAGACGCCTGCAGCACGTACTTGCACAAGAACCTGCGACCCTGTGGGGGTTGGTGTCTCAGACTCTAAGAGCTGCAAAGATTCACGAAAGTTAACGACGCAGTAGCATTTCATGTGGTGTTCTCCGGTGTAGTCGATCGTTATGAGATATATAGTGAAAATTACATGACTAGTTCGATGAGGCGAGGACCTTTCTCTTTGTTTGCGATACGCAGGGCATTGGCGAAGTCCTCCATCGTTGTAACTTGTTGTCCCGGTACGCCATGGCCTCGGGCGATCGATACCCAGTCTAAATAAGGACGATCAAGATCAAGCATGCGTTTGGCATTCTCACCTGCTTCTGGTCCACCCATATTGGCGAGCTCACCGCGTAAAATTTTGTATGAACGGTTAGCAAAGATCACGACGGTAACGTCTAGGTTTTCACGTGCCATCGACCACAGGCCTTGTACCGTATACATGGCGCTGCCATCACCAATCAAGGCAACCACTTTGCGGTCTGGACAAGCCACAGCGGCCCCCACTGCTGCCGACATGCCCCAGCCGATTGCACCACCTGTAATTTCAATGCAATCGTAAGGTGCAGCTTGGTGGGTGAGTTTTGAAAACTGACGGCCTGTTGTTACAGACTCTTCGACCATGATGCCGTTTTCTGGCATCAATGCAGTGATCACGGTACCAATGTGTTCAACCGTTGGCGCGCCGCTAGGTAGATCGGTAATGATGGGACCGGTCGAGAGTTGAGCAGGCGCCGTGTTGTTAGCCCCCAGAGCATCAACCAAAGCCTGCAGCGTCGCGTGAATATCGTGCGTTAAGGTTGCAAGGGTATGTACCTGACAATCAGGTTGCTGAATCATGCGTGGCTTATTGGGATACGCAAAAAACGCAACGGGTGAGGCACTACCAACAAGCACTAAGTGCTTGGAGTCCTTGAGCATAGCGACCGCGCCGTCGACTGCGAAGGGCAGGGGCATGATGTTGACGCGACCTCGGCCGCGTTCGAGTCGTGGGTTACGCGGCTCACTGGCAAGCTTGCACCCAGTATGTGCGGCGATTTTTCCGGCTAGTAGTGCTGATTTAGCGCGCAGTGCTACGCCACCGAGTAGCAGCGTCGTAGCCTCAGCCGTTTTACGATCCGATAACAAGCGGGCGATCGCTAAGACAGATTCTGTCAGCGGTGCAGCAGTCGTTTGTGCGGGTGCCGTTGAATAGTGCCCAGGGTCAGAGGGCTCCCACGCGCAGTTGGCGGGTAAGACGAGGGTCGCGATACGACCTGGAGTGCTGCGGGCTTGTGAAACTGCCTCCGCCGTATCTAAGGGCGCCTGACTTGCTGACATGGTCGTCTTGACCCAGTGCGACATCGGGCGGGCGACAGCCTCGACATCCGAATTCAGTGGGGCGTTGTTATGAATATGGTCTAGGGCATGCTGTCCGACGATGTTGACCATTCCGCTATTCGCGCGCTTTGCATTATGAATATTCGCCAATGCATTACCCAGGCCTGGTCCCAAATGCAGCAACGTCGCGGCGGGCTTCTCCGCCATACGGTAATACCCGTCGGCTGCGCCACTGACGACGCCCTCAAATAAACCGAGAACACAGCGCATGCCTGGGGCGCGATCCAGAGCCGAGACGAAGTGCATTTCCGACGTGCCAGGATTGGCAAAGCAGATATCTACCGCACCGGCGAGCAGAGTTTTTACCATCGCTTCCGAACCGTTCATTTTTGTACTCCTCCTGTTTTATTTTTCATGGTTTCGCGCGCAATGACGACCTGCTGGACCTCGGTGGCGCCTTCATATATCCGTAGTGCTCTAATTTCACGATACAACATTTCCATCGGGTGTCCTACCTTGACACCCAAGCCGCCGTGCAGCTGCACACAGCGATCAATGATGCGTTGCGCTGATTCTGTAGCAAAAAGCTTAGCCATCGCAGCAGAGCGTGTGGTGCGTTGCTTCAGAATGTCACGCTCCCAGGCGGCCCGATAGACAAGCAGCGTTGCCGCGTCGATTTCGGTGCTCATGTCACCAATGGCTGCTTGAGTGATCTGTAGGTCAGCTAAGGTAGCTCCGAACATAGGTCGTGAGGTCGCACGCGCGATGCCCATCTCAAGAGCCGCCTCTGCAAAGCCCAAGGCTGCAGCACCGACTGACGCACGAAACACATCTAAATTCTGCAGGGCAACTTTAAATCCTTGTCCGGGCATACCAATGCGCTGTTCGACGGAAATGTCGCAGTCTGTAAAAGTGAGTGTGCCAATCGGATGGGGGGCACATACATCAAACCGTTCCGTCACTGCGAGGCCTGGGGTACTGGCGTCCACTACAAAAGCGGTCACACCTTCCGCTTCGTCGTTTTCTGCCCTGGCAAAGACGGTGTAAAAGTCGGCAATGTCGGCGTTTGATATCCACGTTTTGACGCCATTGATTCGGTAGCCTGAGGCGGTGCGCGTGGCGCGTGTCGTCATGGCAGCGACATCGGAGCCAGCGTCCGGCTCCGACAAGGCGAAGGCGGCGAGCATGTCACCGCGCGCGACCTTCGGCAAATACTTTTGCTTGAGTGCTTCAGAGCCGAAGAGCGAAATAGGGCCGCTCCCGAGTCCCTGCATGACGAAGGCGAAGTCGGCGAGGCCATCGTAATAACCCAGAGTTTGACGCATCAAACACAAGCTGCGCGAGTCGAGTTCCTCGAACATACCTCCGTAAGCCGCAGGAACGCAATAGCGTAACCAACCCGCGTCTCCCAGCAGTCGGGTGAGCTCTTGGCAGCGGGCGTCTACGCTACCGTGATGCACGCGACTAGTCAGATGCTGTATTGACCAGGCGTGTGCAGTGTCATGTAGAGCGCGATGTGCCTCATCAAAAAACGGTAGGCGCAAGGAATCTGGGTTAAACATTTGTGCGATTCTCGATTAGGTCGAACTTCATTTGGACGTAGCGTGTCGGGATTTCAAGGCGTGCAAAATAAATCACACGTTGACCGATACAAGCGTAGCGTCGCAGCTCAGCTACCGGTGCAGAAAGAGGTAAGTGCAAGGCTTGTGCCGAGTCTGCGCCCGCCTCGATGATGCTCACGAGTTGCTCGGCATGGGTTAGCTTGTCGCCGTGCAGTTCATTCAAGACAGAGACGACGGTGGCATGGCGATAACGCGCTGCATGTTGACGATAAATGTCCCGATCTAGATAGACCTCGCTGTAGCAGAACGGTCCCGTCGATGTGGTGTGTAGGCGCTGCAGATATTGAAAACTGCCTTTGCAATCGAAAGGGCAATCCATGCCGAGCAAGGGGAGGGGCACGTCTGCGCTGAGTTCCATGAGCGTCGTCGTACCAAGCGCTGCGGACAGGGCAACCGTCTCTTCCCAACTGGTGGGAAGAGCAAGCTTGACGGGCTGGGGAATGTTTTCATTGACGTAAGTGCCCGAGCCTCGTGAACGATGGATCAGTCCCTCGCGCTCAAGTAGGCCGAAGGCCTGACGGATCGTCGCCCGAGAGACACCTAGATCCTCGACCAAGGTGTCAAGTGCTGGGACCTGTTCGCCACGCGGCCAGACACCACGTTCAATATTCCGGCGTACGATCGCAGCCACCTGCAAATACAGAGGCTGCGGGCTGCGAGCGTAGAGAAGATCGTTGGACGGTTTCAAGGGTTTATTGCCGAGGGCATTGTGTTTACGGACGTTGGGCGAGTAATGCATCCGCCATGTCGCGCAATTTATTCTTCTGAATTTTTACCGCGTTGGCACTTTCAACCGATGGAAAACTTATGACAATTTCAAAATGCACAGGAACCTTATAGCCCGCCATGTCGCGCTTGCAGGCCGCTGTCCAGCCGACTGGATCGGCCTGGTGACCTTCTTGCAGAATGACAAAAGCGACCGGCAAGGTCTTTGTGCCGAGCGTTCCCCCGACGACTTGACAGGCTTTAACGCCAGGTAAAGATTCGACGGTTTGCTCGATTTCCGCTGGATTCACCAAAAAGCCAGACAGGCGCATGGAATCTCCCATGCGTGCCTGAAAGACAAACTGCTGCTCGCTTAGGGCATAACCAAGGTCACCAGTCTTAAAGAAGCCATCGGTAGTCATGGCTTTTGCAGTGGCCTCTGGGTTGTCTAGATAGCCGACCATCAGGCTTGGAGAAAATATTTCGATTTCACCCGACTCGCCTGTTGCCAGGATCTTACCTGTCGATGGATCTGTCACACGCACTCGAGCTATCGGATGAATAAGTTTGCCGCCGGCTACATAGCGCACGCTCAGATCTCCCTCGGCGTCATGCGTCGGTTGTGCTGCAACCAGCGCCTGCAACTCGCTTGAACCGTATAAACCGGTTAATGGCAAATGATTGCGCTCGGCCTGTTCGAGCAGACTCGTGACGGCGGGCGAGAAATTCGCAAAACCAAAGAGTTTGCAGGACGCAAAGTCTGCAGGGGAGTCTGCTGCTTCCAGTAGCTTCAAAATCGATTCGTTATTGGCATAGGTGTGCGAGACCTGGTGTCGCCGAATTTGTGTGAGCGTACTGTTGGTGTCGGAGACGGCTTCGCTTACGACTGTGCAACCCGTCACTAAGCCTCCCGTCAAGGTTGAAAAACCGAAAGCGCCACAAAAGGGCGCACTGGCTAGAATCCGGCTGCTGGCGTTGTACTCAAAGGCTGTTTGCATCGCCTGGCCATGAACAATGAGTGTGTGTTGATCATGTAAGACAAATTTGGGTAAGGACGTTGTGCCCGAGGTGGTAAAGCATATTGCGCCGGCGTTACCCACCGTAGGTGGGGCAGTGCTCGGCGTGTTGGTAAGTCTGGCGTAGTCATGCAC
>JBILJY010000235.1:0-3679 GCA_044376975.1 Burkholderiaceae bacterium | reverse complement strand
CTGTGCGCCTGATGACCACCCATCTTGAGTACTACAACGAGGCGGCGCGTCACGCTCAGGCCAGAGCACTGCGTGAGCTGCACTTGCAGTCGTGTGCGCTTGCGGCGCAACAGCCCAAGCCGCAACCTGGTTCGCCTTACGAGCTCAAACCCCACACCATGGATGCCTTGCTTTGTGGTGACTTTAATTTTGAATACGACAGCCCCGAGCATGCGTCCATTATTGAGCCAGGGCAGTCAGGTGCCTGGGTGAATTCCTGGGAGTTTCTGCACCCCGGCAAACCGTACCCGGCGACATTTAGAATTTTTGACAGAACCTATGGCCCCGAACCTGTCGGTTGCGACTTCTTTTTTGTTAGTCCCTCTCTGGGTAGGCGCGTGCAAGAGCTCGTGGTGGATCAACAGACGCAAGCCTCTGATCACCAACCGGTTGTGATCACGCTGCGGGATTGAGTGGCTTGGCAAATACCCAAAAAGTGCTCAGGGGGTGGGGTCGTGGCCCCACCTTGTCCGGTACACTAACGGATCGTTAGTTTTAGTCATCCGTTTGTTCAACGTCGGACACCCCAAACATGGCAAGTCACACCTCCCACGGCCAGCAGATTATGGAATGGTCTGAACGCATCGCGGCGTTCAGCGAACCCGCTTGGGCTGAAAAAGGCCAGCTCACGGTGACCTACCTGACGCCTGCGCATTTACAGACCGCACAAGCGCTCACGCAGCTGATGCAGGAGGCCGGTTTTGACGAGGTTTCGACCGATGCGGTGGGTAACGTCGTAGGGCGCTATCACGGCGTCGATGCGGCAGCCCCTGCGTTAATGACGGGCTCGCATTACGACACGGTTCGCAATGGCGGCAAGTATGACGGGCGACTTGGCATTTTGGTGCCAATCGCTGTGGTGGGCGTGCTCGCCAAACAGAAAAAGCGTTTGCCCTACGGTATTGAAGTTGTCGGCTTCTCTGAAGAAGAAGGCCAACGCTATCGCGCCACGTTTCTTTCGTCCGGTGCGCTGACCGGCAGTTTTGATGCGAACTGGCTAGATCAGCTCGATCCAAGCGGTGTGTCGATGCGCCAAGCCATGATTGATGCGGGCTTACCTGGCACCCTTGAGTCGATTAAGGCGCTCACCCGTGACCCAAAGAAATATCTCGGTTTTGTAGAAGTCCATATCGAGCAAGGTCCCGTGCTTTGCGAGAAACAATTGCCGCTCGGTATTGTCACTTCGATCAATGCCGGTGTGCGCGCAACCTGCAAAATTACCGGCACTGCTGCTCATGCTGGCACAACTCCCATGTCGATGCGCGAAGACGCTTTACTGGCTGCCGCTGAAATCAGCTTGATGGCCGAGCATCGTGCCAAAGCGGAAGAGGGGAGCGTTGCCACCGTTGGTCAGATGCAAGTGCCTGGCGGATCGATCAACGTGATCCCGGGTGAGTGCGTCTTTACGCTGGATATGCGTGCACCAACCGACCCACAACGTGACGGTCTGGTCAACGACATCGTGCAAGCCGCCAAGCAGATCGCCAAGCGCCGCGGTGTGCACTTCGAATACAACGAAGTGATGCGCGCGAGTGCTGCACCGTCGGATCCCGCTTGGCAAGCTCGCTGGGAGCGTGCCGTCACAAAAATTGGACAACCGCTCTTTAAGCTCAATAGCGGTGCCGGCCACGACGCGATGAAACTGCACACCATCATGCCGCAAGCGATGTTGTTTGTGCGGGGTGGCAACCGCGGCATTAGCCACAACCCCTTAGAAATCATTACCGCTGAAGATGCGGAACTTGCTACCCAAGCCTTTATCGCTTTGCTCGACGAAATCAACTAACCATGACAACACCCAACAAGACTCAGCTGTACACCAAACTTGATCAATGGATCGATGCACATTTTGATGAGCAGGTGAAGTTCCTGCAAAAAGTGATTCAAGTCCCAACCGACACGCCGCCCGGTAACAACACACCGCATGCCTTGCATGTGGCTGAGCTAGTCAAGGCGTACGGAATGCAAGCAGAGCCCCATGCTGTGCCCGAGGCCATTGTGCGCGAAGCAGGCCTCGAGTCCATTACGAACTTGATTATCAAGCGCCAGTATGGGCAGGGTGGTAAGACCTTAGCCTTGAATGCACACGGCGATGTGGTCCCTCCGGGTGAGGGCTGGACCTATCCACCCTATGGTGCTGAGATTCATGATGGTCGCATTTACGGCCGTGCTGCGGCGGTAAGCAAGTGCGATTTTTCAACATACATCTTTGCGGTGCGCGCGCTGGAGTCGCTCGGTGCAGACCTAACAGGTCGTATCGAACTGCAGTTTACGTATGACGAAGAGTTCGGCGGTGAACTCGGCCCCGGCTGGTTGCTAAAAAACAAACTCACTAAGCCTGATCTGGCCATTGCCGCAGGGTTTAGTTATCAAATCATTACGGCCCACAACGGTTGCTTGCAGTTTGAAGTGACGGTCAATGGCAAGATGGGTCATGCGGCTGTGCCAACCTCTGGTGTGGATGCCTTGCAAGCCGCAGTCAAGATCATGAACGCGTTGTATGGTTTAAACGAGACCTACAAGTCGATCAAGAGCACGGTGCCCGGCATTAACCATCCTTACCTGAACATCGGTTTGATTTCGGGTGGTACGAACACCAACGTGATCCCAGGCAAAGTGGTGCTCAAGCTCGATCGCCGCATGATTCCAGAAGAGGATCCTGCGCAAGTCGAGCAAAGTATCCGCGATGCGATCGATGCCGTGTGGAAACAAATCCCCGGCATTACTGCCGAGACCAAGCGCATCTTGCTCGCGCGTGCGTTAAAGCCGCTACCTGGCAGCACAGAGCTTGTGGCCGCCTTGCAGCAGCACGCAAAAGAAGAGTTTGGTGAAGCAATCCCCGCTTGCGGCACACCGCTTTATGCCGATGCCCGTTTGTATTGCGAAGCCGGGATTCCAGTGGTCTTGTACGGCGCAGGCCCACGCACAGTGGAAGAGAGTCGTGCCAAGCAGCCGGATGAGCGCCTAGAGCTTGAAGATTTGCGCCGCGCAACCAAAGTGATCGCGCGGACTTGTCTGGATATGATGAGTGCTTAATCGGCAGTGATGTTCTTCTCGCGGATCACGCGCGTCCATTTTGCGATATCTTTTTGCAAGAGGGCTTGCAGTTCCGCGGGGGAGGACGCGGCGGGCAAAGTGCCCGAGTTCAACAAGCGCTCTTTGACTGCAGGCGTCTCGAGTGCTCGCTTAAGCGCCTGATTTACCCGGTTAGTGTCCGTTGCGGACATACCTTTGGGGCCAAACAGCGCGTACCAGTTGTCTGAGTCCACACCGTCAATACCCACTTCTTTAAAGGTCTTCACATCAGGCAGCAAGGGATGGCGCTTTTCAGCAGCCATCGCGATCGGCTTTAAGCGGCCAGCGCGTACGTGACCGATCAGGCCGGGTACATCACCAAAGAATCCATCCACATGGCCCGCCATCACGTCGGTGATCGCAGGCGCTGCGCCTTTGTAAGGCACATCCACCAGTTGTGCTTTCGTGATGTCGGCTAAGAGCTCGCCCGCCAAGTGTGGCACACTGCCACGGCCCGAGGACGCAAGCGGCGTGCGCTGCTTCTTTGCATTTGCAACAAAGTAAGCAGGACCCGTTGCTGGGTTCTTAGGGTTGACCACCAAGAGTTCGTCGTTGCGTACCACGA
>JBILJY010000063.1:0-13002 GCA_044376975.1 Burkholderiaceae bacterium | reverse complement strand
ACTTTCCCTGCATATCCGGATCGGTGAACAACGTTTTGGGTCGTGTTCGAAACCAGTGATGCATCTGTGTTTGATCACCTCGATACAACAAAGAAAATAGCTTGGCATCTTGTGTTGTTGAAAGCATCTCGGCCACGACCGTGCGACCCATCGTGCCGGACATGAACGGAACATCACTCTGGCATTGAAGGCATCCCGCTGCATTGCAGAAGCGCAAAGAAGACGCGGAAATCCCAAACAGTCGCTCGACACTGGTGGACCAGCCTCTCCACCAAGACTCAGATCTCTGCACATGCCCAGAACAAGCCAAGCCTCCCCCACTCAAAAACTGCTCAAAGTCGAGCGCACATTGCGGACACAGCTTGCGCAGAAGAACTTGATACACCAAAAGTTTCAAGACCCCCGGCGCGGATAAAAAATCTCTGGGAATACCGATAAAGCTCGAGCACAGTCGCTCTGGTATCAAAAGAGCCGAACCTGCATGCACTGTCGTGTAAAGACTGACGCCCGTCGCGGCCAAATCCACAAATGCCCGCCCAGACGCCTGATCACGGATTTCCCCTATGAGTAAATCGTTCATTGCTGACCGCTTGATCACCTTCAACTTTCGATCAAATGCAGAGCTATCGTCGCCATGAACGCTGCGAGTCACCGTATTCTGTAACGCGTTAGGAATCGCGCACTCAACAGGATCTTCTAGCGTAATCACCTTGCGATAGGCTGGGATCGCACGCAATAGCGAAGCGATCGTTGTGGACTTTCCAGAGCCAACTGTTCCCGCGAGAATAATTGCCCCCCCCTGTGACACGCACGCTTGCTCAAGGGCACTCACCTGAGTCGGCAAATAACCCAAGTCTGATAGTGAAGGAGTCGATGCATCCGAGTCGAGGCGCAACAAGCGCAAACAAACTGATGGGCCAGAGTCCGTGGCAAGCGACGCCCAACGAATGACATGGCGTTGGCCGCCACACACGCGCACAAAGCGCCCCTCCTGCTCGATCGAGGGGTCAAACACTGCGCCATTGCCGCCCTGCACTTCCATCCAAGTTACTGACAACATGTCCAGCATCGTTGCTGTCGGAATATGCGCATAGCGATCTGGGCAAACATAACGACCGGCGATGGTGAACCAGATACTGGACTCGCTCGAAAGTCGTTGTACATTGAGATGAATATCGCTGGCACGCTCAGCGACCGCCCATTCAATTACCTCGGTCATCACAGCGCTTAGAGCACCACTGAGCTGCTCGCGACTGCTGGGTTCCCTGGCAACTCTGGGCTGTAGTCCATCGCCTTGCGCGACAGCGAGAAACAGAGCTGGTGGTAAAACATATAAGCTAGGGCGTATAAGGCGTCGTCGACGTGCTTCAAGCAAATCAAAGAGCGCCTGTATCTGATCTTCATTCCTGTACGCCTCCAGGACAAAGACGCCCACACTATTATCCTCAAAACAAACGGGATACATTCTGTTCTGAAGCGCTGCCACATCAAACTCGTCAATTAAGGTTTTAACAAACGAGGGCTTGAGCGCACGCAAGGCACTGCGTGAAGGCAACTCCTGATAGACACGTTGGGTCCAAACCGTTTTACCTCCAATCATGGCTGCTTTGTCCCAAGACAAAAAACTTCAGAAACCCCGGATTTTCGAAGATGTATGCAAGGTGGCGCTATACGCTCTAGTGTGTAACTGCGAGTTCGCCCCAACACAGGCTGTGCGCGTGCGGCACGAAACACGTGTGGCTCGGCGTCGATCAACAATTCTGCGGTAAGCGAACTACCTACACCGTAAATCGCGAGTAGCATTGTCTCGCCGTCATTGACAACCGCTGGCCCAGGACGCTCAAGCGTCCCGACAACACTTCGACGAGCCGCCACAAGTGCGGCCTGTGTGTCGATTTTCAATAACTCATCGACAAGCACTAATTGATTGGGATCGCTGGCGCGAGCAGTAGTAGCAACAAGTAGCAAACCACCAAACCATAAGTATTTATTTATCGCAGCTAACGCGCATCTTGGTTTAATGACTCGTTTCAAATAGATCCCCCTCAAATTGCACAACCAACTGACTACGTGCGATTCCATGCCCGGACCTCACATCAACACTTAGGCTGAGATTTTTCCAGTGCAGCGGAACGCGTAAGCCGCTCAGTGCGGCGACTGAACGCAGAGGCCCTTTTAGGGACAAGCTTCGCTTCTGCCAAACAGGAATCGCCGACGGTCGCTCCAGAGGAGCACCCTGCCCGCTCAAGGGTGCAGCAATTGCCAACCTAGTTGCCACGCCGACTTGAACAGTCTCGAAGATTGGAGTGATCTGCTGTAAGTAGCTCATCCAGTCCTCACGCTCATGCACGAGCGTCAAGTCGAAGAGGCTTGCGGCATCGTGGACCGTCCACGTCAGCAAGGCATGGTCTAGGTCAAACGGTAAAAACGACCAACCAACAGGCGTATTTGCCTCCAGACCTTTGTTGAGTGCAAGACGATGCTCACGTTGATAACGTGCCAAACAACGCCATTCCAACCCCTTTGGCTCGCACTGGATTCGCTTTAGCTTCCAGCCTGCCACACGCAAAGGCGCTTGACGCCAATACTCAACTACCCGAGCAATATGCACTGCGGTGTGAAGGGGATAGGTGGATGCCACACGCTGCATCGCCTCGCCCCAGAGAGCGGACGCGCTCGGACCAGACTCAAATGAGTCATTCACGGAATCCTTTGAGCTGTAATAAACCAATCCAATCAGCAGTGTGAGCAATCCTAAGGCAAACGAGAGCTTGAACGTTGCCGGACGTTCAAGTGTGGACAAGCGGCTTTGCGAGTCGGGCCTCACGCACAGCCAGTCCGGTGGGGTAGTCGCCTCAAAGGTTGGTAACCAGCAAACTGTTAGTTGTGGAAAGCGAGCCGTAAGCGCATTGAGGAGCTCTTGTGCTTGCTCCAAGCTTGCAAACCATTTATCTGATTGCACGAGCACCGTACCCTCATGCGCGGCAACGACCCAGAACCCAAACTCCCTATGTGGCAATACACATGCCACCGTACCTGTCGGCTGTGTGCAGACGTAGTGCATTGCTGCGGAATATAAGGGATATATTCTTTGCTTCTTTGCGGCGGAGATACTTGCGTAACCTAGAACAGCGCCAGGCTCGCCTCTGATGAGGTAGTGCGAGGCATTCAGTACCCGCGCCCTCTCCCTACCTATCTGCGACGGCCTCCCTCCCACTAGAGGCGTCCATTGCAAACCAAAAAGAAAACGAGAGTCTTCTCTTATCACAATGAACTGGGACTGCGCTTGCGCTGCCGAAGCTCGTGGATGCTGTAAGTCGGGCATCTCAAAAGCCCTCCTCAACATGCGCCGTCAACATAATCAAGGTAACGGTGCGTCCGGTCTTGAGGCGGTCACCGCCCCCTAGAGCGAGCGGAGCTTGCGCAGCGACGCGCGAGCGATCCGTCGCTTCGTTTTGAGCATCAAATCCAGAGATCAGCATGGGTTGCCCTGCTTTTAGCGCAACTTGTTGTACCGTTCCGTGTCCATCAATCGTGATTTGCTGTATCTGTAGGCGATTACTTTCCTGACCAACTACTATGGATTTCAAAGGTTGCGCGACAGTGTTGTCGTACGCGACCGATAACAATATCTGGTCGTCCTCTTGCACGTCTGGCAAAAGCGTTAAAAAGGCTCCAACCGTTTCTTCCTTTTGCGTAATGGACACTGAAGGATTGGCGGAGTGATTGGATATCTGCCCAGAAGTTGCATGCGCAGACGCCTTAACTTGATCGATATAGGTAAAGGTCGTACGCACCGCATGTGTCACAGGTCTTCGATTGAGCGTCAGCACGGGAATTGTCACATGCCGCAAAATCGTTCCATACCTGGACAAGGCACTCAGCACTGCTTGGCTACGCACAGCTGAAGTGCTCGCTGCAAGACGGGCTTGCGTACTCGTTACCGATGCCGCACTGGCAGAACTCGCAAGACCTAACGCTAATTTTCCGTGTGCAAATACGGTCTCCCAGTCCAGTCCGAGTTCGGAATCCTCATTTGTCACGATCGTGATCTCTTCAAAAACGAGTCGCACGCGTTTGGTCAAAATTCGATTTTCTCGATCCAAATATGTTGCGATTTGACTCAGAACCTCGGGCAGGTCCGTGATGACAATCGAGCTCGAGGCTCCGGGCTGGGCAGCAACGACGGCAGCACGACTCAGGAACGGCTCTAAACGGCTCTTCACGGCATCCATCGCATGCTGTGCAGAGGTGGTCAGTGATGTACGGGAAGAATGATCGAAGCCTGCGCCCTTTGCGCTAACGCTGCGACCCAAACGCGCATCCGCTTGCGCCGAAAGCGTGAGCAAGCGCAGATCGAAAACCCTCGTTTGTGTACGAAAGAACTCAATCGCGCGATCGTGATAACGCCAATGAACAGACAAACGGCGCGAGGCGGTATCGAGCACATCGCTCAGTGGATAAGAGCCCTGCAATAAGGTAATCGTGTGTGGCATTGCCGTAGCGCCGTTAGTTTGCGTAATAGTTAAACGTGGCAAGAAGTTTTCAGCGGGCAACAAAGCCTCCGGTCTAATACGGACAGCAATTCCAGTCGCGCGCGTAATGCGTTCGGCGAGCGTGGGCAGATCGATTTTTCCATCGCGATACATAAGTGTGGTGTCGATGCGTGCACGCAATGCTGGAGGCAAGGTGAACTCCCGCGCGAGCGGTACAGCTCGCCCCACCAACCACGGACGATTTACTTGCTGGGAGCGATGCTTTTCACTTTTGTGAGTGGCAACACGTCGAAACTGCTGATGCTGACGCGCAATCTCGGACTGCTCCTTCGTGACCACATCAACTTGGTCTTGCAACCGCTTGTGCAGTGCGCAACCGCAGAGCAACGAGACGTGCACTAGGCACACCAAAACACGGAGACCAGACTTCATACTGAGGCTCCCTGCTCAACTGTCCGGTCACAATGCTCCGAAAGTGGAACGATACGCATCACCTGATTCGAGTAGAAA
The DNA here is from genome assembly GCA_044376975.1 of Burkholderiaceae bacterium. Lineage (GTDB taxonomy): Bacteria > Pseudomonadota > Gammaproteobacteria > Burkholderiales > Burkholderiaceae_B > Zwartia. The sequence continues at coordinate 7,996 of JBILJY010000063.1, read as the reverse complement.
CAAGGCTGCAAAGGGCGATCAGACAACTCCGTAGAGCCGACTAATGCCCGCACAGATTCAATAAAGTCGTCGTTAAATACGGCATCAGCCGTCAACGGGATATCGACATCAACAACCCAATGATCCGGCTGAAACTTCCAACCCGCGAGGGATGCCCAGCGTCCAAGGGCCTGCCGCAGGTGGGTGTCTTTTGGAGTGACGACATACAGGACAGAGGGGGCGACAGCAGACGCATTGAGCAATTTTTCAGTAGACTTGACGGTAACAGGAGGCACCTGAACCTGTTGCTGTGTCTGTGTCTGTGCTTGAGGAACATCTGCTTTTGAGCTAGGTGTTGACACCTCAGAGCTCAATGCATGCACACGCCGAGCACGCGCCTGTCGTGTCCCCGCACGAAACTGCAGCTGCATCCATTGTCCATCGACCACCGTATACGGTCCTTGCTGTCGATAGGATAAGACGCGTTCGCCCTGCTGATCCTGACCGATCAGCGCGGGAAGCGTCTGCTGTGGACTCCATTGCAGCCAAGTGCGGGTTGAATCGGAAAAAATCTGCAATGGCGCGACGGTACGATCGCCCGACAGTCGCCATCCAAAGTCAAGCTTTCCCGTTGGCTGTTCGGCACTGCGCTCGGCGCCAGGAACACGATCGATGCCGACTCGTGCACATCCATAGATGCAAAGACATAAGAATAAAAGTAGATTTCGGCCTAATATGTTCCACATAGCGCGTCGCGAAAAAGAAGCAAGCGCTATCTTGTCGCGAGACACTGTCGGTGACAATTGTGATGGACACGAATAGACTAAAGTGCCATAAAAAAAGGGAGCACATCGGCTCCCTTTTTTTGTCTATCAACAATCTTATCGGCGGGCGGGTGCAGCCGGCTTGGCAGGTGGCAATCCCTCATTCGAAATACGAACGGACTGCTCTTGCGCCATTGTCAGAGCACCAACAGGTGGTGTCTTGCCCGATAGCGCCGCGTCAAGCTCACCACTTAAGATTGGCTCAATGCGCGGATAGTTACGCAACCGAAAGCCTCTGCTATTTTTATCGTTGACCGCACGCATGCTATCCACGACTTGCTTCGCGCCAGGGATGCGGTCATAGAAACCACCCTCGCTTGAACGAAACGCCGCATCGGTTAAAGGAAGAAACCCTGTACGCTGGTGCCAAGCCGTCGCAATCGCCGGCTCAGCCAAGAAGCCTAAAAATGCCATGGTTGCCTTGTTGTGCTCTTTGGTTTGACCGGCAGTTGCCCACAGAGCAGATCCGCTGACGAAGGGGCTACCTGCCTTTGGGGTGACTTGATCATAAAAAGGCATGGGCGCCACACCAAAACTTAGGCCTCTTGTATTTTGCATCAGCGCAAGGGCACCGGACGTCGTGGTGATCACCGCACAGCGGTTTTCAGCAAACATTCGGTCGGCTTCATTGCTATTACCATTGTGCATGAGCAAATCAGAACGCTTCCAACTCACCATGATCGAGATATGTCGCATAAACACGGCATCATTTAAATTGAGCTGCGGAGCACGGGCATTATCCAAACCGTTTGTAGGGGTCACGTAGAGCGAGCCGTTAATGGGCGCCAGGTTTTCAAGATGCGTATTGACTTGATAACTGATCGCAAAGGGGCACTCGTAATGCGCCTTATCCCGCAACGCGAGTAGATGATCTTGTAAAGCGGGCCAGGTCTTAGCAGGCTGTGCCGGATCTAAACCCGCCTTTTTGTACCCATCCCTGTTGTAGAACATCACGGGGATTTCGGCCATAAAAGGAAAGGCTGTTAACTGACCTTTGGCATCACGCATAAACCCAGTAGTTTGATTTAAAAACCATTTCGAGTCCTTGATCGGATACTGTTTAAGTAGTTGATGCAAAGGAACGATTTCTTTGTGTTGCGCGATGATCTCAGGAGAGCGATTGTCCTCGAGCTGAATTAAGGCGGGCTTTTTCTTCGCAAATGCTGCGCGTGCTTCCTCACTGCGTAAAGCAGCTTGATCCGGGAAAGCTTTCAGCACTACAGTGACATCACGCTGATCACCATTGAACTGCCTTGCCAACTTCTCAAACTCAGTTTTATGTGCGGCACGCAGCGTGTGCCAAACTTCAATTTCGACGGGATTAGCAAGGACGGCACCGCTGAACAAACAGCTAACACCGAGGACTGCTGTAATACGCTTGAGAAACGTCACGCTAGACTTCCTATTGAGAAAAAGCTGAACTGCGGAATAATGAGCTATTTTAATGCGGCCAAATCGGCTTCAGAGGTGAACGAGTCGGCAAAGAATGCATCGTCCGGCAACTTACAGTGCGCGACGAATTCCCGACGCGCGGAATCCACCACGATGGGGGCACCGCAGGCATAAACCTGATAGCCAGACAAATCTGGGAAGTCTGCCATGACGGCTTTATGCACAAAGCCTGTGCGGCCCGTCCATGCATCCTCGGGGAGTGCGTCTGATACAACAGGGACGTAGCGAAAATTCGGAATCGTTGCTGCCCAGTTTTGCGCCATGGCATGCATGTAGAGGTCGGCCGGACGTCGTCCACCCCAGTAAAGTGTCACCGGACGCTTAATACCCTGCTCCACCATATGTTCAATGATTGCCTTGATTGGGGCAAAACCAGTGCCACTTGCAAGCATCACTATCGGCAAGTCGCTATCTTCGCGTAAAAAGAAGGAACCCATCGGTCCTTCAATACGCAAGATCTCTCGCTCTTTCATCTGTGTGGCACCCACACCAAATACATGATCTGTAAACAAGCCGCCAGGCAAGTGGCGGATGTGTAATTCCAGCGCGGCAGCCGAGTGAGGTGGATTAGCCATCGAATAGCTTCTGCGCTTTCCGTCCTTCAGGATCAACTCGACATACTGACCGGCATAAAACTTAAACGTTTCGGTCGCCGGCAATTGAAGCTGCAAGACTGCAACATCAGCGGCTGGACGCGTAATCGAGGTCACGCGTGATGGAAGTTTACGAACCTGGATATCTGAGGCTAGGCGAATCTCGCGCGACTCCACAACGAGGTCGCTGGTGGCACGAGCCTGGCACAGCAGTGTGTACCCCGCTTCGCGCTCCTCTGGGGTCAGGATCACCTCTGCACTCGGAACAGGCTGGATGGTGCCCGAAACAATTTTAGCTTTGCACGTTGAGCATGCGCCGCTTCGGCAACTGTAAGGCAGGAGTATCCCTGCGGCTAACGCCGCGTCCAAAACAGTCTGATCTGCAGTCACCGAAAATTGATGCTGGCTTGGTGCGATAGTGACTTGAAACGTCATGAGTCTTGCTGTCCTAAAAGATTCAGAAATAGCTAGCTGCGCATTTTACTTTCAAAGAACTGGCGAAAGCACTGGATTTTTTGACCGAATATCCAATAACTTGCCTTTACGAGCCCGCTTAGAGAGATACTCTGCGAGCCGAGCTCCCGAAACAATGTCCTCAACTTGCTTGTTTCTGTAGAGCCCAACAACACGCATTCCCGCCTTGGATAACGGGACGCATTGCGCGAGTTTATCGGGTGAATCAATGCCCATTAGAATCGTGCCACGCCCGCCCGAAGCTAGCGTCTTGACCTCGTCGAGGGGAATGACAAGGAGTCGCTGGCGGCTCGACATCAAAGCGAGATTAATCGTCCCTTCAAACACGGGGACCGGGCGGATCAGCGCATCCTTGTCTTCCAGTGTGATGAACTGCTTTCCAGCACGTTGCCGCGACACCATATCCGAAATTTTTGCGATAAAGCCAAAACCTTGCTCAGTCGAAAATAGAAAACGTGACTCTGCGCTAGCGGCAAGCATATGCTCGATCTGGCTACCGGGCGCCAAATCAATCATCGAGGTTACGGGTGCGCCATCACCACGGGCAGAGGGCAAACCAGAGACAGCAACGGAATAGACTCGCCCATTACTTCCTAACGCAATCAATGTATCGGTGCTGCGACACTCAAAGACGCCATAACAATCGTCGCTCGCTTTGAAGTTGAATTGGGACGCATCATGACCATGGCCTTGGCGAGCACGCAACCAACCTTTCTGCGAGACGATTACGGTGACAGGTTCATCTAGTACGCGCACTTCCATCACGGCGCGTTCAGCAACCTTAATCAGCGTTCGCCGATCGTCCCCATATTGCTTAGCATCTGCTTCGATTTCCTTCACGATAAGACGCTTCAGTGCACTCGGCTGATCAATCAGTTCTTTGAGTTTCTCTTGCTCTGCGCGCTTTTCGGAGAGCTCCTGCTCTATCTTGATTCCCTCCAGGCGTGCGAGTTGCCTCAAGCGCATGTCGAGAATGTCATCGGCCTGGCGCTCGGTGAGCTTAAAGCGCTTCATGAGCGCAGCACGCGGCTCGTCAGACTCACGGATTGTCTGGATCACCTCGTCGACATTCAGGTACACCAACATCCGACCTTCGAGCACATGAATACGGTCGCTGACCTTCTCATACCGATATTGGGTACGACGAAGAACAGTATCAGTGCGAAAGCCGATCCATTCGAGCAGTGCCTGCCGCAAGCCCTTCTGGCGCGGGCGGTGATCCGTGCCAATGCAGACCAAGTTGATCGGCACACTCGTTTCCATGCTGGTTTGTGCAAGCAGAATGTTGACGAATTCGTCGCGATCGATCTTGGAGGTCTTCGGTTCAAAAACCAAACGCACGGCAGCGTCTTTACCTGACTCGTCACGTACAGCATCTAGCAGTGCCAGCATCTGCGACTTGGTCTGCTGCTGCTCCGGCGTCAGACTCTTTTTGCCCGCCTTTACCTTAGGGTTAGTGAGGTCTTCGATCTCTTCAAGGACCCGCTGACAAGAGGCTCCCGGGGGTAGCTCGTGGACCACCAATTGCCATTGACCACGCGCCATTTCCTCGAACTGCCACCTTGCCCGCGCTTTGATTGAGCCACGCCCCGACTGATAGATTTGAGCAATCTCGGCCGCAGGGGTAATGATCTGCCCGCCTCCAGCAAAATCTGGGCCTGGAACCATTTCAAACAACGCTTCGTCCGACGTGTTTGGCTGCTTGAGCAACGCCACGCAGGCCTGAGCGATTTCGCGCAAGTTGTGCGCCGGGATTTCTGTCGCCATACCCACGGCAATTCCCGAAGCGCCGTTGAGCAACATGACCGGTAAGCGCGCCGGCAGCATTTGAGGCTCTTGATGGCTGCCGTCATAATTTGGGATGAAATCAACCGTACCCTCGTCGAGCTCCTCGAGCAACAACCGTGCAAAGGGCGTCAGGCGCGCTTCGGTATAGCGCATGGCAGCTGCATTATCTCCATCGCGCGAGCCAAAGTTACCTTGCCCATCAATCAAGGGATAGCGCAAAGAGAACCGCTGTGCCATCCGCACCAGTGCATCGTAGGCAGCCTGGTCACCATGGGGGTGGTATTTACCCAGCACATCACCCACGACTCTGGCTGACTTGACCGGCTTAGCGCCGGATTGCAAGCCCATGGCCTGCATCGCATAGAGAATCCTGCGTTGGACCGGCTTCTGTCCGTCACCCACATCTGGCAAGGCGCGTCCACGCACCACCGATACGGCATAGTCCAAATAGGCTTGTTCAGCGTAAAGCCCAAGAGTCAGGGAATCCTCGGAGGAGGAGGAAGGGTCAAACAACCCGGGTTGAGAACCATCATTCATTTAAATATCGACCTCTGCAAGATTACCCTTGTCTTCTAGCCACGTCCGGCGTGCGCCGGATTCGCCCTTGCCCATCAACATATCAAACATCCGGGTGGTCGCTTCGGGATCGAGCGATCCATAACCCACAGGTAACATGCGTCGGGTATCCGGATTCATCGTAGTTTCCCAAAGTTGTTCGGGACTCATCTCGCCCAGCCCCTTGAAGCGACTGATGTCCCAGGAACCTTCGCGCACACCTTCTTTCCGTAATTTGTCCTGCACCACGTCAAGCTCGCCAGCGTCCAGGCAATAGATTTTGCGTGCGGGGCGCTTACCCAAAGATGGCACATCCACGCGAAAGAGAGGGGGCCGAGCCACGTGCACATGCCCGAGCTCCACCAAGCGCGGAAAGTGGCGATAGAACAACGTCAATAAAAGCACTTGTATATGCGAGCCATCCACGTCTGCGTCCGAAAGGATACAAACGCGACCGTAGCGCAACCCAGAAAGATCCGGCGAATCGGTTGGGCCATGAGGATCCACACCGATTGCGACAGAAATATCGTGAATTTCGTTATTGGCAAATAAACGATCTCGATCGACTTCCCAAGCGTTTAACACCTTGCCACGTAAGGGCAAGATGGCTTGAAACTCCTTGTCTCGACCCATTTTGGCAGAGCCCCCCGCCGAATCGCCCTCAACCAGAAAGACTTCTGTGCGTGCTACGTCGGACGATTCGCAATCTGTCAGCTTTCCGGGCAGCACTGCCACACCAGAGCTCTTCCGTTTCTCGACTTTTTGAGCAGAGCGCGCTCGCGCCTGAGCTTGACGAATCGCTAACTCGGCAAGTTTCTTTCCATACTCAACGTGCGTGTTGAGCCACAGATCCAGCGAGGTGCGCACAAAGCCACCGACCAGACGGACCGCATCTCGACTGTTGAGCCTCTCTTTAATCTGCCCCTGAAACTGTGGGTCTAGCACTTTGGCAGACAGCACAAAACTCGTACGAGCAAACACATCCTCGGGGAGTAGCTTGACGCCTTTGGGCAACAAGCCGTGCAACTCGGCAAACGACTTCACGGAGGCAAATAACCCTTCGCGCAAGCCGGACTCGTGCGTGCCCCCCGCCGGCGTTGGGATCAGATTGACATACGACTCACGCACGACGTTACCCTCGTCAGCCCAAGCCACGACCCACTGTGCACCCTCCCCGTCGGCAAAGCTCTCGTGATCGGCTCCAGCGAACTGCTCTCCGCCAAAAAGCGGGACGCGTAACTCAGTGCCATCGAGGGCTTCAGTCAGATATCCAGCTAAGCCATTTTCATATTGCCAATTTTTAGTGTCGCCCGTCTTTTCATTGGTAAAGCTAACTTTTACACCAGCCATCAAAACGGCCTTGCTGCGCAGCAAGTGGGTAAGCTCGTTCAGAGGGATTGCCGCGGAATCAAAGAAACTAGCATCTGGCCAGACTCGCACGCGCGTGCCTGATTTTTTGCGCAATAGCTCCGGAGCAAGCTTGAGCGCTTCCACCACAGCGCCATCGCCGAAGACCATGCGATGGGCACCGCCGTCTCGCCAAATCACAAGCTCTAGTCGTTTGGACAGTGCGTTGGTGACCGAGACACCCACACCATGGAGCCCCCCGGAAAAAGCGTAGGCACCGCCCCCTTTCTTATCGAACTTGCCCCCAGCATGTAGCCGCGTAAAAACAAGTTCGGCGACTGGGGCCTTCTCTTCGGGATGCAGCCCGATGGGGATACCGCGACCATCGTCCTCGACTGTCACGCTGCCATCAGTATGTAGGGTCACCAGAATCTGTTTGCCGAAGCCGGCGAGCGCCTCGTCTGCAGCGTTATCAATCACTTCCTGGATGATGTGGAGGGGGTTTTCGGTGCGGGTGTACATGCCGGGACGCTGGCGCACGGGCTCAAGCCCCTTTAACACCCGAATAGATGCTTCGTTATACGACTGATTACTCAAGTTATCCCCAACTGCGGTAGAAAAGAGGGTCATTTTACGGAAAATGCCAAAACGAAGACGAGATGTTATGCTTTAATGACAAAACGATGTCCCAGCCTGTGAGCCGGACGCGACCAAATTCAAGAGAAAACCATGAGTGAACACATCAAAAACGTGAGCGATGTCAGCTTTGATGCGGACGTGCTTAAATCATCCCAACCCGTGTTGGTCGATTACTGGGCAGCCTGGTGCGGCCCCTGCAAGATGATTGCACCAATGCTAGAAGAAGTATCGGCAGAGTACGCCGGCAAGGTCACAATCGCTAAATTGAATGTGGACGAAAACCCTGAAACGGCAGCCAAGTTTGGCATTCGCGGTATTCCGACACTGATGTTGTTTAAAGACGGC
>JBILJY010000062.1:0-13072 GCA_044376975.1 Burkholderiaceae bacterium | reverse complement strand
GGTCATGAATGATGCGTATCCAATGCTCATGACCAACACCGCCACCCAAAACGCCTTGTGTCGAAACACCTTCAGGTCGACGATTGGATGATCGATGTTCAGTTCCCAAATTAAGAAGGCTGCAAAGCCAATGAGCGATACGATTGCGAGCAAAGTAATTGTGGTCGAAGCGAACCAGTCATTTTCCTTGCCCGTGTCTAGCATGACCTGCAACGCAGTCACCCAGATAATCAACAGCACAAGACCGACGACATCAATGGGGAGACGTCTAATCGGGAGTTCGTAACGTGCCAATAGCTTAATAGAGAAATATACAACCACAACGCCGAGAGGAATATTGATAAAGAATATCCACGGCCAAGACCAGTTCTCACAAATCCAGCCACCAAGAACAGGCCCAGTGATCGGCGCAAGCAGTGTTGTCATAGACCATAACGTGATCGCCATTCCAGCTTGTTCTTTAGGAAATATACGTAACAGCAAGGTTTGAGACAGCGGCATCAAGGGGCCACCAGCAAGACCCTGCAACACCCGAGCGGCGACCAGCATCGATAACGATGTCGCTACACCACAAAAAATTGAAAACAGTACGAATAAACCCGTTGCAGAGATAAAAGTGCGAACCAAGCCAAACCGCGCGCTTAACCAGCCGGTCAACGGCAAGACGATTGCTTCGGCAACGGCATACGAAGTAATTACCCAAGTACCTTGTGTCGTTGTTGCACCTAGGCTGCCCGCGATATTGGGGATCGATACGTTGGCGATCGTCATATCCAAGACCACCATGAAATTCGCGCCAGCGATGACCACCGCCGCAGCCCACAGGCGAAACCCACTTAAAGGTGCCACGTTGCTCTGGTCCATTAGTCTACCAATCGACTATTTGTCGCTAGCGTCAAGATTAATACGCACCGTCATTGATAACCCCACCGTTAATGGGTGAGCGTTCAGTTCGGTCGAATCCAGCTTTATACGCACAGGGACGCGTTGTACAACTTTAATCCAATTGCCCGTTGCATTCTGTGCAGGAATAATGGCGAAGGCAGAGCCCGTGCCTGCGGCAAACCCCTCCACACGTCCTTTAAAAACAACCCGTGACCCATACAGATCCGAAGTCACCTCAACAGCCTGGCCAACTTTGATTTTGGATAGCTGCACTTCTTTGAAATTGGCGTTAACGTGCATGTCGTCTACCGGAACAATCACTAGCATCGACTGACCGCTCTGCACACGTTGACCGACTTGGATCTGTAATTTAGACACGACCCCAGCAACTGAAGCCCGTATCTCCGTCCGACGATGATTGATCTGTGCTTGCTCGAGCTTGGCGCGAGCAAGCATCACCTCCGGGTGCGTGGAGACGGTGGTTCCCGCAATCAACGTAATGTTCATATTTCTTTCGGCTTTTGCAGAAGCGAGATTCGCCTCAGACAAGGTCAGATTGGCTTGCGCTAAGGCAAGCTCAGCTTGTGCTGCGATCGCGGCGCTCTCGGCACGGGTCAGCTCCTCACCCGATACCGAACCGGTTTTTTCAAGCGCCTTGCGTCGAGCAAAATCAACAGCTGTTCGCAGCTTGGCTGTCGAGGCCGAGTCCACCTGTGCCTTGGCACCCCGCATCTCTGCCTCGCGAGCAAGGACTTTGGCAGCGAACAACTCGTCACGCACAAAATATCCTTCAACTCGACGTAGGGCGAGCTCGAGATCTGACTGGGCTTGTTTGACTGCCAACGATGTGTCAGCATCGTCAATCAGCGCCAAAATATCTCCTGCCTTAACGCGTTGCGTGTCATGTACCCTGACCTCCTTGATCGTGCCCTCGACCGCTGTCGTCACTTGAGACAGTTCGACCGCCGTGTAGGCATTATCAGTCACCACAAAGTGCGAGGAATAGAACAGCCAAACCACGAGCCAACCTACGCCAGAAATAAGTACTACCGCCGCTAGACGTAGGAACCATAACTTACGCCTTGCTCTATTGTTCTCGGCCTGCGGGTCCATCTCTGTCGTGGAGCTCGTCATTGTCATTCTTTTATTTGTTCGCAGTTGGAGATTGGGACTGTTGTTGATACCCGCCACCAAGCGCTCTGATTAATAGGACATCCAACAAAAGCCTTCGGGCGCGCAACTCAGTCACCGATCGGAGACTGTTGAGCATAATGTCTTCAGCAATCAGCACCTCGATATAGTTTGCGAGTCCACCACGGTAGCGACCAGCGATCATCGTAAATGCCTCGCGGGCGGCGACTAAACCAAGTTCGGCTTGCTCAAGCTGTCCCGTCAAGGCCTTGATGCTGGTGATTGCATCTGCCACCTCTTGGAGCGCGGCGATCAAGGTACGATTGTAAATGGCCACAGATTCATCATAGGTAGCCTGCGCCGCTCGGAGTTCACCTTGTAGACGCCCACCGGTAAAAATTGGGAGTGAAATCGCGGGTCCTGCAGCGCCGAATTGAGATCCACCTTGAGAAAGCCGATCTAAGCCAAGAGACTGCACACCAATGAACGCGACTAAGTTGATGTTTGGATAGAAATCTGCCTGCCGTTGATCGATGCGCGAAGAAAATGCTTGTGTTTGCAAACGCGCTGCAACGATATCTGGACGTCGACCCAGTAGATCCATCGTAAGATTTTCTGGTAATCCGCTTTTTATCGAAGGCGCGGCTTTGGGTGCGCCAATCAATCGGCCGCGATCGGGGCCCGCCCCCAGCAGAGCAGCGATACGGTTACGCTGCAAATCAATTTGTTCTGCAATAAGCAAACGTTCAGTTTTAGCCTGCGCACGCTTCGCATCCGCCTCTCGCACACTCGCCAATGTTTCAAGGCCGTGATTAAAGCGCTCTCTGAACAAGGTCGATGTCTGTGTCCGAATCTCGACGGCACGCTGGCTCGTTGCCTGTTGGGCGAATAAGCGAGCAAGCTCGGCATAGGATGCTGTCAAAGCAGTCGTCAAGACCAGCACTGCTTGGGCTTGCTCAGCTTCACTCGCCTGAAGTTCGGAGGTCGCTGCTGCCAGGGCGGAGCGGTACTTCCCCCAGAAATCTATCTCCCAATTCATACTCAGGGCAGCCTGCGCTACTTGGTTCCAACCGCGCAACACCGTCGTATCGGGAGTGAGGTAGTTATAGCTTAAGCGCTGAACACCTGCCGCAGCGGTCGCACTGACTTGAGGTTGTAGCGGAGCACCTGCTACCTGCGTATACGCTTGAGCCCGATTTAACCGCGCCTGTGCGATCGCCAAGTTTGGGGAATCTCTTAACGCTTCTTCAATGAGTTGATCAAGCTGAGCATCCTGATAACTGTTCCACCAGTTCATCGTTGGCCATTGCACCACGGCAGCCGTGAAGGTCGAACTCGTCGCAAACTCAGAGGGTAGTTTTTTAGGTAGGCGCGTCGAGGCAGGAGGAAGCGGTGCACAAGCAGTCAAAAGCAAGACTGCAATCAAACAGGCAGAAGAACACAACGATCTAACCGTGATCGGGTGACTGACCTGCTGTCGTATCATTTGTTAAGCCTAGTGTTCATCACATATTATTTTTCGTTAGCCAATCGCGTACCAGCAAAGCTAACTGGTCAGGCTCCTCCATTGGCATCATATGCCCACAGCGCTGAAGCACAATCAATGTTGCCTGCGCCGCCTCCGCCATTTCCTTAGATTCCTCCAGAGATCTTAGTCGATCCTGGTCTGCCGTGATGACCAGCACAGGACATTTGATGTCGCGCATTGCCTCAAGATCCGATTTTCGATCCAAGGCAGAGAGGCGCGCAAACACCTCAGCCCCCAGCCGGGTGCCCATATCTTTCATCCGCTCGATCAAATCTTCGTCTGCGGCGCGACTAGTATGAACGGCACGCACCAAGGCTGCACGACTCATCCCACGAAACATCTTGTTTGTGATTGGGCCAGATACCGACGGGCCACTGGGTCTTGTAGAGGTGCCGACCAAAATGAGGGCTTGCACACGCTCAGGCGCTTGATACAGCATATACCGTGCGATATAGCCGCCCAACGAAAAGCCCATCAAGACGAAGCGTTCCGGACAGCGCGACAAATTACTCGCCGCCAGCTCTTGCAAGGTCGCCCCTTCACGGAAGTCGGCGTAGACAACGTTGTAGTCAGAAAAATGCGGCGCCACATCACGCCATAAATCATGGTCCGTCATGAATCCTGGTGCTAAAACAATCGTGGGCTTATTACTCTTCAACTAAAGCTCCGCTGTTCCTACGTGTGGTCGAGCACTTGGTTAATCTCATCCATAATAAGAGCAATATCAGCGTTAGGATTCGCGGCGGTATGTCGTATCCACTTTTCATCACCAAGCGTCACGGTGGACGCAGTACCCGCTGGTAAATGCTTTAAGACGTACTCAATCGAAGGTGCAGTGCGGGGGCGCCAAACAACAATCCCAGTTTGGGGTGGTGCAAATAAAACGACACGTGGGTCATGGCCTAACTGCAGCGCCAAGGCATCAGCGAGCCCCATACAGTGCTCAATGCGTTTTGCAATGCCCTCCCTACCCCAGCTCCATAACATCGCCAGTAAAGGTATTGCGCTCGCGCCATGCGACCCGAGCAAGCCAATATTGGGTTCTGTGAGGTAGGATCCACCAAAGCTGATCGCTTCGTGCGCTCTACTCGCATTCTGAAACATGATCAGTGCAGACTCTTTTGGCTGAAACAACCATTTATGTGACGAGACTGCAACCGAATCAGCCCGCTCAATATTAGCTAAGAGATTCGCATGTCGCGTTAAACGCAATGGTCCACCCCAAGCTGCATCCACATGCGTCCACGCAGCGCGGCCGATCAGCTCTAAGGAATCCAAAGCACCCACACTCGTCGTGCCTGACGTGAGCACCAATGCGGCGTGGCTTAAATCATTAGGCAAATCATGACGGCTGATGGCACCAACCACATCAACTTTCACCGCCCGAAAGCTCAAACCAAGGATGTGTGCAGCTTTTTTTATAGACAGATGCGCAGCTTCCGACGCAATGACCTCTTTCACACCGGCGCATTCGCGCGCAGCCCATAAGGCAGTCAAATTCGCAGCCGAGGAGCCGGGCGTCATATGCCCGCCGTGCATCCCAAAGTATGGGCAAAGCCACTGAACGACCGTCTCTTCAAGCTGTCTTGCAACAGGTGCTGTCGCAGGGTGTAGTAAGTTTTGATTAAGCGAGGCATTCCACAAGGTGGTCGCCCAGGTTACCCAAGGCGTTGGGGGATCTTTGTGCGCAAAGGCTGTTGCGCTACCAAGATGCGCTGCACCACCGAGCACGGTTGGTGCCAAGCGCTCCATCGCCTCTAATGAACCAAGCCCTTGCTCCGGAAGCCGTAACGGAATCGCCACGCGAGAGTCCGACGAAAAATGCTGACCCATGAGGGTCACTGCATGCCGCAAAGCGTCTGCATCAAGGAAAAACTCTTTATCCAACGGTTCTGACATCTGGGTTCAATTAGGCCAAGTGATCTTCATAGCGTTCCCGTTGAAACATAGACCAAGCATCGAGATGTTCCATAATACAGCGATGCGCAAGCTCTTTTGAACGCTATCATAGACTCGGACGCTTCACCTCGCTAGACACGCACACCTCATGAAAACACTATTCAGTATCTTTGTTCTTACCGCCTTGGTCAGCATTTCATCCGTCGGATTGGCTCAAACGCAAGATGCGAGGTCAGTCGAGCTGGCAAAAACTGTGCCGATCGCCGACATCCATATGCACACGTACTCACGCAACGGGCCAGGTACCGCCGAGGTTGTCGAGAGAATGACTGCAAACAATATCCGCTGGGGCGGTGGGGTCGGTGACCTGCGTAGAGATATCGCAGATGCCCTGCGTGGTCGACATATCCCCGCTGCGGGCCAAAGGGAGTTCGCTGAGAGTTTTTTCCGTCAAGGGGCTAGCTCCTTGGTCGAAACCGAAAATGTCTATTTTCGTGACCTTTTTCGTGAGGCACATGACATGTTTGCCAAGGGCACGATTAAGGGATTTGGTGAGTTACACACAAATAATGAACACAGTGGTCCGCAGCCCTTTCGTCGTAAGCTCAAGACCGACAACCCTGTTATACGTAAGTTTTACGCGATCGCAAACGAGTTTGGCGGTTTCGTGCAACTTCACACCCAGCACAACGCAGAGTTCACGGAAGATATTTTGCGTCTGTCAGAAGACTTCCCAAACACGACAACGATACTTTCACACTGCTTGCCGCACGGTCAGCCCGAGGATCTCGCGAATCTGTTCAAGCAGCGGAAAAATATCATGTGTGAAATGTCTGCAACGGGAGAGTTGCATAACCGTCTTGCCCGGGTGAACCGGCCGGGTCGCGCTTACTCTGCCAATGGGCTGCGACCAAAGTGGAAAGCCTTAATTGAAGAGTTTCCAGATCGCATCATGCTCGGATCAGACACCTGCTGCGGCTGGGATGCCCATTACAACGAGGCAATCACCGAAATCCGCACCAATTTGCTTCCCTACTTGCGTTTCGACGTTATCGAACAAGTCGCATATAAAAATGCGCTCCGTGTATTCAAACTTGACGCTGGAAGGTAACCCGCAACTTACCGTAAAGACGGCTGAAGACCTGATCATAGTAAAAACCTATCGGGAAAATTGATAAATACAATTTATCTATAACAGTGGTGTCACACTACACTGCGATAGTCTTGTTTGATAGTCAGTTAGACACGGTGTCGGTGACATCGATCTGACGATCACAACCGACCAAGAAGTTCAACTCATTGAAAGGATTGAAAAATGGCCACATTAAAAGGTAGCAAAACCGAACAGAGCCTCAAAGACGCATTTGCTGGCGAATCGCAGGCAAACCGCCGTTATTTGTACTTCGCAAACATGTGTGACATCGCTGGTGAGAACGACACAGCTGCACTGTTTCGCTCAACTGCCGAAGGCGAGACTGGCCATGCACACGGCCACATGGAGTTCCTGATCAACGGCGGCGCAGGTGAACCCGGTACCGGCATGCCCGGCCGTACACCAAGAGAAGCTCTGGAAGCAGCAATCCACGGTGAAACCCATGAGTACACCGACATGTATCCAGGCATGGCAAAGATTGCACGTGACGAAGGCTTTGACGAAATCGCCGACTGGTTTGAAACGTTGGCTAAAGCTGAGCGTTCACACGCAAACCGCTACACAAAGGCTCTCGCAGCACTGGAAGCCTAAGCTACCTAGCATTCGGTAGTGCATCAAGATTTCCCGCGGCCTTCATGCCGCGGGATTTCCATTTTATATAAATACATCAAGTAGATATCATCAAAGAGGTTGATTGCCATGAGCCAGCGAGAAGGTAACCTAGAAGCTCCAACAAGACATCCGCTGGACTGGACAAACCCCGACTTCTACAACGAGGACTCGCTCAACAAAGAGCTCGAGCGCGTTTTTGATATCTGTCATGGCTGCCGCCGCTGTGTGAGCTTGTGCGGATCATTCCCAACACTATTTGACTTGGTCGATGCCACTGAAGACGGTGAAGTGCACGGTGTCGACAAGAAAGACTACGACAAGGTCGTGGATCAGTGCTATCTCTGCGACCTTTGCTATATGACAAAGTGTCCGTATACCCCGCCCCATGAATGGAACTTGGACTTCCCCCACCTGATGCTGCGCGCTAAAGCGATCAAGCACAAGAAAGGCGAAACGACATTCCGCGATAACCTTTTGTCCTCAACCGACAAAATGGGGATGTTTGCTGGCATTCCCATCGTGACCGAAGCAGTTAACGCAGTGAATCGAACAAAAGCGATGCGCTCTGTTATGGAGACGACTCTTGGCGTCGACAAAAAGGCGTGGATTCCTGAATATGCATCAAAAAAATTCAAGCAAATCGCCAAAACGTCGTCTGATTGGCCAGTCAAGGACGGCGTAAAAACTCCCGGCAAAGTCGCCGTCTACGCCACTTGTTTCATTAACTACAACGAACCCGGCATCGGACAAGACCTTTTAAAGCTGCTCGCGCACAACGAAATCCCCTACACGTTGGTCGACAAGGAAGCCTGTTGCGGTATGCCAAAGCTTGAGCTGGGTGACCTAGAGTCCGTCGCTAAAAACAAAGACATCAATATTCCGCAACTAGTTGAGCTTGCCAAGCAAGGCTACGCAATCGTGATGCCGATCCCGTCGTGTACGTTGATGTTTAAACAAGAGCTGCCGTTGATGTTCCCTAACGAAGAGGATGTGCAGCTCGTTAAAGAGGCGATGTGGGATCCTTTCGAATATTTCATCGCTCGCAACAAGGATGGGTTGTTAAAAACCGACTTCCAAACCGAGTTAGGCAAAGTCAGCTACCACGTCCCCTGCCACCTTCGCGTCCAAAACGTCGGCAAGAAAACCGCAGAAACCTTGCAAATGATTCCTGGTACAGAGGTCCATGTTGTGGAGCGCTGCTCAGGACATGCGGGCACTTGGGGCGTGAAAAAAGAATTTCACGAGACGGCGATGAAAATCGGAAAGCCTGTATTTAAGAACATGGCGAGCACAGAGCCAGATTACATCAGCTCGGACTGCCAACTGGCCGGACACCATATCGAACAGGGTATGGAAGAAGGCGGCATGAAAAAGTCGCAAATGGTGCACCCGCTTTCGCTAATGGCCAAAGCGTACAACCTTTAATTTAATCATCAAGAAATTTGCAAGAGATCATCATGGGAAAAATTCAGCGCGACGAGCTATTAAGTCTGGAAGCGTATTACAAAGCCAGACCAGAAATGCGCCAGCGAGCGATTGCTGAGCGCAAAAAGAGAACTGTCATTCTGGGCGAACATCTCAACCTAATATTTGAAAATAAGTATTTGATGCAATATCAAATACAAGAGATGCTCCGCGTAGAAAAAATCTTCGAAGATGAAAGCATTCAAGAAGAGATGGAAACCTACAACGCACTCGTACCGGATGGCAGTAACTTCAAGGTGACGATGAAGCTGGAGTACACCAATGAAGTCGATCGTAAAGTAGCGCTTGCGAAACTCATTGGCATTGAACATCGTGTGTTCATTGAAGTGGAAGGCCAGCCGCGCGTGTATGCCATTGCGAATGAAGACTTGGATCGATCAACTGCGGAAAAAACGTCCTCTGTGCATTTCTTACGCTTCGAGCTGACAGCCGCGATGAAAAAAGCGTTAGAGGTCGGCGCCCAAATGAAGGTTGGTTGCGACCATAAAGAGTATCCCTCTCATGTGGAATCGCTTCCTGCCGAGACGCTCGCGTCTCTAGTGGAAGATTTGAATTAATTGAGATCTGCGCCCGTCACCACCGAGCCGTTTAATCTCCCCACGTCTGACACGGGCGTCAGCATCGTGGGGCGCAAGCGCGGCTCGGGTCCACCTCTCCTCTTATTGCACGGCAATCCACTCACCCAGATGAGCTGGGATCGTGTTGCGCCGCGGTTGGCTGAACACTTCACTGTTGTGACTACCGATCTGCGAGGCTATGGAGACAGTAGCAAGCCGGTTGGGCTCGCGGATAGCAGCAACTATTCTTTTAGACGTATGGCCCAGGACCAAGTAGAGGTCATGGCGCAGCTGGGGTTCACAAGCTTCGCCTTGGCTGGACACGATCGCGGAGCGCGTACGGCCTTTCGTCTTGCGATGGATCATCCCGATAAGGTTACACGCGTCGCATTTCTCGACATCCTTCCCACGCACTGTGTCTTTAAGGATATTCAAGCGCAAATGGCAATGGATCTGTATCACTGGTGGTTCATGGCGCAACCAAAGGGATTTCCAGAACGGTTATTGAAGGGTCACGAAGAATTCTATATTCGTGACAAACTAATGAAACAAGGTCCAGGCAAAGGTGGGTTCACGGAAGCAGAAATTCTTGAGTACATCCGCGTCTGCACTCCAGAAAATATTCATGGGGTCTGCGAAGACTACCGGGCTGCCTTCAAAATTGACTTGCCAATGGATACGGCCGACTTTGAGGCGGGTCGAAAGGTACAACCGCCTGCGCTAGTATTGTGGGGTGCAAAGAGCCACACGTCGCATCACCATGACCCACGGATCGAGTGGCCGAAGTATTGCGCAAATGTTGTTCGAATGGTTGAGTTACCTTGCGGACACTATCCCACTGAGCAAGCTCCACAAGAGACTTATCAAGAGCTCTTTTCTTTTTTTAAGAACTGAGTCCGCAGGCTAGCAGCAACGGCGCTTGATCTGTGACGGCTGGCGCCAACGATACAAAGGCTCGTCATGACCTTATTAGAAAACATTGTTCGCTCGCGGAATCTGACGAAAACGAATCAGGCGGTCAAGCGACTCATGTCTGGTCCGGGTGAAGCGAACAGCTCAAGTATGGCGCACGATGTCATTCGCCACTACGCGGCACTCGATCACGAAGGGCGCATGGCGTTTTACACGCTGCTAGCTGAAAAATTTAATCCAAATCCAAAAGCTGTACTTGAAGCAGCAGCTGCGTATGCAGGCGAGGCCACGGCACAAAACCTAATTAAGTTAACGCGCGCCACCGAGTCACCACGGCAAGAATTATTACGACGCATTAACCGCGCCTCTGAAGGCACAAAAACGATACTGACGATGCGGCGAGAAATATTAAAACTGCTCGACAAGCGTCGCGATTTAGCCGCTCTGGATTACGACATCCGGCACTTACTGTCCTCCTGGTTTAATCCAGGCTTTCTTAAGATGCATCGGGTTGACTGGAACTCGCCAGCCTTGGTGCTAGAGAAAATCATTCATCACGAAGCGGTGCATGCCATCGATGGCTGGGATGATTTAAGGCGCAGACTTCAGCCTGATCGCCGCTGTTTTGCATTTTTCCATCCCCAGCTGCAAGACGAGCCTCTGATTTTTGTCGAGGTCGCCTTGGTGGCTGAGATACCAAAGGCTATCGGCCCACTCGTCGACAAGAAGTCAACACCAAGTGAATCAACAAAGTTCAAGGCCGCCGTGTTTTACTCGATCAGCAATTGCGAAGCTGGTCTGCGTGGTGTCTCGCTCGGAAACTTCCTGATCAAGCGCGTCGCCGATCAGCTGAAAGCCGAGTTTCCCAGCTTAAAAACCTTTGTCACCTTATCTCCGATTCCGGGATTCGTTGACTGGATTTCTAAACCAGTAGATCTCACCGCGCTCGAACAAGATGCCGTAGTCGCTGAGAAGTTCGACAAGGCGCTTCGGCAAATTGGTCTCAAAGGTAAAACCATTGCCCAGCGCGTGCTCGAGGGTTGGATGCCTGCTAGTGCGCCCGACATCGAGAAAGATGCGCTACAAACTTTATGCGCGATCTACTTGCTTCATTTCTCTACACATCGTTCGGGTAGTCCCGTGGCGAAGTTTCACCTTGGCAATGGTGCAAGGCTTTACCGGCTTAACTGGGCCGCGGACTTATCGAAAAAGGGCTTAAGAGAATCGGCTGGGCTCATGGTCAATTATCTGTATGACCTAGACGAGGTCGAAGCAAACCATGAGAAGTTCAATTCGGGTGAAGTGGTTCGGACCAAATCAGTGGATAAGCTCGTTTAGAGACATCCATAGACACGCTACGCAACCCCAGTAGCGTGCATCAAATAAGCCCCAACACTCCCTGCCCCAAGAATCATATAGACCGGGTTTAGGCGACTAAATAGGATCACGACTAAAGCCAGCACGGCGAGCCCCATCGAGACCGGCCCATTGATTGAGGCCTTCGCCACCGACCACACACCCGAGCACATTAACCCAATCGAAATGGGTTCCAGCGCATTCTGAACCGCGCGGCGCCAGGGGCTTTCGCCTAGCTTCGCCCAGAGTCGACCGACCATCAAACACAGGATACTCGAGGGTAAAAAAAACGATACGAGTACTGTTCCAGCACCCAACATACCCGCAATCTGCAAGCCAAAGATCAACACCATCAACATATTGGGACCTGGTGCTAATTGCCCCAAACTGTAGACATGCACAAAGGTCGTGTGATCGATATTAAAACTCGACTTCAACACCGTCTGCATTTCAGGAATAACCGCGGTACCACCCCCAACAGCCAACAGAGATAGCATTCCAAAGGTGAGACAGAGATGAATCAGCACACTCATCAAGTGCCCCTTGGCCTATAGATTGCAATTGCAATGGGCACCATAATCAGCAGCACCAAAATCAGCGACAAGTGAAGGACACTCATTAAGATAAAGGTCGCACCGATGATCAGTAGGGGCCTGATCTGCTTGAACAGATCAGCTCCAAGCTTATAGGTGATCGCTGCTAACAATCCCGTCGCACATGCAGCAATTCCTGCCAACAAGAGATTAACGATCGGATGATCTTGTCCCTCTTTGTAGGCATAGCCCGCAATCAAGACGAATAGTGACCCTGGCAAAATCAAGCCAAACATTGCTACAAAAGCGCCTAAACTTCCGCGCAACTTGTCGCCAGCGAGTATCGCTAGATTGACTGAATTCAACCCTGGCATCGTCTGGCTGATGGCCAGTGCTGCCATGAATTCGTCCTGACTTAACCACTTCTTTTTCTCAGTAAGTAGGATTTTTTCGTAAGCAACAATGCCACCACCAAAGCTGACTGCACCGATCAATAAAAACTCAACGAAGAGCGTGACCAAGCTAACTTTTTCGTCAGTTAGTGTTGTCGTATTGTTAGGGCAAGTCCTTGAAGGTTCTCCACTCATTCAGGAATTCCGTAAATTAAAGCAGTCTTGGTTGTACCTGTCGCAAGCCAATCGGAAATAGCGAGCTGGAGTTGTTCAAAAAACTTGTCAGCTCGTTTGTGTGCTTTTGAGTCGTCCCGATTCGTATCCGTGATGCGATAGGAATACGCTAGTTCGCCAATAATCGGATCGCCGACACTACGCATCCAGATCCCGATGTCACAATGGGCCTGTACGCCGTCGCCAAAAGATAGGTTGCCAATCGGCAGACAAGCCTCTAGCACCTTGTTCGTTTTACCACCCACGACTCGCACAGGCAGATCATCTTCTAAGGCCAAGCGAGTCAGATCAGGAAAATATTTAGTAATACTGCCAATTGTTCTCTCGAACACCTTGTCGATGGGCACTGCATCCATGATCGAGTTGTTGGAGTATATTTTGCGTGATGAGCCGAC
>JBILJY010000234.1:0-3727 GCA_044376975.1 Burkholderiaceae bacterium | reverse complement strand
CTTGGAAAATCCTTCGACCAAGCCATTCTGTATCAGGATCAATGTCAGCGCGGGCGCGAAGACGGTGAAGTGTTGGCACTGCTACAGCTGGGCCTGAAAAACGCGACACGCACAAAAGAAATCATAGAGATTCGTGGCGAGTTTATTGCCATTGATACGGCGCTAGCAAAAATGCAGCCAGGGCACCTCTGTTTGATACTAGTGGACCAAGTGCAAGAAGCACTTGATCACCTCGCCAAACGCATCGCTCAAGCCTAGCTCTTGCTTTTCTCGTTTGCGCCTGTTGGCGCGAATGGGAAAGCAGAGAATAAGTTTTTACTTTGCTCCACATAACTATTCATCATGTTTTGCAGAGCAGGGGTTTGAGCAGTCATTAACTGCGTCCAAGCCTCGGGCGAGAATTGATTCGCGCCTCCATACAGACCTTTTGACTGCTCACCCATTCGGTCTTGCACCTCCATAAAGACTTGGATGTTTTTCTCGAGATACGAGCCCATCATCCCTTGCATGGCGTGGCCATAAAAGCGAATAACTTGGGCAAGCATCGTTGAAGAAAACATTGGCACGCCACCGCTTTCTTCTTCAAGAATAATCTGCAACAAAATGCTGCGTGTGAGGTCTTCAGCGGACTTCGCATCGACTACTTTGAAAGACTCGTTCTCGAGCACCAATTGCTTGACATCAGCCAAGGTAATGTAGGTGCTCGTTTGTGTATCGTACAACCGACGGTTGGGATACTTCTTAATCAACCGCACGGTTGTATCTGCTGCTTCAGTCATTACATTCCCCAATACTTGTTTTAATTTTAACTACAGTGGGCTTAGCCCATATGCAAACCACCATTTAGCGAGAAGTCGGCACCCGTTGAAAAGCCCGATTCTTCCGAGGCGATCCACGCCACAATCGACGCGATTTCCTCAGGACGTCCCAAACGCTTAACGGGAATGGTCGATACGATTTTTTCAAGCACATCTGGCCGAATCGCACGAACCATATCGGTACCGATATAACCGGGCGATACGGTATTCACCGTCACGCCCTTGCTCGCAACCTCAAGAGCCAACGACATTGTAAAACCATGAATGCCTGCTTTTGCTGTCGCGTAATTACACTGACCAAACTGACCCTTTTGCCCGTTTACAGAGCTGATATTGACGATGCGACCAAAACCGCGATCAGCCATCCCATCAATCACTTGTTTGGTCACGTTGAACAAACTATTCAAGTTTGTATCCATCACAGCGCGCCAATCGTCTGCCGTCATTTTGCGAAAAATGCCATCGCGCGTGATACCTGCGTTATTTACCAAGATATCCACCGGACCATGCTCGTCGCGCACCTTTTTGAAGGCCGCCGAGCAGGACTCCCAATCCGAGACATTACCCACCGATGCGTAAAATGTGTAGCCCAAGGCTGCCTGCTCATCAATCCATTGCTGATGATCACGGCTCGGACCGCAACCAGCAATCACAGTCATTCCTTCTTTGGACAATCTTTGACAAATTGCGGTGCCGATGCCACCCATACCACCGGTTACGTAAGCAATCTTTGTACTCATCGTCTTCTCCCTTTGCCGAGGTTTTCGGCTTGGCACCACACTAAACTGCTCTGACCTTTACATAGGATCCAGGCGCTGCCTCAATTACCTTGTGCTTTGTATTTCCCAAGGACTTGCCCGTTTTGATCTTCTTGCCGCTGTGCGTGGCTAACCATTCGTACCAATCCGGCCACCAACTTCCCGGCACTTCAGTAGCCTGTGCTTCCCACTTCGCTGGATCGGTGTGCGAGGCCTTATCACTCGCGACCCAGTAATTGCGCTTTTTCTTAGCCGGTGGATTGATCACACCTGCAATATGGCCAGAGGCACCGAGCACAAAACGGTTGTCACCGGAGAACAAAGACATCGAGGCAAAGGCCGAGCGCCAGGGAACAATATGATCTTCCCGCGACGCATAAATATAGGTAGGCACATTCAACTTGCGTAGATCGATACGCTCTCCACAACAAGTCAGCTTATTTGGCAGACGCAACTTGTTTTCGAGGTAGGTATTACGGAAATACCAAGTGAAGAAGGGCCCGGGCAAATTGGTGCTATCGCCGTTCCAGAACAACAGGTCAAACGCTGCCGGCGTTTCACCTTTCAAATAGTTGGAAACCACATAGTTCCACACCAATTCATTCGGACGTAAAAATGAAAACGTTGCGCCGAGCTCACGCGCAGACATCAAGCCGCCTTGACCAATCTGCTGCTCACGCAACTTGGCATGTTGCTCATCGACAAAGACGCCGAGTGCCCCAGTGTCTTTAAAATCAACCATTGAAGTCAACATGGTTAAAGCGGCGACCGGTTGTTCGCCACGCGCTGCAGCGACTGCCAGCGCTGTGGCCAATACCGTGCCCCCGACGCAAAAGCCCAGCGCATTGATCTGCTTTTGACCGGAGATTTCACGCGTCACGTCAATCGCTTTGAGCACGCCCTCTTCTAGATAGTCATCCCATGTTGCGCGATCGATACCATCCTTGTCTTCCTCCAAGGGATTGCGCCAGGACATCAGAAATACCGTGAAGCCTTGCTCTACCGCATGACGGACAAACGAGTTCTCTGGCTGGAGATCTAAAATATAAAACTTGTTGATGCAGGGTGGTACCAACAAGATCGGACGCTGAAATACAGTGGCGGTGGATGGCGCATATTGAATCAGTTGAAACAACCGATTCTGAAACACCACCGCACCCTGGGTCGTCGCTACGTTCTCGCCAACCTGAAACTTTGTTTCATCGGTCTGACTAATACGCCCCCGCTGCACATCTGATAACAAATTCTTTAAGCCCGCGACTAGGCTTTCGCCACCCGAATCGACTAAAGCAGCCTGTGCGTCAGGATTTGTCGCAAAAAAATTAGCGGGAGATAACGCATCGACCCACTGCATGACTGAAAACTGTAAACGGTCCTTCACGTCAGGCGTCACGTCAGAAGCCGCGACCATTTTGCCCATCGCGTTCGCCGACAAAAGGTACAAATGCGCCATCATTAAATGTGCTGGACTACTCGCCCAAGCGGGTGCAGCGAAGCGTCGGTCTTTTATTGGAGCCAATTGACCGCTCGAGGCGTCCTGGGAGAGTTGCTGCCAGCCTTGCATAAAGTCTTGCTGGATTTTTGTGAGTGTCTCGGAGGGCACCCCGGTTGGAATTTGCCAACCTTCAGGGAAGGGAAAGTTCAATTCAAAATCCTATCGGAAGGTTTTGACTTCATTTTGCAGCGCAATAAGAATCGTGCGCTGCAATAAGGTGATTGTCAATTGGGTGATTTGCTTAGCCCAACCAGGCAAGTGTTGCCATGCGTCCCGTCTGGCGATCTCGACGGTAAGAAAAGAATTTCTTAGCTCCCTCTGAAGTGTGATCAGTCACGGTACAACAGTCAGACCTCTCGACCTGCTGGATGCCAAGACGCAACAATCGTCGCTCAGCCAAACCCGCTAAGTCGGCACGCCACTTGCCGAGCTCGACCGGATCCACCACAAAAAGGCCTGTGCCCGGGTCCCCATCCGAGCCAAAAGCCAAGCGCACATCCTCGCCCACTTGAAACGCACGAGCACCGATACCAGGACCAATCCATGCGTGCCAGGTGCAAGCACTGCTGCGATCCAGCATCTGGCGCTTACGCAGCAGTTGTCCAACCATTGCTTCGAGTACGCCGCCCGCCAAGCCTTTCCAGCCGGCATGGGCT
>JBILJY010000233.1:0-3728 GCA_044376975.1 Burkholderiaceae bacterium | reverse complement strand
TTGTGGCAAGACAACCACCGGCCGTTCCTTGATGAGTTTGACAAAAATAACATCAGGCCAAATCTCATTTGCCGGAAAGCCGATTGTTCAGTCCAGTGCACGCGCGCTGCGTGAACTACGTCAAAATGTACAGTTTGTTTTCCAAGATCCCTTTGCCTCGCTGAATCCTCGGATGCGAATCGGTGAGTGTATAAAAGAGCCTCTCATCATTCAAGGATTGGCTCACGGTGCGCAGGCTGACCGTCGCGTCGCTGAGCTCATGGAGCGCGTTGGCTTGGATCCTGCGACGATCCACCGCTGGCCTCATGAGTTTTCTGGTGGGCAGCGGCAGCGTATTTGTATCGCGCGTGCGCTCTCTGTCAATCCGAAGGTGCTCATCGCTGACGAGGCGGTATCCGCTTTGGATGTTTCGATTCGCGCGCAGATCGTTAATCTATTGATTGATTTGCAGGATGATTTGGGTATTTCCTATTTGTTTATCTCTCACGATATGGCGGTGGTCGAGCGGGTAAGTCATCGCGTGGCCGTTATGTATCTGGGCCAGATTGTCGAGCTCGGTCCTCGCAACGTGATCTTTGAGAATCCTCAACATCCCTACACGCGAAAGTTAATGGCTGCGGTGCCGATCGCCGACCCTACGGTTCGGCGCGCACGTAGCCTTGAACTCTCTGAAATCCCGAGCCCTGCAAGAGCGTTGACTGATCTGCCTGTGGTCGAACCACTGGTGCAGGTCGGTGAGGGACACTTTGTCGCAAAACATAAGATTGGTGGTTTGTATTGATGTAGTTAACACAGGAGCGTACAGATGGATCGTAGAAAATTTTTAGTGACATCCTCAGCCTCGGTCGCAGCACTCACATCTCCGCAGGTACTGAGAGCGCAAAGTTCTGCGCCCGCCAAGCTGTTTCGCTGGGTGCCGCATGCGGATTTAACAATCCTTGACCCCATGTTTAGTACAGTATTCATTACGAACATCCATTCGCAGCTTGTCTTCGATACGTTGTATGGCCTAGACAATCAGTATCAGCCCCATCCTCAAATGGCAGCAGGTCACGTGCGTGATCCTTCCGGCCTTCTCTGGAAGGTGATGCTGCGTGATGATTTGAAATTTCATGATGGTTCGCCTGTCCGCGCAGCGGACGCCGTAGCGAGTTTGAATCGGTGGGCTAAAAAAGATCTGATGGGACGCTCTTTGATGGAGGCGACCGAAAGCCTGACCGCCCTTGATGACAAAACGATCGAATTTAAGCTTAAAAAGCCCTTCCCTTTGTTGTTGCATGCCATTGCACGTCCAACAGGCAGCATGGCCTGCATCATGCCGGAAAAGCTTGCCCTGACACCTGATAACGTGCAAGTAAAAGTGATGAATGGCTCTGGCCCGTTTCGCTTTTTACACGATCAATGGGTTTCTGGCTCGCAAGCGGTTTACCAGCGATTTACTGACTATGTGCCGACGCGAGATAAGACCAAGCCTGAGTTCACCTCTGGCCCTAAAATCGTTCATATCGAGCAAGTGCGCTGGCAGATTATTCCGGACCGCGCGACCTCAATTGCGGCCTTACAAAACAATGAAGTCGATGGTGTGGAGCACGTTGATAGTGACTTTCTCCCAGTCCTAAAGAAAGATAAGAACATTATTCTTATCAAGCGTACGCTACCGTCGATCTCGCTGCTGCGTTTTAATCATTTGCATGCCCCCTTCAATAACAAACTGATGCGTCAGGCGATTTTGGCTGCCGTGAGCCAGACTGAGTACATGATGGGGATGAATGGGCCTGACTTCCCTGAGTACTGGAATGATAAGTGTGGGGTGTTTGTTCCAGGCTCTCCCATGGATAGCAAAGCTGGCATGGAAAAAATAACTGGTAAACGCGACTTGGCACGCGCGCGTGCGATGATCAAAGAGGCCGGTTATAAGGGCGAAACGGTCGTGATTCTTGACCCAGTCGATTATCCCGTATTTCATACGGCAGCTCTAATGACAGTCGACCTCTTTAAGAAGCTTGGGATTAAAACAGATCTACAGGCGATGAACTGGGGCACGTTGATGCAGCGGCGCAATAGTCAAGAGCCGCCATCGGCAGGCGGCTGGAATGTGACCTTCACGGCGATTACTGGTCCAAATAATTTGGATCCCGCAGGACACCTGGCGATACGCGGATCGGGTCAGAAGGCATGGTTTGGCTGGCCAACCAGCGAAAGAATCGAACAGCTCAGGCTTGATTGGTTCAACGCTACTAGCCTTGAGGCGCAAAAGAAGATTTGCAGTGAGTTGCAGCTCCAAGTATTTGAAGATGTCCCGTACATACCTTTAGGTGCGACCTATCAAGTATCTGCCTTGCGTAAGGGCTGGGTAGACTTCCAAGAGCAAATGCCCTTGTTCTATACGTTGCGTAAAGCTTAATGAGCAGGAGTCTGTTTGATGTCTAAGTTGAACCCAAAGATTGCCATTACGGGGTTCGCCCTCGAGGCGAATGCATTTTCTCCTGTTTCGATTCGTGAGGATTTCACACGCTCTTGTTGGCGAGAAGGAGAGGAGATTACTGAGCTCGCCCGTCAGACCAGTAATCTGCCAGCCGAAGTAACTGGGTTTTACGCGCGCATGGATGAATTAGGTTCTTGGGTGCCGGCGCCGACGATCGTAATCGGAGCGCCTCCTGGCGGGCCGGTTACGCGTGAGGTCTGGGAAGAATTTATGTCCAAGCTGGGCAAAAGCTTGCGTGCGGTACTACCCGTGGACGCTGTCTTTGTAGCCAATCACGGCGCGTCAAGCGCGGAGCATCTCGATGACACCGAGGGTGACATGATGGAGCTTATTCGCTCTATTGTGGGTCCGAGTGTGCCGATCGTGGCGACGCATGATTTGCATTGCAACGTGTCTGAGCGGACAGTAGATGCGCTGGATGGTTTGATCAGTTATCGCACCAACCCGCACGTTGATCAGCGTGAGCGTGCGGCGGAAGCAGCCGATTTGCTCAAGGAAATTCTGAATGGCGTTAAGACAGAAAAGGCTTTTATTCGTTTGCCCATCACGCCTCCCTCTGTGACCTTACTGTCGGCGCGCGGTCCGTATGCTGATTTGATCAAAATGGGGACGGCGATGATGCAGAAGCCTTCCGAAGGACCGATCGCAAACGTTTCGGTGTCGGCTGGTTTTGTTTTTTCAGACTTGCCAAAGTGCGGTATCACCATCTGTGTCACCTCGCGCGGCGATCTAGCGGCTGCACAGCGGTGCGCCATAAAAATTGCGCGCGCTGCTTGGGCGGATCGTGCACGCTACGTGCCGGATATGCTTGAGGTGCCCGAGGCGGTTGCGCGGGCGCGCGACACGAAAGTTCCTTTGCTGTTTGCCGATGTGGCAGACAATCCTGGGGGTGGCGGTCGGGGTAACACGGCTTGGATGCTCAAGGCCTTTAATGACGCGAAGATTCCAGGTGTCGTGTTGGGTGTGTTCGTAGACCCTGAGTTGGCGCAGCAGTGTCATGCCGCGGGTGAAGGGAATACTTTTGATGCCGTGTTCAATGCAACTGAAAGTAAGTTTTCCAAGCGTTATGAAGCGCGTGCGCGCGTCCTCAAACTTTCGGATGGTGAGGGCATCGGGCGACGCGGCGTGATTGGCGGGAAAAAGTTCTCGCTGGGTCCGTCTGCACTGATTGAGCTCGTGGATACGGGTACAAAGGTCGTTGTTGGCAGCTTGCGTCGACAGCTATGTGAACCCGCGATGCTTG
>JBILJY010000232.1:0-3737 GCA_044376975.1 Burkholderiaceae bacterium | reverse complement strand
GCTCGCTTGTCGAAGTATCTGAGTGACCGCACCCGCATATTGACCGCCATGTCGCATGACTTAAAAACGCCCATCACCCGCATGCGGTTGCGTGCTGAGCTACTAGAACATGAGGTCACGCAAGCTAAATTCAAACAAGACCTTGCAGAGCTTGAAGCGATGGTCAGTGGTACGCTTGACTATATGCGTGGAGTGCAGGATGGCGAGCCTGTGCGGACAACGGATATCAACTTGTTGTTGAAGTTGCTCCAAACTGACAGTGGGGAATTAGGGCATGTCGTGCATATCGATGGTCAGGCTCACAGCGAACTATTATGCCGGCCGCAGTCGCTTAAACGCTGTCTTGCGAACTTGATTGAAAATGCGGTGAAGTACGGTGAAGTCGCTCATGTACAGATAACCGACTCAAGGCAGATGCTACAGATCGTGATTGAGGACGAGGGTGCTGGCGTGGCTGCGAACGAGCTCGCCATGTTGTTTGAGCCGTTTTATCGTGTAGAGGGTTCGCGTAGTCGAGATACTGGTGGAACAGGCCTCGGGTTGAGCATTGCGCGCAGTATTGCCGTGCTGCATGGTGGCAGCTTGCATGCAGAAAATACTGAGCATCGCGGCTTGAGGCTTACCTTGCGCTTACCTCGAGCATCCTCGTAGAGTTACCTTGCTAGGTCGATCCACTAGGGCTTGAATTACTTCTCGATCGCTTGCACTATTTTGTGCTTTGCGCGGCGGGGTAATGGGAAGGGCTCTAGGCTTATTGTGCGTGTTCGTCAGTTCGTTCGCATTGACACTAGCAGTGTTGCCGGATTGGGCAATGCTAAGTCAGGTGACTGGCGCTTTGGTGGCGCTGCTAGCGTTTTGTTGCACGTTGCGACGCGTCGAGCGTATGCGATTGGGCACAAGAACCCTGGGTGCTAAATGGCTGCGAGGTTGCGAGCGACTGCTGGTCCTGCTTATTTCAGGGTTGGTCATGCTGATGTGGGTGGTGTGGCGCGCTGACCTTCGGCTGCAGGACCGGCTCGATCCTGCCCTTGAGAATGTGGTTACGCGTGTCGTCTTCCGTATTGAATCTATGGTGCGAGACCAGTCCGATAGTTTTCGATTTGATGCACAAGTTCTCGATCCAGTGCCTTTGGGTGTTCCACGTCATCTTGAAATCGTGTGGCGATCTACGCCGCAGCCTCAAGAGCGGGAACTTATGCCAGGGCAAGTTTGGCGTGCCGCACTGATTTTGCGTGCACCTCGAGGTTTCGCTAATCCGCACGGTTTTGATTATGAAGGTCACGCGTTTGCCCGAAATGTGCGTGCGCTCGGTCGCGTGCGCGGCGCGCCGATCTGGCAGAGGGACGACTCGTGGGCGAGCCTAGTGGTTGTTGTGGGTCGGGTGCGTCAAGCATTGCGTACGTGCATGCGCCGACATTTAGAAAATAAGCGCTACGGTGCCGTACTGATCGCACTGGCGATTGGGGATCAAGATAGCGTTGATCAGAGGCATTGGCGTGTTTTTAACCTGACGGGCATCACACACCTCGTATCCATTTCAGGTTCCCACGTGACGATGATTGCGGCAATGGGTGGGCTTGTGATGTTTTGGTTAAGTCGCCGGGTGCGCTGGCAACGCAGGGCTCTGTGCGAATGGATACCTGCACGAGTGTTAGCTGCAATGGCCTCAGTCGTGGTCGCCTTTTGCTACTGCTTACTTGCAGGTTGGGGGGTGCCAGCAAGACGGACATTTTTTATGCTGCTCGTAGTAGGCGCTGCGCTTTCACTCAGATTGCCAGTCTCGATGTCGGGAGTATTGTGTTTTGCCGCAGGTGTGTTGGTGGTGATCGATCCTTGGGCACCACTGGCGACTGGGTTTTGGCTCTCTTTTGGAGCGGTTGCTGTGCTGTTTAGCGCTGCGCACGGAGTGCTCGCAAGTAGTCGGTCTGAGAGCTTGCCGCAGCGCTTGTGGAGCGCATTGAGCCAGGCTACGCGCTTACAGTGGCTAATTACGGTTGCGATGACACCGCCCTTAGCATTTTTGTTTCAGCAAGTGTCGCTCAGCTCACCCCTCGCCAATGCGTTGGCAATTCCGGTGGTGACGTTCGTCGTTACGCCCTTGGCACTATTGCTTGCATTGGTCTCGGTCTTTCCAGGTATTGACTCTCTCGCCGCGTGGCTTGCCTGGTGTGGTCATGCAGCGCTCCAGACGGTCTTGCTTCCCATTACCTGGCTTTCGCAAGCGCCGTGGGGTGCGTTTAGCGTGTCAGCGATGCCGTTGACCTGGCTATTTGTGGCCTTGGCGGGCGCCGCGTGGGCCTTATTGCCGCGTGGAACCCCCGTACGCTGGACGGGGTGGGTGTTTATGCTTCCCGCCCTTGCGTGGCAACCGCAGCGGCCCGCTTCAGGTGATTGGAGTCTTCTGGCATTGGATGTTGGCCAAGGCACTGCAATATTGATAAGTACAGCACAACATCATCTATTGTTTGATGCGGGGCCGGCGATGGGTCAGACTGATGCAGGGCAACGTATTGTTATTCCGGTGCTCAGAGCGCTTGGTGTACGAGCGCTTGATGCACTCGTCTTATCCCATGCTGATATCGATCACACGGGTGGGTTGGAGTCTCTGTATGCTGAACTTACAATCCCGCTAACCTATGCGTCTTTTGACGTTGGCTTGTTTTTGCAAGAGCGCTTGCGTCGTCGTCGCATACGCTCTCGTACCTTAGCGATGGATGAGGCGAGCTCAAGGCGAAACACCTCGCTAAACCTTCAGCGGTGTATTGCTGGGATGACCTGGCATTGGGATGGTGTGACCTTTACCTTCTTGCACCCGCAGGAGGCAAGCCACGTGTTAACTCCGGGTAAGCAAGGCGTCAAAGCAGTGTCCAAAATACGGACAAATGCTCAGAGTTGTGTCCTAAAGATTTCTGGACAACATCACACCGCTTTGCTGCCGGGAGACCTCCCAGCGCAACAAGAACGTGCGTTGGTGGGGTGGCAGCGCAATGCGCTAGCAGCTGATGTGGTCGTGATTCCTCATCATGGGTCGGCAACTTCCTCAAGTACTGAGTTTGTTGACGCGGTCGGTGCACGGCATGCGTTGGCATTGGTTGGTTATCAGAATCGCTTTCAGCATCCGGATCCGCTGGTGGAGAGGCGTTGGCGACAAGTCGGCTCAACGCTTTGGCGCTCTGATCGTCATGGTGCGATCGAGGTGCAGTCTGTGCACTCTGCGCTAATTGTTCGCAGCCAACGGGCGTTAAACCATCGCTATTGGCACCGTCAGGAGTAACTAGCTTCTTTTGAAAGCTGGTTTTTTAGATATCATGTTTGTAATACGTGTTTATTAGACTAAGCTAAACTCAAGCTACCAATAATAAGTAAGACCTGACCGTACTGGAGATTCTGCATGCAATTCTTAAAACTCGTTTCGGCGGCAAGCTTGGCTGGCCTATCCTTGATCACTTCGGTGGCGGTACAGGCGCAAGTTTTTTCTGATAAGCCTATTCAGTACATCATCCCGTTTCCACCGGGTGGTGAGTCCGACGTAGTGGCGCGTCTCCAATCTGACCTCTCCGTTAAGCAATTTAAGCAGCCAATGGTCGTGATCAATCGGGCGGGTGCGGGCGGAGCGCTAGTCTGGAGTCAAATGAACACCTACCCAGCGGATGGCACGAACATTATCGGCGTGAATATTCCGCACATTATGTTGCAGCCCTTGCAGGATGGAACCCAGTACAAAACACAAGACATTA
>JBILJY010000231.1:0-3763 GCA_044376975.1 Burkholderiaceae bacterium | reverse complement strand
CAGTTGATGCCAGGGTACGAAGTCGATGTGTGGTGGGTGGTATTCGCGCCCGCCAAAACACCTGACGCGATTGTCAATCGTTTGAACCAAGCCATTCGTGACGTGAGCCAAGACGCCGATATGCAGGAATTATTTGCCAAGGAGGGCGCTGAGCCCATGCCTTATAGCCCTGCGCAAACAGCGGCGTACGTCAAAACCGAAGTTGAAAAATGGCGCAAAGTGGCGCGTGAGGCCAATATTCAAGCGAATAACTAATTTTGTATCGTTAACTTTCTCTACTCTCTTGCCTAACTGACTCTCGGAAGCCTTGTCATGACGACCAAAGAACAAACTATTTTGCAGACCTTCGCAGACTACTTCTGCGCAGGGAAATTTGAGCAGATTCCTCCTGAGGTCGTGCACAAGTCCAAGCTCTTGATGATCGATTTAGTCGGCGTCGCGATTGCCGGTTTAAAAATGGACTTTCCGAAAATGATGATCGACTATCTAGCCGATCTGCAAGGTAAGCCTGAGGCGACCCTGTTTGGTTCGGCGGCTAAAGTCCCCGCCTTACACGCCGCGCTCGGCAACGGCGTGAGTGGACACGCGCTCGACATGGACGATGGGTATCGTTTTGGCGGGGTGCATGCGGGGGTGGCTGTCATCCCGGCTGCCTTGGCTTATGCTGAAGCAAACAAAGCGAGCGGCCAGTCACTCTTGCTATCGGTCATTATGGGTTACGAGATCGTGAACCGTATTTCCAAGGCGATGAATCCTTCGCACTTGAGTCGCGGCTTTCATACGACGGGTACCTTGGGGGTCTTGGGTGCTGCGGCCGCCTGTGGTGTGCTTGGCGGCTTGAATAAAGAGCAGATGGCGAGTGCGATGTCGATTGCCGCCTTGCAAGGCGCAGGTCTGTTGCAGATCTTGACAGAAGGCGCGATGGTCAAGCCCTTGCATCCAGGTAAAGCAGCGATGGCGGGCGTGTTGTCGGTGGACTTGGCCAAGCGCGGCGCGAACGGACCCGTGACGGCGCTTGAAGGGCAGAAGGGCTTGTTTAAGGCGATGGCCGATGAAGTCAAACTTGATGCGCTATTTGAAGGCCTCGGGTCTCATTTCTATTTGCATGATCAGTACATCAAACTGCATGCGGCCTGTCGTCACGTGCATCCCACGGTAGATGGTGTGCAAGAAATCATGCGTAAGCATCAGCTTAAGTTTGCCGATATTCAGTCGGTTGATATCGCAACCTATCCTGTTGCGATTAGTTTCTGTGGCGCAAAAGAAATCCCTGATTCCGCTGAAGGCGCGAAATTTAGTCTGGCGTACTCGGTCGCAATGGCTGCCTATTATGGCGATGTGGGTGAAGATCGTTACGTGCAATCGGTGGTGGCGAACAAAGAGATTCAAGGCTTGGCGAATCGCATCAATGCCACGCTCGATGACAAATGGGCAAAGGCCTATCCTGCTAGTCGTGGTGCCTCGATTGTCTTGAAGACAACAAAGGGTGCCACGTATAACGTGGACGTGCCGCTTGCCAAGGGTGAGCCAGAGAATCCCGCGTCGGACGAGGACATCATCGCGAAGTATCGTCACAATGCTGAGGGACAAGATTCTGCTGTCGTGGAGCAACTGCTGCAAGTCTTACTCTCGCTTGAAAAGCATTCAGCCTCAGACGTCACCGCGTTAATGGCCAAAATGCGTCGCGGGTAATGCAGAGGTGAAATTGAAGAGGCTAAATTTGATGAGGCAGACTGCGGCAGCACCCATGCAAACCTTTCTTACTAAAGCTGTTGCCGCAGGGCTATTGAGTGTGCTGGGTCTATGGTCTGGCCTGAGCCACGGACAGAATGTAGACGCCTGTGTGGCGGGCTTGCGTAAAGAGGTCCTTGCACAAGGGATCACCGCTAAAACCTTTGATACCGCAACTAAAGGTGTTGAGTCCGATCCGGATGTCTTGAAGGCGTTTGATTTTCAGCCGGAGTTTCGCACTGCGATCTGGGATTATGTTGCGGGGCTGGTTGATCAGGAGCGTGTCGACGATGGTCGCGCGATGCAGAAGAAATGGTCGGAGGTATTGCAGCAGGCCGAGCAACAGTATGGTGTCGATGCGCGCGTGATTGTTGCGGTGTGGGGTGTTGAATCCAATTACGGTCGGATTCAAGGCAGGCGAGAGATTATTCGCTCGCT
Organism: Burkholderiaceae bacterium; assembly: GCA_044376975.1. Lineage (GTDB taxonomy): Bacteria > Pseudomonadota > Gammaproteobacteria > Burkholderiales > Burkholderiaceae_B > Zwartia. The sequence goes on along the minus strand of JBILJY010000231.1, from coordinate 1,594 downwards.
CGTCACACTAGTCTGTGCGAACAAGCGGCAAGCCTTTTTTAAGGGCGAACTCCTGGCCACGCTGCGTATTCTGCAGAGCGGCGATATTGCACCAGAGGCCTTGGTGGGTTCTTGGGCGGGGGCGTTTGGTCAAACCCAATTCATGCCGACGACCTATCAGCGTTTGGCCGTAGATTTTGATGGGGATGGTAAGCGCGACATCGTGAACTCCGTGCCTGATGCGCTGGGTTCCACTGCGAATTTTCTGCAAAAGGCAGGTTGGGTAAAAGGACAGGCCTGGGGCTATGAGGTCAAGTTGCCTGCGGATTACGCAGGCCCTTCTGGCCGACGCACCAAGCAGCCGTTAGCGCAATGGACTGCCGCGGGTATCAAACCGATTGAGCCAGCACGCGCGAAGTCTGCTGGGGTGACGGATACAACACAAGCGGCCTTGCTGTTGCCCTCTGGGCCGAAAGGCCCTGCGTTTTTGGTCTTCCGTAACTTCGATGCGATTTACAGCTACAACGCGGCTGAATCGTATGGCTTGTCGATTGCGCATTTGGCAGACCGTATTGCGGGCGGGGGTGTGTTCAAGACCCCTTGGCCAACGGACGATGCGGGGACAAGTCGTGCCGAGCGTCGCGAGATTCAGCAGCTTTTGATTAAACGAGGCTATGAGATCGGCGAGGTCGACGGGTTGATTGGAGCGCTATCGCGCAAAGCGATTAGTGATTTTCAGGCTAAAGTCGGCATGCCGGCTGATGGAAGAGCTGGGCAGCGTTTGTTGAAGGCCTTACGTAATTAATCGTTGGAAGCAGAGCAGCATGACTTCGTTGGAAAGGCCTCGCCCGCAGTCGATACGTGAGGTATTTGTTACTTTTAGCCTCTTGGCCCTTCAGGGCTTTGGCGGTGTGCTTGCGTTTATTGAACGCGAGATGGTTGAAAAGAAAAAGTGGCTGACGCGCGCAGAGTTTATTGAAGAGTGGGCTGTGGCGCGCACGATGCCGGGGCCTCCTGCGTTGAACATCGCCGTGATTGTTGGTTCACGCTACTTTGGCTGGCGTGGTGCGGTGGCAGCCGTGGTGGGTATGTTTGCCATGCCCTCAGTGATCGTGCTGTTGCTGGCTGTTGCCTATACTTTTTTTGGACATCATCCCGAGGTCATCGCAGCCTTGCGTGGCATGGGCGCTGTGGCCGCAGGCTTAATCACTGCGACAGGCATTAAGCTGTTGTCGGCTTTGAAAACCAATGTTCTTGGTCCAGTGCTCTGCATAATCTTGGGTGTGGCCAGTTTTGTAGGTACGGCACTATTCCAATGGCGCATGACCTATATCTTATTTGGGCTGGGTGGCATTGCTTGTGTCATTGCATATCTGAAGATTAAAGATGCTGTAGTGAAGGATAAGCAATGAAGGGCAAAGCATGAATACGCCCCTAAGCATCGTGATGCAATGGTCAGACTGGTTCGATCTGCTTAGCTATTTCTTGCAGTTTTCCTTGACGTCGGTCGGTGGGCCACTGGTCATGCTGCCTGAAATCCATCATCACCTGGTGACGCAAGAGCAATGGCTGACTGATGCCCAGTTCAGTGCCTCGGTGGTGATTGCACAAGGTG
>JBILJY010000061.1:0-13256 GCA_044376975.1 Burkholderiaceae bacterium | reverse complement strand
GGAGGGTTTGATTCAAATGATCCCGCACAAAGGCGCTGTGGTCACGAGCCTTTCGCGTGCCGAGATTAATGATGTGTTTGACTTGCGCAAACTTCTGGAGGCTCGGCTCTTTGAGGATTCCATACAGAAACTGACTGAATCGGATTTTGCCGCCTTAGATGAGATTCAGAAAAAGTTTGGGATTGCAATCAGAGACGCAGACTTAACCCAGTGGGGAAAGCTAAACACGGAATTGCATACAACGCTGTATGGTCGCGCCGAGTTGCCGCAAACTGCTGCAATGGTTGCAGCTTTACTTCAAAAAAGTGATCGCTACACACGTGTCCAGCTTTCTTCAAATGCGGCTCGCAAACGCGCAGAAAAAGAACATGCAAATTTAATTGAAGCGGCTAAATTGAAAAAAATTAAGCCAGCCTGTGATTTGCTAGTCAAACACATTGAAACAGTACGGGCTGATTTGCTGACACTGTTGGCAAAAAATAAATAAAGTTAAGACAACAGTGCCAGCGGCGCGTGTGAGTGAACGTAGTCAAAGATCTCGGATGTCACTCGTTTCTATACGGTACGTCAATAAAGCATCCGTTTTCTCCGCCTAGCGCAAAGTTCAGCAAGGGCGGGCGACCGTGTGGCACTTGGGCAAAATGTTCTGCATCCGTACCAGCGATTGAAACACGCAGACGGCTACCCGGCTGTAAGGTCCAAGAAATCGGTAGCAAAGAAAATCTCACGTCAGCAAATACACCGGGCTGCATATGCTTTGCCTGTTCGCGGTGAAAGCTTCGATAGACCCAGTTGGCGTTGTAGCTTGCTGGCGGTTTGGCCTCGGCACGATGCAGCAGGCGCAAGCTGCCTTCAGTGATGTACCAAGAGCGACCAGCTTGATCGACTTCAGAAATATAGACAAACACACTCGCATCATGCTCTGAGCTAGACACACGGAGTTGCACCGTTAAATGGCCCGAGAGTTCAAGCGCATTGTTTGTGGGCTCTGTCGAGAAACAAAGTAAGCGTTTTTCGTGTGCATTCCAATCGTCGTAGTAGTCTTCAACGGGCAAAGCGCCAAGACGCTCAAAGCGGCTGTGCTGCCCGGTGTTTGTTGAAAAACTCACTTGATAGGGCGCGGTGGATGCTGCGCTTGGCGCTTGAGGTAGAAGTTGGCCCTTGTCGGCAAAAAATAAACGCGTGCTTTTTGCGTGTGGTGGCCAGGTCGCGGCTGCTTGCCATTTCTCTTCGTGCAGAGTGTGAAAATGCACGGGCAATTCGTTTTTGATTCCGGTATCCATCCCTGCCAAGTGCTCATCAAAAAAGCGTAAGACTTCAGCCAAGATCTGGAACTCAGGTTTTGAACCGCCGCCACGCCATGGTGAGCCATTGGTGCGCGCGCCGTGATCCCACGGGCCAAGCAGTAGTCGGTTATCTGCACCGGAGTTACTCAAGAAACGAGCGATTGAACCGTTGGCAAACGCACTGCCGTCATACCAGCCTGAAACAGAAAGTATGTTGACTTGACCAGGCACTTGGCCCAAATACCAATACGGGCTGAACGAGCCGCTATGCATATTGGGATCGTGCGATGCGGCTTCTTCTCGAAACGCAAATTCAGGTGCTAAGTCACGCATCCGAAAGCTATCTTGGTGTTGCACGAGTGCTTGCGCCAATAGCGCGCCATCTTGATCCTCATCCACCGGTTGAGGGCCTGCATAGCGTTTGTCATTGAAGTAAGGGTAGGGCTGCAACAGGTCACGCCTATCGAGGTCTAAGGCCGAAACCAGATCATCGTAATTTTCAGTGACGGTTGTGCATTTGATGCCACCGGGGAATACATGATCAGCGTACGTGTCATGTACAGAAAACAATGGCGCAATCGCTTTGACGGCTGGATGACCCGTACTTGCTAAAAAGCATGCGGCAGCACCCAGGTACGAAATCCCGGTGGAGCCGATCGCGCCGTTCGACCATGGCTGGGCGACGATCCAATTTGCAATTTCGCGATAGTCCTCGCGCTCTCGCGGAGACCGAAAGCAATCACGTGTTCCAAAGCTAGCTCCGGTGCCACGCACATCGACCGCGATCACTGCATAACCGCGAGGGATAAAGAAATCGCGATAGATTGCAATATTAGGTGAGGGTTCAGCGCCGGGGCCAGTTACTTTAAAGCGTCTGTAATAAGGTGTCAGCACGGCAACCGTCGGGAAGCGCGTCCCGGGCTTGAGCGTTGGGCTCTCAGGAAGATAAACATCGATTGCTAGTCGCACACCATCGGGCATCGTGAGATATCTTGAATCGGGTGTTCCGATTGTGTAGGTGCTTGGACGCGTGGCGAGATATTCAGAGGGCGTAATTTTCCAGGCGGGGCTGCGTGCATCGTTGTCAGACATGATTGATCGCTTTATATTCAGATAACCCATACTATATGCAGTAAATGGAAATTACCCTAGTAACTAAACTTTGCTTACTTGTTAGGATGACTTAAATGCAAAAAGTATTCCGTCGTTTGTTTGCGTCTGTTGTGTGTGTGTGGTCCGCGACTGTTGTGAATCTAGCAAATAGTCAGGAGTACCCGTCGCGTCCGATCAAGCTTGTGATTCCGCAGGCGCCAGGTTCGGGTGCTGATTTAGTGGGGCGCATGCTCGCTGAGCATATGTCGAAGTCTTTAAAGCAACCTGTTGTCGTTGACAACAAACCCGGCGCAAACGGCATCATCGCTTCGCAGCTTGTGCAGCGTGAGCAGCCCGATGGCTATACGCTCATGCTTACCAGCGTTTCCCTGGTGAGCTTTAACCAATTTTTATACAAGAACGTTCCGTTTGATCCCTTGAAAGATTTCACGTTCATCTCACCTGTTGCCGATGCAGGCTTTGTTCTTGTAGCAAGCATGAACAGTGGGATCAAATCGTGGAGTGATCTGATTAAGAAGGCGAAGGCGGAGCCAGACGTCTTGAAGTTTGCGAGTGCCGGTGTCGGCAACTCGACCCACCTCTATAGTGAAATGATTGGCCTGCGATCCGGCATAAAGATCCGCCATATTCCCTACAAGAGCTCAGGACCTGCCTTGATGGCTGTGGTTGCCGGTGAGGCTGACTTGATGACCGTCACAACCGCGACAGGTCTGAGCCAAATCAAAGGGGGTAAGGTGGTTGCCCTAGCGCAGTCCGGCGAAAGTCGCTCCGCTCAGTTGGCAGAGGTGCCGCTACTGAAAGAGCTTGCGCCGAATATGCCAGCGCTTCCTGGTTGGTATGCCTTGATTGGCCCAGCAAAAATGGACGCAGCGGTGACGAAAAAAATCTCTGCAGCGGTTAATCAATTCCTAACGGATCCGCCGATTGCGCAAAAACTCAATGACCAGTTTCTCTTCCCGATTCCTGGCACACCTGCGGATATTCAGAAGCGCGCTGAGAGCGAAGCGAGAGTCTGGGGTGGGTTGATTGGAGATTTGAAGTTGCAGATCGATTAAAGGGCGATGTCGCGCTGGGTGTAGCAGTCAGGCAGTTCGAGGGTGTTTCTTCGTAGATTGAAAGAGGTAAGTCAAACAAAAGGAGCGTGTTCCATGTCTCAATTGATTCGTCGTCGTTTGATCTCTGCTATTGCGGTGATTTCTGGTACGCCACTGCTAGGTACGTCAGTGCATGCGTTCGCGCAGCAGTCTTATCCCAATAAACCACTTAAGATGATCGCGCCCTATCCGCCAGGCGGTGGCGTGGACACCGTTGCACGTCTTATCGCAGAGCGGTTGTCTGTAAGAATCGGACAAACTATTGCGGTGGAGAACCGACCGGGTGCCGGTGCGACGATCGGGGCAGATGCGCTTGCCAAGAGTCCAGCAGATGGATACACACTTATGCTGGGAAGCATCACCGATTACGCGATTGCGCCGCATGTGCATAAGAATCTTGGGTTTGATATGCAGCGCGATTTCATACCTGTTGTCGAAGTTGCCTTTGGGACCGTGGGTCTGGTCGTCAATGCCGACTTGCCGGTTAAGAATGTTCAAGAGCTTATTGCGCTAGCCAAAGCACAGCCAGGTAAATTGAGCTATGCCTCATCCGGTATCGGTGGTTCGCAACATTTGAACGCCGAGATGTTTATGCAGATGACCGGTGTTGATCTCGTGCATGTTCCCTATAAAGGTACCACGCAGTTTTTACCTGACTTAATGTCAGGACGTGTACAGCTATCAGTCGACAGCATGCCCGCACACTTGCCGCATATTAAGTCAGGCAAGATTCGCGCATTGGCTGTTGCGACTCGCGCAAGAGTTCCCATGTTGCCAGATGTGCCGACGATGGCCGAAGCGGGAGTAGTTGGCTATGAAACTGCAACGAACTACACATTATTCGTACCGACGGGTACCCCTGCCGACATCGTTAGCTTGTTGAATAGAGAAACGAATGTGGTATTGCAACAAGCCGACGTCAAAGAAAGGCTTTTGACGCTTGGCATCATCACAATTGGCGGCACTACTGACTCAGCAAAGGCGCGGATACCTGCTGAACTGACGAAGTGGGCGAACGTGATTAAGAATGGCAATCTCAAGCTTAATTAGTGGTTCGGCCAGAGAGGGGGGTTCATCACCCCCTCACGCTTAGTCGCCTTTGATGTTGTTGGCGCGAATTAAATCGCCAAAAGTTCGGTAATCAGTCTCAACGCGCTTGGTAAGCACTTCGGGCTTGCCGCCCACCGGTACGTAGCCCAGTTTTTCAAAGCGTTGTATGACAGCGGGTGTTTTCAAAATCTTGTCGGATTCCTGATTAATGCGATCAATCGCAGCCTGTGGTGTACCCGCGGGGTAAGTCAGGCCTAACCAAACACCGATATCGAAGCCAGGAACAGTCTCGGCCAGAGCTGGTACGTTCGGCAACCCAGTGAACCGCTCTTTTGTTGACACGGCCAAGGGTATCAAGCGCCCACTGGTAAAGTGCTGTGCGGCTGCGCCAATAGAGCTGAAGGTCACATCCACATGACCACTGATCATGTCTGTATTAGCGGGAGCTTGCCCTTTGTAAGGAACATGTACAAGGTTGATACCCGCTTCGTGCTTGAAGAGTTCAGCAGCTAAATGGCCCGAAGAGCCGTTCCCCGACGAGGCGATTGTGAACTTACCAGGATTAGCCTTGGCTAACGCAACAAGTTCTGCCACGTTTTTTACTTGCATTTTTTGCGGATTGACGACTAGGACCAAGGGTAAGTTTGCGACCAAACTTACGTGTGTGAAACTTTTCAGCGGGTCATAGGGCACTTTCTGCAAGTGCGGATTAATCGTGAACGGTGGATCAGAGCCAAAACTAATGGTGTATCCGTCTGGTACCGCTTTCGCTAAGACGTCTGCACCAATAATGCCGCCGCCACCCGCTCTATTTTCTACAATGACGGTTTGACCGAGCGCAAGACCGAGTTGCTCTGCCATCAAACGAGCGGTTAAGTCAGCCGCACCACCTGGGGCATACGGCACCACCATTTTGATTGGCTTGGTTGGCGTCCATTGTGCGACAGCAGCTTGCGATAACCCTAGGCCTATCGCTGCGCTCGCGATCCATAAGGAAAGTTTCTTCATGCTGCGACTCCTTTTTCTTTTGATTCGACATAAGGAGGGGAGTAAATCACCAAGACGCGCACGGGCTCTTCGCTGATTCGCGTAAAGGAATGCACTGCATCTGCAGGAAAAAAGCAGGTGTCCCCTGGGTTGAGCTCACATACTTGGCCACCGACTTCGGCACGCGCACGCCCCGAGAGCATGTAGCACACCTGCTCAATCCCCGGATGACGGTGCGGCAATGCGCCACCGCCTTCGGCGTTGAGCGCACCACCTACCACACCAAGTAAAACCTCAAGTTGTTGGGCGCCCACTGTTTCCGGGCCAATCAAACGACGATTAACCGTGTCACCATGATTGGCAGGACTATAAGGCGTTACGTCAGACTCTTTAATGAAATAGCGCTTGCTTGTCATACATGTCTCCTAAGGTGGTTCATTTTTTTTGTTTTTTTATATTCTATGCGCTTACTTTGAAGCGTGAGTAATTAATTTACTAGGGGCTTTACCTTTTTGCCTGGCATCTTCTATTAACTGAGCGTCTAAAAAGCAGGTGCCGGCCTAACCTGCATTGGCTTTTTCTTGAATCGTTGAGCGGCTTGCCACATGTCATAAGCGGATTGTTCCGCCAACCATAGTCGGGCCTCCCCACCTCTTTCGACACCAAGCCATGCCTCAATCCTGAGTGCCATCTCGGGCGAGATAGCAGCATGACCATTTATCATGCGTGAAAAGGCTACACGTGAGACGCCTAATTGTGCAGCAGCTTGTGTGACATTCAATCCCAACGCCGGCAACACATCGTCTCGAATCGTTAATCCCGGGTGTGGTGGGCTGTGCATGCGTGTCATAGTTATAGGCGCTTCAATAACAATAAAATAAATTGTATCGTGTAGCGTTACGCTTTACAAATTGATTTGAGGTGCTTGCTACGGATTTGTCCCACTGCGTGGGATCGATCGCGCTATTTCGCTAGTCGAAAGACCGGCAAGAAATGCCCTGAACTCATCGGTGAAAACGTCAGGGTTAGCGGGCTACCGATTTGCAAATCGTCCAGCGAGCAGTCGACAATATTCGTAAGCATTAAAGGCCCTTCGGCCAACTCGACATACGCAACGATGTATGGCTCTGAGGCCTTACTCAGTGTCGTTGCTGCGTAGAGCGTTGCTTTACCGGCGGACTCTTTCCACTCGAGCTTGTTGCTGAAGCAAAAAGGGCAGAACAGCCGGGGATGCCAATGCGTTTTGCCGCAGTCGGCGCAATGCGGCAGCAGCATGCTCTCTTTTTTTGTGGCTTCCCAGAAAAAAGCGAGATCGGGATTCGCTGCCAGTGCTTGCGTATGCAGGGTGATATGTTCGTTACTCATCTAGAGCCTCTCAAGAACGACAGTGGCGTGGGCATAACCTGTGCCGATGAAACCGCCCGGGCCAGACGCTAACGCAAGGTCGCAGTTTTTGACTTGTACGGCAGGGTGGGCGGTACCCCTCAACTGACGCGTCGCCTCAATGAGCTTAGTGATGCCACCACGGTTGCTTGGATGATTATTGCAAAGGCCGCCGCCGTCGGTATTGATGGCAAGGGGTCCGTTCCCAGAGATCAGTTTGCCATCTGCCACAAACTTTCCGCCTTCGCCTTTTTTACAAAAGCCGAGATCTTCCAGTTGCATCAGCACCATGATCGTAAAGTTATCGTAGATGGAGGCGTACTTAAAATCCTTGGCGGTCACACCCGCCTCGGCAAAAGCGATTGGCCCGCTGACGGAAGCGCCCGTTGTGGTCAAGGATGAATAGCCGCCGTTTTGGCCGTGTACGGTATGGCCAGATCCAATCACACGCACCAACGGATTCTTGAGTGATTTGGCAATTTCAGGGCTCACTAAAACGATCGCGCCACCCCCATCACTAATGACACAGCAGTCCATTCTGCGCAGAGGCGACGCCACTAAAGGAGAACGCATGACATCGTCAACGGTTACTGGTTTGTTGAACATGGCATTCGGGTTGTGCTTGGCGTGCTCGGAGGCTGCAACACGGATCCATGCCAGCTGCTCTAAGGTCGTGCCGTACTCATGCATATGCCGAGACATCATCATGGCGTAGGCTGTCGATATGGTGGGGCGGTAACCCGCCTCCCAAAGTGCATCAGGGCGGTCTGGCTCGCAAGGTCTGGGTGCGGTACCCGTTTTCATCTGCTCGCTACGCGGCCTACCAGCGAGGATGATGAGTGCAACGTTACAGCGCCCGGACGAAATGGCATCTACCGCGTGTGAAACATGAATTAATGGAGAGCAGCCACCTGCGTCAGTTGAATCGATGTGGCGAAGCTTCAGATTCATGTGATCAATGAACCAGTTTGCATTAGAGCCAGGGATATCTCGCCCACCAAAGAATCCATCAACATCCTTAGGGCTTAGGCCAGCATCTTTCAATGCCCCTAAGGCGCACTCAGCATGCAATTGAACCAGCGACTTATCTGGAGCATGCCGCGTGGGATGCTCAAAAATTCCCGCTATATAGGCTTTATCGTTTCGCTTCACGCTTTCAACCACTCTATTAAAAATAAAAATTAATCAGCACTAGCGCCGGCGAGCTTCACAATAGCGCCCCAGCGATTGACTTCATCACTGTGAAACTTCTTTAACTCAGCGCGTGACATTTTTTGCCAATGTAGGACATCGTCAATCCCTAGTTGAGTCAGTCTTGCTACATACTCAGGATCTGAGGCAATTTCTTTTGATACTGTCCATAGTTTTTGAGCGATATCGTTAGGTGTTCCGGCAGGTACGGCAAGACCAAACCAAGCGCTAAGATCGAATTCTTTGTATCCCTGTTCAGATAGGCTAGGCACCGAAGGTAACGAAACCGTTCTCTTCATAGTGGTGACCGCGAGAGCACGTAAGCGACCATCGTCGATCATCGGTTTTCCATTGGCTGGTGGATAGAAAAGATAATCAATCCGACCGGCTATCAAGTCTGTAATGGCTGCAGGGCCCGAGGTGTAGGGGATATGCGTTGTGCGAATCTTTGCCACCGAATTAAGGTATTCCGCTGACAAGTGGTTCAACTGACCACTACCGGTCGTACCAAACGAGAGTTTGTCTGGGTTCTTGCTTGCGAAATTGACGATATCGGCCACCGATTTCCATGGGGAGTCTGCTTTGACAAGCAGCGCAACGGGCGTCAGGCAGATGAGGGCGATTGGATCTAGATCGGCGATCGGGTTATAGGTGAGCCCTTTTTTGCGAAATAACTCTGGATTGATGGCAGAGGGACCAGTATTGGTCACCAAGATCGTGTAGCCGTCCGCTGGTGATTTGGCCGCAGCAGAGTAGGCGATCGCGCCACTTGCGCCACCTTTGTTATCGATCACGACAGGCTGTCCAAGCTTTTTTGATAAGCGGATGCCGAACTCTCGACCGATAATGTCAGCGAAGGATCCTGCGGGTGCAGGTACGATCATTTTGATCGGTCGATCTGGGTATGTTTGCGTCATCCCTATTGCTGGACTGATGCATAGTGTGAGTAAGGCCAAAAACTGTTTGAATGTACGGGTAGTCATCATGCTCTCCACAGGGGTACTGGTTTAATTGATGCTGCGTGTCTTGTCGTTCCAATACACAGCGCGTAACGCTTTCTTATCTAGCTTTCCAAGAGAGGTCAGGGGCAGTGCATTGACGAAATCTACTGTCTTAGGTGCTTGGACTGCACCTTTTGCTGCTTTCACTCGCTGGGTAAGCTCTTGTGCAGAGACGTCGCAACCCGCTTTGAGTACGACGACCGCTTTAACCGCTTCGCCCCAGTCTGCATCTGGGATGCCAATGACGGCCACCGATGCGACAGAGGGGTGTGAAGCGATGACATCTTCGACTTCTTTGGGATACACGTTAAAGCCACCGCTGATGATCATATCTTTTGCACGATCAACGATGAAGAAATAACCGCGTTCATTCTGATAGGCCAGATCGCCTGAGTAGAGCCAGCCATGCCTCAGCGCGAGGGCAGTGAGCTCGGGCTCTTTAAAGTAGCCCTTCATGACGAGGTCGCCACGAATACAAATTTCACCGACCGTACCTCGGGGAACTTCGTGCCCATCGTTATCTAATATTTTTACGGTGACTCCGGGGTATGGCTTACCCGCGGAGGCAAGCAAGGAATCATCCAAATGATCGACGTCGGACAAACTCAGTACAGTGCTGGGAGCTTCAGTGAGCCCGTAGTGCTGAATCAGAATGGGGCCCAGAAGCTCTCTTGCTTGTAGGAGCCGTGGCGGTGAAATAGGTGCCGCGCCATACATCAGCATGCGTAGGCCTGCTTTGGCCAACTGACTACTCTTGGGATGATCAAGCAGGCGATAGATCATGGTTGGAACTAAGTACAAGGCGTTGGCAGTTCCGGCTTCAATATCGGTAATGAGTCTGTCTGGGTCAAAGCCATCGTGAAGCACGATCGTACCGCCATGCCAGAGCACGGGGACAATCATTGACCCAGCGGCATGCGATAACGGCGTGGAGCACAGTAAACGTAGATCGACCCAATTGTGACCTGCCATTCTAAAGAGAGCATTGGTCGCAAGCGAGCAGGTCGTACCCATGACCCCTTTCGACTTGCCTGTTGTACCGCCCGTATAAATCAAACGCACGATATCGTCTGGCTCGCTGAGGTCGGTCAAGATTGAGCTGATCGCGGGGTCAAAGTCATCCCATAGGCCTATCGCATCTGGGCTGGAGTCATGACTAAAAATATCGAAGACTTGTGTGGAGCGCTGCTTCAGTTCGTGGGCGCGTTGTGATCGAGCTTCATCCACGATCAGTATCTTGGCTTCACAGTTATTCAAGATGTAGAGTTGGTCCTCAATACCACCGAGAGGCTGAAGCGCAACGGATCTAAAGCTGCCGATATAGCAAGCCGCCATCACGACAAACACATCTGCACGATTGCCGCACATTTGCACCACGGTATCGCTGCGCTTTAAACCTAACTGTTCAAAGCGTTGTAATAGGTAAGCGATTCTTCGCGCGATAGTCTCGTAGGTGATGTGCGTGCCATCCGGATTGACGAAGGCTGAGCGCGTGGGGTAGCGGCTGAGTAAATTAACAATCATGCTGCCCATCGTTGGGCCCGAGTAGGTCTTGTCTAGTATCGATTCACTAGAAGTTTTCATGTTGAACTCTATTGTTGTATTGCGATTGTTTTAAGAGCAGTGTCTCCGCAGCAAAAGGTAACTGACTACCACTCGGTTGGCAAGTATTGTCCTGCTGGGGTTGTATGATTCTCCACAATCAGGTGTATTCGCAAACAAAACTATATTTAATAAGCCTTAACGTCGAGGGGACAATCAATGAAAGGGATCGTATTTGCAGGCAATAGCAAAATTGAGTATCTCGATTTCCCTGATCCGACGCCGGGTCACGATGAGGTGGTGCTTGAAATCAAGGCCTCCGGCATGTGTGGCAGCGATCTTAAGTTTTATCGCGCTCCCCGCGGCGAGGGGCTCAAGGCACTTGGCTATAACGACGCACCTCCGGTCGTCGCTGGACACGAGCCCTGCGGCGTTGTGGTTGCGGTTGGCGCAAGCGTCAACCCTAAGCGTGCCTATGTGGGACAGCGCGCCATGGTGCACCATTACCGAGGGTGTGGAGCGTGCCCCCACTGCTCAACCGGATGGATGCAGCTTTGTGACGAAGGTGTCAAAGAAATTTATGGTTTGACCGGCCATGGCGCACATGCCAAATACATGAAGTGCCCAGCGAGTACGATCGTTGAGCTTCCCGAGGAGTTGACGTTTGAAACAGGCGCCGCCATTGCGTGCGGAACTGGGACGGCATGGGGCGCTTTGAATCGTCTTGATTTGAAGGGCGATCAAACCATTGCAATTTTTGGGCAAGGGCCAGTGGGGCTATCTTCGACACAGTTGGCTCATGCGATGGGGGCACGTGTCATCGCCCTGGATGTCAGCGAGGAGCGTTTGGCGCGAGCGCAAGAGTTGGGTGCTGATGCTGTGATCAATCCCTTGAAAGATGATCCAGTCCAAGCCATCAGGCAGTTGACGCACGGCCTCGGTGCACATGCGTCGATTGATGCTTCGTCATCTGCCTCGGCCCGCAAACAAGCCGTTCAGTGCGTTCGGACTTGGGGAAAGGCTTGTTATGTGGGTGAGGGTGGAAACGTCTCGATTGATGTCAGCCCTGATATGTTACGACGCCAAGTGACGATCATTGGTTCATGGACGTTTTCAACTGTTGGGCAAGGCGACTGCGCACGGTTTGTAGCTGACCGTGGTGTCGATGTCGATGCACTCTTCACGCACCGCTGGGGGTTCGAGGATGCCGTACAGGCCTATCAACTTTTTGATAAACAAACCTCAGGCAAAGGTGTGTTTGTATTTTAAAAATTTGTACTGGGTCGTATTGAGTGAGCCACGTGGCTTGCTAGCTAAGATTTGTCATCGATTGGTTGAGTTCTTCAAACAACCATTCTCGGAAGGCTTTCATCTTTTGTATGTGTCCCTTCGATTTTAAATAAGTCAGTTGATGACAGACGATCTGTGGACCGACTAACCCAAGAGGTAGAACGAGTTTTTTACTTTCTAATTCTCGTTCGATCAGCAACGTGCTTTCTAGTGCAACGCCTAGAGCATCCACTGCGCAGTTAATCGCCATAAATGAACGATCGAAGCGAGGACCTCTTTCGAGATCAATGCTGTGCTCAGGGTGATCCTTAGACCAGTCTCTCCAGGTGTATCGATTGACCTCTGTGTGGATTAAGGTTTTCCCCGTTAGGGTGAAGCCTTTTTTAGGCAAGCGACGCCCAGGCAGCATCGAGGTCGAGCAATTTACGACGATCCTTTCTGCTGGGAAAGGTTCGACCATAACGCCGGCATCTGGGAAAAAATTCCCATAGCGAATATCAAAATCGGCCTCTCCTGCTGCGAGGTCAACAGGCGCAGAGGATGCGTTGAGTCGTACATCGATGTCGGCATGCATGGCAGAAAAGCGCGATAGACGAGGCATGAGCCACTGGGCGGCGATGCTGGGTACGCTATGAATCGTCAAGATGTCACTTTTGCCTGCTCGCTCAATGCTGCGGGTACTGGCTTCGATCAGACTAAAGGCTTCGGAGACGGACTCAGCATAGCGACGCCCAATGTCAGTGAGTTCGACGCTTCGATGCGTCCGGTGAAATAGCGCAATCCCGAGGCGCTGCTCAAGCATGCGTACTTGGTGGCTGATGGCCGAGGGGGTGAGGTGCAGCTCAGTCGCTGCCGCCACAAAGGACCCGAGCCGTGAGGCGGCCTCAAAAGCTTGCACTGATTTAAGTGGCGGGATCTTTCTCATTGTTCTCTTTTTGGGTGAATTTAATTCATCTATATGCCTAAATTATTCATTTGTTTTCGTTCTGTCAAGTTGCTAGTATGGCTCCATAACACGCAAGCACTGAGAAAACTCAGGCAACTGCACGGAGACAGTCATGAAGCAAAAACCAACCGATCGCGCATTGGCGCAGAGCGCCTACAGAATTCGGCGCTACTCGGTTCAGATGGGTGAGATTCAGGGACAAGGCTATGTTGGCCAAGCACTTGGTTATGCCGATGTGCTGGCCGTGGCGTATTGTCATGCAATGAATTTCAAGCCCGAGGATCCTGAATGGCCGCAACGCGACCGATTCCTGCTCTCTCATGGCCACTATGCGATCGCCCATTACGCTGCGCTGCTAGAGGCTGGGGTCATT
>JBILJY010000230.1:0-3782 GCA_044376975.1 Burkholderiaceae bacterium | reverse complement strand
TATTTGTTTTACCTTGGGCTGAGCAGCGATCTGGTCATTAACGACAAGTTACAGCAGCTCGAGTCAGCTAGCTTGCAGTCAGTTGCCTCCTCAGCGTCCGGTGTGGCACGTTTGTACAAGGCGGGGTATGGCCCAGCGCCAATTGACTTACATAAAGACAAGAAACGAAGCTATCGTATAGTGAAACTCTTTGCGGCGATCGTCGTTTTGTTGCTAGTGGCAAGCCTTGCTAGTGAATATTTTAATAACGCCGAGGATTCTGAGGTGGGGCAACTATTTGCGCCTAATTCAGAGAAAGTTGTAGTTTTAGACACTGTAATATCGCCCCCAGCTCGAGGGCCTGCAACCGATTCGCTCTCGCAGGCTGCACCATCACCGATTCCTAGCCTTGTCCTCTCAAATACGTCGACGACGCAGGGAACCAAAACGTCGGAGGCCATCGCGACACCTGCAAATACCGTCGTAACTGCGCCAGAGGTTAGCCTGCCTCTCGCCGAAACGACTGCCGGGCCCGCGGCATCTTCACCGGGTGTGCCTGCCGCTCAGCCTACTGCTGGATCGGCTGCTGATCCGTTCGCTAATTTAAAGACTTCAATGCTTCGTATCGCGTTTGTCGGCGAGTGTTGGGCCTCACTGATCACGACGGATGGGAGCCGCACCGAGCGTATCTTTCAGGCTGGTCAGTCTATCGACGTAGAGCTTGATCGAGTCACCTCGTTAACGATCGGAAATAGTTCTCAAGCTAAGCTACAGGTAGACACCAAGCCACTCGATCTTACAAAGAGTGGGGCGCTTACCGGTAACGTAGCCCGACTCAATCAAGCCATACTGCAGAAGTTAGTAAAGCAGTAGCGCGTGCTACTTGAGGATATCGATTAGGTTTGAAAAGCCATCGGTCCAGGCCTTAAAGCCAGGGCGAGGGACCAGCTTGACGCCACCTTGCAGTTCCTTGGGTAAAGTTGCGGCGCGTTCGGGTGACATCAACAGCACCCACACTGTGTGTCGGCAAAACGCCTCCTCCGAATTCCGAGGAAGGGTGTAAAGCAGGCCGACTTTACCGTAATGTTGTGCGATCGCAGCCATTACCGGCTCCAGATCAAGGTACTGGTTCGTGATGTGTATGGCCAAAATGCCATCAGGCTTCATATGACCGAGGTAGATCTTCATTGCCTCGAGTGTTAGCAGGTGGGTCGGTATCGAGTCGCCAGAGAAGGCATCCATCACAAGTAAATCGAATTGCTGGGGAGGTTCGCGCTCCAGCATTAAGCGGCCATCTCCAAGAACAGAGACCATTTTTGCGGGACTATCGCTTAGATAAGTAAATTCAGAGCGTGCGACATCAAGTACCTGATCATTGATTTCGTACATGCGCATCTCGTTGCCAGGTCTTCCGTAGGTGGCAAGCGTGCCCACGCCAAGACCTACGACACCAATTTTTTGCGGCTGCGCGGTGCTCAGGCTATTTAATGCCAACCCAACACCAGACTGTGGGCAATAGTAAGCCGTTGGTTTGCGGCGCAAGTTTTCATCCATGTATTGTTCGCCATGAATGATGTTGCCATGGCGCATAATGCGTTTGATACCATTTTCTGTCGGAACATCTTCAACGCGTAGTTGGCTGTAAAAGTTACGCATGACGACCCGGTAGCCACTGACATACTCGATTGAGAGATAAATGAGTCGTGCGCTAAACAGGACTAAAGCGATGGCAATTCCGATCCGCAGTGCTTTGGGGCTCCCCTTCCAAACGACCACACTTGTCAGCGCTGCACATAGAAATAAGCCAATCGGTAATTCAAAATACGCATTGAAAATGGCGGGTGCGACAAGACCAACAAAGGTTCCGCCCAGTGCACCGCCGATGGAGAGCATGAGATAAAAGAGTGTCAGGTATCGCACGGGTGGCTTTCTACGGACGAGTTCGCCGTGGCACACCATGCAAAACACAAAGAGCGAAAGTGTTAGTAGCGTGACCATTACCGGAACGCTTTGTCCGTGCGAAAGAACGTAATCCACGGTCAGTAACGCAATCGGCAAAGCAATGAGAAATGCTGGTCGTACGTAGTAGCGCGGCGCATCAAAGCACAGAATAAAACTAAGTAAATAGATACTGAGTGGCAAAACCCAAAGAAAAGGCACAGGTGCGACGTCGTTTGTTAACTGCTGTGTCAGTGTTAACAGCAGAATCGATGCCGTTGCAGCTAGACCCACCCAAAGAAAACACTCGCGAAAAGAGGGGCGCACCGCTGGTGTCGCATCCACTTTTTTTGCCGCTCTTGGGGCGTGGCTCTTCCAAACAACGACTCCGGTTAATAGAGCACCAAGCGCGAACACGGCATAGCCCATTGACCACATGTTGGCCTGATGTTGAACACCAAAAAAGGGCTCGATCACGATAGGGTATGAGAGAAGCGCCAGCATTGATGCGAGGTTCGATAGTGCATACAGGCGGTAGGGCTTGATCTCTGTGCCCGGCTTAGAGAAAGCCAATGCATACCATGCTTGCATGAGGGGGCCAGTCGTGGAAAGCATCAGGTAGGGAGCGCCTACGGCGATGGTGAGCACGACAAATACCGCCCAGCTTGGATCTGTCGACGCGTCGCCCTTCCATGAAGGGTCTGCTGCTACAGGCAGCATCAGCAAACTCAAAATCAAAAGCGTTACATGCACAAGCACTTGTTTGTGGGGTGAGAGTTTCTCATGCAGCCAGTGCACGTAAGCGTAGCCCAGCAAAAGCTCTGCTTGAAAGAAAACCATGCAGACGCTCCAAACGGATGACGAACCCCCAAACCAAGGGAGAATCATTTTGGCGACGATCGGTTGTATCTGAAAAAGTAGAAAAGCAGACAAAAACACAGTGCTTGAAAAAATCAACATGCCTAATGCATCCCTAAATATGTTGTGAGGGAGTGGTAGAAAGAAACAGCCATTCTATTTATTGTTATCCGTAGATAATTGGGGCTTGAGGTCTTTGTAGCCATCCCAGCCGCCACCTAAGGCTTTTACTAGTGCGATATTGGCTAAAAACTGGCCCCCATGCATCTGCCACTTAATACGTTGCGCAGTGAGTTGGTTTTGTTGAATCAAGGCGAGCGTCTGAGCGGTATCGAGACCCTCACGGTACCGAATCGCGCTGATTTGGTAGGCCTTGTCCAGATTGCGTACGGCTTGGTCCTGTTTGTTACGCGCACGCTCAAGTTGCTGCACGCTACTCATTGCATCTTGCGTTTCCTGAATGGCGACGGTAATTGTTTGACGGTAGCTCGCCGCTGTCGCGCGATAGCCGGCCTGGGCAAAGCGATAGTTCGCACTCGTGCGTCCGCCATCAAAGAGAGTTTGAGTTGCGGTCACGCCAAGCGTCCAAACGATTGACGGCACACTCAGTAAGTTCGCAATATTTGTCGAGTCAGCACCAAAAAAAGTAGGTGCGATCAGAAGAGAGGGAAAGAATGCGGCTTTCGCGACACCCACTTGGGCGTTAGCCGCAGCCATTGCACGCTCTGCGGCAGCTACATCGGGTCGTCTCTCAAGAAGTGAGGAAGGTAAGCTGACAGGAAAGACCGGAGGCTGATTGGGCAAGCGACCGGGTGCGATAGAGAATAAAGCCGCAGGCGTGCCAGTGAGAGTCGCGATTAAATTTTCTTGGACATTGCGTAGCGATCGAAGCATCTCAAGCTGCGCGCCACTCGACTCACTTAGGGCCATTTGCTGCGATAGCTCGGTGCGGCCAGCTGCGCCTAGGTCGTAGCGCTTCTGAATGAGATCCAGTAACTTTTTCTGAA
>JBILJY010000229.1:0-3792 GCA_044376975.1 Burkholderiaceae bacterium | reverse complement strand
TTTTCATCAGGCCAGTCCCTGATGTAGGCCTTCAGCATTGAGTTCTCGAACTTCTGCGCCGCGACGATCGCTTGCGCGAGGTCATAGAACGAGATCACCCCTAGAAGAACACCGTCGTCCATAACTGGGACATAGCGACAGTGGTTATCGAGCATCAGACGTTGAAGCGTGTTCGCGTCTGTGCTTGGCGTGACTGAAACAGGCTTGGACTCCATGATGGCTCGAACCGGCGTAGCGCCGACTGCCCCATGATTATTATTAACATGTCGAATAAGTTCTCGAAAGGTCAACATGCCAGCAAGCTTGCCTTGGTCCATAATTACCAGCGAACCAATGTCATGGGTGCTCATGGTTTCGAGCGCTTGCACAACTTGTGTATCTGGCGATGCGGTAAATAAGGTGTTTCCCTTTACACGCAGAATTTCACTGACCTGTAGCATGTTGTTCCTCCAATTTGCTGCCCGTTGATTGTAGTGTTTGTTGGCGCAGAAGCGGTAGGTTTGCGGCCACATGACCACCAAGTAATACACCTAGCCACGAAAAATACACCCACAGCAAAAATACTGGCACCGCTGCAAACGCGCCATAAATAAGGGTGTAGGTGGAAAAACGAGTGATGTACAGCGCAAAGCCGAACTTCATCGCCTCTAACAGCAGTGCGGCAATAAAGCCGCCGAGCAGCGCGTCACGCCACAGCACACTTGTATTTGGTACAACCACAAAAAGCACCGTAAACCCCAGAGTACTGACGACAAACGGCGATAGCTTGAGGGATAGATTGAGCAACGCCGGAATATGTGTGAAATGGCCAAACGATTCGCGCGCTAAAAAAGCGGTGGCCCAAAGTAAGACGCTAAGCATCACGGGTCCAACAACCACAATCATGACGTAGACAAACAGCCGACGCAGAGCGTGACGTTGTTCCTTGATGCGCCAAACGGTGTTTAGTGCCTCATCTACCGAGATCACAAGTGCGATGATTGTGCCGATCAAAAATACGCCACCAATGACGCTTAAATGACTCGCTTGTGCGGCGAAGGCGTTCAAGTAATTCATGATGTTATTCGAGAGCTGTGCTGGAAGGAGGCTGTTCGTTAGATACTCCTGCAGTGCACGGTCGAACTCTGCAAACTGCGGCAACGCGGTAAACATTGAAAGCACCACGGCTAACAAAGGCACGATCGCAAAAACCGTCGAAAACGCCAAACTCGAGGCGAGTTGCATGGTGTTGGCTTTGAGGGACCGTTTAAATGCAATCGCAATCGCCAATTGCCAAGTCTTAAGCAGGGTGTTTGAAGGGGTATGGGCTAAATTGGAGGACATACGGTAGGTGTACTGCCCAAAATACCTGAGGATCGTTGGATAATACTAACCTGCGACGCTTTATTAAATCGAAAACCTGAATATGCAGCAATTGCGAAGTACGAACATAGCGCAAGCCCCTCGCTTAAATGTTGCGCTGCAGCGTTGTGCGATGGTCAGTTTGATCGCGCTATTGGTCTGGTGCGTAGTTTGGGAGATCTGGTTTGCGCCCTTGCGGCCGGGAGGCACGCTCCTGTTTCTGAAGGCGCTCCCTTTGGCCTTTGCCGTGCGTGGGGTGGCGAAAGGGAGCCTCTACACGATTCAGTGGGCGTCGATGCTCGTATTGTTGTATCTCATGGAGGGCGTCGTGCGTGTCATGTCAGATCCACCGGGTCCAAGCATCTTGGCAGCCTGGATTGAGATCCTATTGTCGAGCGTTTTTTTCTTTTGTTCGATCTTTTATGTGCGTCCCGCAAAGCGTGCCGCCAAACTAGCCGCCGCGGCCGAAAAAGCTGCTTCGGTGTCACCACCGACTGACCCCCTTGAGGAACGAGGTAGATGAGCCAGCATAGCTATTTGCAGGACAGCGCTTTCTTTCGTGTTCCGAAGGAAAACTCCTTTGCGGCGCTGCCGATTGATTTTTTCACCCGCATCCCCACGACGCCCCTCAATGAGTCTGTCTTGGTGCATGCTAATCCCTCCGTCGGCGCGCTTCTTGAGCTTGGCCCAAGGGAATTGGAGTCTCAAGAGTTTTTAAGTATCGTGAGTGGTTCCAAACCTCTTCCCGGGGGTGACACTCTCGCAGCGGTCTATAGCGGCCATCAGTTTGGCGTATGGGCGGGACAGCTTGGTGACGGCCGAGCGCATTTGCTTGGTGAAGTTTCAGGTCCTCGTGGTAATTGGGAGATTCAACTTAAGGGAGCTGGACCAACACCGTACTCTCGGCGTGGAGATGGTAGAGCGGTATTGCGCTCCTCTATTCGAGAGTATCTCGCAAGTCAGGCCATGTCCGGCTTAGGAATTCCGACAACGCAAGCGTTGTCGATCGTGAGCGCCAAAGACCGGGTGATTCGTGAAACGGTCGAAAGTGCGGCGGTGGTCGCGCGTATGGCCCCAAGTTTTATAAGGTTTGGTTCGTTTGAACATTGGGCTTCGCGTAATGCGCCACAACAGTTAACGGTGTTGGCTGATTACGTGATCGGCCGGTTTTACCCAGAGTGCCTGTTACCAGAGGCGGGCGTGACTGAAACGGGCGAGCAACGCTATGTTCGACTCTTGCGCGCTGTGGTGCAACGTACTGCGCGTTTGATGGCGCAGTGGCAGGTTGTCGGTTTTTGCCACGGCGTCATGAACACAGACAATATGTCGATTCTTGGCTTGACCCTAGATTACGGGCCATTCGGATTCATGGATGCATTTGATGCCAAACACATATGTAATCACACCGACGCACAAGGGCGGTATGCCTGGCACGCACAGCCGGCCGTTGCCCATTGGAATCTATATCAATTGGCCAATAGCCTGCATGTGATTGCACCCGATGCAGACGCCCTCCGTGCTGCGTTGGATACTTATGACGGGTTTTTTCTTCAAGAAATGCAGACGCGCATGAGTGCCAAATTGGGCTTAGGTGTTTGGCAGCCGGGTGATGAGGCACTAATCGATGATCTCTGGTCCTTAATGCAGGCCAATCGCGCGGACTTTACATTGACTTTTAGGCAGCTGGCCTACGCACCAGGTATTGGCGAGGTTGATGCCGTACAGGCGTCGCAGGACCTGGGGGGTACCGTCGGTCCCGGGCTGGTGCCTTTTGTTGATCTTTTTATCGATCGAGAGGCCTCTATCGCGTGGCTTGGTAAGTATCAGGCTCGACTGCTGTCCATTCCCGTCCAGGATTCAGGCGCACGTGTAAAGGGTATGCTAAGTGTGAATCCCCTTTATGTTCTTCGCAATTACTTGGCTCAGAAAGCCATCGAGAGTGCCCAAGAGGGTGATTTTTCGGAGGTTCAGACATTGTTTGACGTGTTACGGTCACCGTTTACCTTCCAACACGGTAAGGATGCCTACGCGGCGCAGCCTCCAGCTTGGGCGACTACAATCGAAGTAAGTTGTTCGTCCTAGTGCCATAATTCCATATCAACCACAGATTATTTGTACGGTTTCTTTATGTCTGGCAACACTCTCGGCACCCTGTTTCGCGTCACCAATTTCGGTGAATCTCACGGCCCAGCGATAGGCTGTGTTGTCGATGGCTGCCCTCCAGGGCTTGCCTTATCTGAAGCCGATATCCAACTAGAGCTTGACAGGCGACGCCCCGGTACCTCACGACACGTGACCCAGCGGCAGGAGTCGGATCGGGTTGAGATCCTGTCTGGCGTGTTCGAAGGGCATACGACCGGTACGCCGATCGGTTTGCTCATACGTAACGTCGATGCCCGCAGCAAGGACTACAGCAACATCGCTGAAACCTTTCGTCCCGGACATGCCGAT
>JBILJY010000060.1:0-13355 GCA_044376975.1 Burkholderiaceae bacterium | reverse complement strand
TTGCTTGCAGCTCGGGCTGACAAGAGCCCCATCGATCCTACGCCCTTGTCAACTGCGCTACAGAACGCACAAGAGGCACAAGCAGTGCAGGAGCAGGTGTTGGAGGCGCTTGCGCCCAACCAACGCAAACCAGCCCGCTACTGGAAATCAGGTGGGCCCTCTAGGCAAAGTGACATCGCCAATACGGCACTGCTCGAAAGCGGTATTTGGTCAAGCCCGGCCAAAGCAGGCGATCACGCCTTCAATATCCGCTTGATCGAAATTGAAATCGCGTTCAAAACCAAACATAGCGTGACAGCCCAAGACGCGGTCAATATGACGCAAGAACAAGGCCATGGCCTCATCAATGCACTGACAGTCTCTATCGAACTTGTCGACTCGCGCTGGATACAGAACGACAAAGCTTCGCCGCTACTCAAACTTGCCGACATGCAATCGCACGGCGCGTTAGTCTTAGGTGACTGGCTACCCTACAGCGAACGCGAGGTACATCGAGACTGGTCCAAGCAACGTTGCACCGTAAAAATCGGCAACAACCCGACGCGCGAGTTTATCGGAACCCATTCGTTACAAGATCCACGCTGGGTCATTCCCTTTTGGATACGACATGCCACCAACGGTAACGTCACCTTGCCTGCAGGCTCAATTGTGACTACTGGCAGCTGGTGCGGTATGCCCGCAGCCCAAGCCGGTGACTTAGTCGTTGCCCAGTTTGACGGGATCGGTACTGCTAGCGTTCAACTCTAAATCAGATACATTCTTAATTAAATCAACAATTCAAATTTTATTTACTGGAGACAACCCGTGAAGTTCGACGAAATCCTTTACGAAGAAGATGGCCCCATCGGCACCATCACCTTAAATCGCCCTCAAGATGGCAACATGTTTACCGAAAAGATGTGTCACGAAATTCGCGATTGCATCAATGAAATTAGAAGGGAAACCCGTACTCGCGTCATCGTACTGACGGGTGCAGGCGACCGCTTTTTTTGTTTGGGTGGCCGCAAGGACGGCATGGAAGACACGCAACTCTATGCGGGCGTTCTACCAACGCTCGAAATGTACGAAAGCATTGATCGTCTGCAAAAACCCGTGATCGCTTCTGTGAATGGCTACGCAGTTGGAGGAGGCAACGTTTTACAGATGGTGTGTGACGTCACCATCGCCGCTGACAACGCTATGTTCCGTCAAGTAGGACCGATGGTGGGCAGCTTTGATGCAGGTTACGGCACCTGGTATCTGGAAGACTTGATCGGTAAGAAACGAGCAAAAGAGATGTGGTACTCGAACCCCAAGATCTCGCCACAACAAGCCGTGGACATGGGCTTGATCAACCGGGTTGTGCCGGCAGCGGAGCTGCGCGCCGAAACACGCAAATGGGCACTTGAAATCGCTGACCGCGGTGCGTTCGCACTCGCCTCGATCAAAGCAGCCTTCAATGCACGTCATGGAGGTGTCGGTGGCCTTTCACGCATGGCACATGATTTACTTTTGCGCGGCTACCTCGACACAGAGGAGCACGACGAAATGGCCGCGTCCTTTGCTGAGCGTCGTAAGCCAGACGCCTCTAAGTTTGGTCAATAACGGCTTGCTTACGCTGAAAGGAATCATCCGATCATGATGCTGACTTTGCATGATCCACAAAAAACGCGCGAGCATTACGCAAGCGGAGCGTGGCAACACGACACGATGTACGGCTTGCTGGCAAAGCACGCCGCACAAAGACCAAGCGCCGTGGCGTTGCGAGATAACTTCACGACGCTCACGTGGCGTGAAGTGCTCCAGGCCGTCGAGGCCTTGGCTGCGACACTGCACAACACAGGCCTTCAGGCTGGGGACCGTGTCGCAATTTGGTTGCCCAGCCGAGTAGAAAGCGTCATGATTTTGTTGGCCTGTTCGCGTAACGGCTATGTGTGTTGCCCCTCAATGCATCAAAGCTACACGGCAGATGAGATCATCACATTACTCAAGCGTGTTGACTGCAAAGCCTTCTTTACGACCCCAGGCTATGGATCGGATGCTGCCAAACATCCAGTTTTTGAAAAACTCGGTGAAGTGAAGTCTCTGCGTGCGACCTTTGTGTGTGGTGCGCACTTCGCTCAAGCAGCTTCGCCAATCGTGGGAACCGTGCCCTACCCCAAGGAAGCGGCTAATGTCGGCTCACAACCCGCACCAGTAGAGAATCCAGACAAGATCGTCTATCTGGCATTTACCTCTGGTACAACAGGCTTGCCAAAAGGCGTGATGCACAGTGACAACACCTTGCTAGCGAATGGTCGCAGCATGGTGAAAGACTGGCATCACAATACGGACACCATCCTGTTGACGTTAAGTCCGCTTAGCCATCACATCGGCACCGTAGCAGCCGAACAATGGTTAAGCGCCGGCATGCAACTCGCCATTCATAACTACGCGTCGGGGATACCCGCCATCGAGTGGATCATCGGCAGCCAAGCGACTTATGTGATGGGGGTCCCAACCCATGCCATGGATATTCTTGAAGAGTTTCGCAAACGTGGGCTCTCCACACTAGGCCAGGTGAGATCTTTTTACATGGCAGGCTCTCCCATTCCACGAGAAGTTGCCGAGCAGTTTCTGCGCATTGGCATTACCCCGCAGAACGTGTACGGCATGACAGAAAACGGCTCACATCAATACACCTTACCCACTGACCCGACCAACACGATTGTCGCGACCTGCGGTCGCTCCGGTCTTGGTTATGAAGTTCGTATTTTTGATGCAGAAAATCCGGACAATGAAGTGCCGAGCGGTCAAGTCGGTGAGATCGGCGGAAGAGGTGGCGTCTTAACCTTAGGTTACTTCGACGATCAGACCGCGACCGAGCGCTCCTTCAACAGCTCGGGCTGGTTCATGAGTGGGGACCTGGGGGTCTTGGACGAACAAGGATGCCTGCAAATCGTCGGTCGCAAGAAAGATCTCATTATCCGCGGCGGACACAATATTCATCCAGCACGCATTGAGGACTTAGCGCATCGGCATGCAAACATCGCTAAGGCTGCAGCATTCCCGATCGCCGATGATCGGCTAGGTGAACGTGTATGCCTAGCTGTCCTCAAACGCACCGACGACGATCTCGATCCTGATGAAGTCCTGCAGCACCTGTACGCCGTTGGTTTGTCAAAGTACGACATGCCCGAGTTCTTTATCGTGATGCTAGCGTTTCCCTTAACTGCTAGCGGCAAAATCCTGAAGCGTGAACTGGTAGAGATGGCCAAACGCGGCGATCTGCAGCCTACCCCCGTACGTTGGAAGAATCCTGAATCAGCTCGTAGCACCTAGGAACCCTTATGGCCATTGAACTTACTATTGCGGACCAACTCGCTCACCTGCATTTGAATCGTCCTAAAGCACTCAACGCCTTGAGCTTTGAAATACTCGGTCAGCTCAACACTGCCTTGGAAAAAATTGAAGAAGGCATCGAGGCGGGTCAGGTGCGTGGCGTCTTTGTGACCGGCGAAGGTGAGAAATCTTTTTGTGCGGGGGCAGATATCACTGAGCTCATGGGGCGCACCTTAATGCAAGAGCATGAAGGTGCGCGTTTTGGTCAGAGCGTCTTTGATCGCTTGGCCGCATTGCGCGTCCCTTCAGTCGCCGTCATCCACGGCTACGCCTTCGGTGGTGGACTTGAGCTCGCGCTATCTTGCACCTTTCGCGTCGCAACCGCAGGCGCCAAAATGGGTCTACCTGAACTCAAACTTGGTCTCATCCCCGGGTACGGTGGCACGCAACGCTTGCCTCGCTTGATTGGCCAAGATCGCGCAATGGATATGATTTTGTCCGCGCGCACGGTCGATGCAATCGAAGCTGAGCGCATCGGACTTGTCACGCGTGTCGTCGACTCAAAAGATCCGGCCGCCGTCGGTCGCGAGTTTTTAAAGCCCTACCTCAAACATGGACTGATCGCGCTGGACATGGCCAAGCAGGCTATCCTGCGCGGCATGCAAACCACGCTTGCCGAAGGGCTTCGAATCGAACGCGATTGTTCAACACTGGCTTTTCGTTCAGGGGATGCGACGGAAGGCATGAGCGCTTTTCTAGAAAAACGGCCTCCTGTATTCAAGGATCAATAGAAATGACCGTCTCAACTTCAAAGGGTTGCATCATCGTGACTGGGGCAAGCCGTGGCATCGGTGCCGCAATTTCGCTTGGGTTAGTACGTGCAGGCTATACCGTAGGGTGCCTATCGCGATCGGGTGAAGCTCCCCAAGTCGAGGGCGCCACCGAAGCCGATCGCTCACAGTGGTTTAGCGCAAAATGTGATGTCAGTCGTCCTGAGCAATTAAAAGAAACCTTCAGCGATGTCGTGAAGCTTAGTGGTCAACCAATCGTTGGGCTAGTCAACAACGCAGGGATACATTCGCAAGGTCGCGTTGAGAGCATCGCGGAGGCGGAGTTCAAGAACGTCATGGATGTGAATGCCTATTCAGTCCTTGCCGCAAGTCAGGTGGTATACCCTCACTTGCTTGAAAACAAAGGTGGTTTGATCGTTAATATCGGCTCCTTCTTTGACAAGCTTGGTATCAAGCAACACCTCACCTATTGCGCAACGAAAGCGGCCGTTGCCGCGATGACGCGCTGCATGGCCGTTGAATGGGCGTCGAAAGCGATTCGCGTATTGAATGTGGCGCCTGGCTACATTCAGACTGACTTTAACCGCGAGATGATCGAGAAAGGTCCGCTTGGCGAATTTCTGTCCAAACGCATTCCCGCTGGTGTACCCGGTAATGCGCAAGATGTCGGTCAACTCGTGACCTCGCTTTTTGTACTGAACTCACCCTACATGACCGGAGAGACCATCTATATCGATGGTGGGCACGGTATGTTGCAATAACTTCGGACACGTATCATGAATGTATTAACCCGCCTCGACGCCGCACAAAACTGGAATCAAGAGGAGTCTATGTTGCTTGACTCCGTCCGACAGCTTGCGCGCCAAAAAATAGCGCCACGTGCTGCCGCTTATGACAAGTCTGGAGAATTCCCTTGGGATAACGTCCAAGAAATCAATGCGCTCGGCCTGAACGCGATGTTTATTCCTGAAGAGTATGGCGGCGCTCCACTCTCCTACGCATGCTATCTCGCCTGCGTACGTGAGCTGAGCCAAGCCTGCGCTTCAACTGGCATTATCTGGGCAACAAATTTTCACGCAATCAAACCTTTAATGGACTTTGGTAACGAAGAACAAAAGAAACGGCTCCTTCCCCGCATTGCCGAGGGTGGGCTGGCGTCCCTTGTGATTACCGAACCCACAGCGGGCTCCGATGCCACCGGAATGAAAACAACGTTCACACCAGATGGCGATTCGATCATCGTCAATGGGAGCAAGATATTCATCTCTAATGGAGACGTCTCTGACCTCTACATTATGTTCGGTAAATGGAGTGAGATCCCGGGCAGCAAAGAATCCATCTCTGCCGTTGTACTAGAAAAAGGCACACCCGGCTTCAGCGTCACTGGCACTGAAGACAAGATGGGCACACGCGCCTCTGGTACGGCCTCGCTCGCCTTCGATCATGCCCGCATCCCCCGCGCGAACCTACTCTGCGCACCCGGTGATGGCCTTAAGATTCTGCTTGCTTCCCTGAACAAATCCAGACCGAGCGTCGCAGCCCATGCCCTAGGCATTGCGCGCGCCGCCTTTGAAGATGCGATTGAATACATGAATAATCGCAGCCAGTCCGGCAAACGCTTACTCGAGTTTCAAGGGTTGCAGTTCAATGTTGCCGATCTCGCAGCCGAACTCGTACTGGTTGAGTCGTGGCTTTGGCGTGTCGCACAACTGATTCAGGACGATGCGTCCGATGTGGGTATCGAGGCCTCAATCCTAAAACTAAAGGCAACCGATCTTGCGATGCGCATGGCAACCGATGCGGTGCAGTTCTTAGGTGGCTACGGCTATTGCAAGGACTATCGTGTCGAGCGTCTGATGCGCGACGCGAAGATTACTCAAATTTGGGAAGGCACTAACCAAGTCCATCGACAACTGATTGGACGCAGTTTCTTACGCAAGGATAAAAAATGAACGCCACGCAAACTATTGGTATTGTTGGCTGCGGCACGATGGGCACCGGCATTGCCATCGTTGCGGCCCGGGCCGGCTTTAAAACGCGCATTTACGACCTGAAGTCTGAGCCACTAGAAAACGCTCGCAAACAAGCCGCCGCCTTCTTAAAAAAATCTGTTGAGCGCGGCAAGCTGGCCGAGGGCGAAGACACACTGATTATGGCGCAGTTCTTAACCACCACCAACATCCAAGACTTCAGCGATTGCGACTTAGTCATTGAGGCCGTTTTCGAAGACCTCAAAGTTAAGCACGCAATTTTCAAACAACTCAATGACTTTTGCCCTGCGCATACGATTTTTGCCTCAAATACCTCGACAATTTCCATCACTGAAATTGCCGGTGGAACAGGTCGCGACGATCGTTTTGTGGGAATGCATTTCTGCTTACCCGCGCAATTAATGAAACTGGTTGAAATGTCGCCTGGAATGAATACTTCGGACGAGACCTTCGACAAAGCGTGGAAGTTATGCGAAGCCTTAGGACAACGTCCGGTCCGCACGCGTGACACCCCAGGCTTTATTCTTAATTACTTTCTCGTCCCATGGCACAACGATGTGATTAACTTAATCGACCAAGGGGTCGCCGAACCTGCCGATATCGATCTTGCCGTCAAGACAGCACTGGGCTATCCCTTAGGCCCCCTTGAACTACTTGATATGGTGGGTATGGATACGCAGCTCTTGTTGTGTGAAGCACTTCATGGGGTGACGAACGAACCCAGAGCCGCCTGCCCGCCGCTGGTCAAGCGCATGATTGGTGCAGGACGCCTCGGCCGCAAATCCGGCAAGGGGTTCCACACCTACGATAGCAACAAGATCTTTGGAGCCTGACAGAATGACCTATCAAATCATCGCAGCGGGTGACAGTCACTCTTTTCCAGACAAGCATGCGTTTATCAATCAAGCGGATTCCAAAGGCAATAGCTTGGTCTACCTCGGTCAAGATGCCGCAGACGCTTTTGCAAATTCAGTGTTTGATCACGAGAAGGCGGCATTCATCGCGATCGAACTAGGCAACGAATGTTTAGGTGTTCATATTGATGACGACAACGGTCCTCAGAATGTGCTTGGATTTGCACGTTTCCGTATAGGTGATGATGCGCCGACAAAGCTCGTGGAGCTCGTGCGCAAGCCCTACACCAGCGATCAAGCGCTTGCCGCCGCGCGCGCGGCGTTTGAGGCTGCCGGACTGGTCGTGGCAGTTTGTCATGATTTTCCAGGCAGAATTCTGAATCGTCTTGTGCGTCCTTATTACAACGCAGCGCTGCGTCGTCTGGACGAGGGGCTCGCAACGGCTAACGACATGGACATGACCCTTAGACTTGGTCTCGGATACCCGGACGGCCCCATCGCCCTTCTCAACCGCTCTGGACTGCACCATCATTTCGAGGTCACACAAGACCTCTATGAGCAGCTTGGTCAAGAAGCCTATGCGCCCGCCAGACGTGCGCGCAACGCTTGGCTAAAACAGAATCTTTTGATTGAGGACGATGATGCAACCGCTTGAGGGGGTCAAAGTACTGGACTTCAGTACGCTCTTGCCGGGACCCATGTGTACGCTTCTGCTAGCGGATGCGGGCGCAGATGTCATTAAGATCGAGCGCGCCTCGGGCGACGATATGCGAGATTACGAACCAAAGGTTGGCCCTGACAGCGTAAATTTTTGCCTGCTAAATCGTGGAAAAAAATCGATCGTCGCGGATCTAAAGGATCCAGCAACGCGCGCAAAAATTGAACGTCTGATCGCAGAGGCAGATGTCCTCGTTGAACAATTTAGGCCGGGCGTGATGGATCGCCTAGGTTTAGGATACGAGACCGCCAAGGCGATCAACCCAAGAATCATCTACTGTTCAATCACTGGCTTTGGTCAGTACGGCCCTTACGCGCAGATTGCCGCACACGACATGAATTATCAGGCTCGTACCGGAATGGTTAGCCTGGGAGGCGACAAGGCAGGTGCGCCGTTTGTGCCACCAGTGCTGACCGCCGATTTAGCGGCTGGCGCCTATCCAGCGGTCATGAATATTTTGCTGGGATTACGCAGCCGAGATCGAAATGGGGTGGGTTGTCATCTTGATATATCGATGTCTGACAATCTATTTCCACTAATGTACTGGGGACTCGGTAATGGATGGGCATCCAACCAATGGCCTAAATCTGGGGGCGAGCTAGTGACGGGCGGCAGCCCTCGTTATCAGATCTATCAAACCGCAGATGATAAGTATCTTGCAGCCGCTCCACTGGAAGATAAGTTCTGGAATAACTTTCTATCGATTCTTGGTTTATCTGACCTTGAACATCTCGACAATCCAGCGCTTGTGAAAGCCAGTGTCGCAAAAACCATCGCTCAACATCCGGCGGCATACTGGCTCGAAAAGTTTGACGGAAAAGACACTTGCGTCACAGAGGTCATTGGACTGGAGCAGGCCGTGTCAGATCCACACTTCAATGCACGTGGCGTCTTTAAACGCGGGCTCATTGCCGCCAGCGGACAACGCCTGCCGGCCTTGCCAACACCGATTAGCGCAGTCTTCTTAAGCGAAAACCCGGATGACACCAGCCCCACACTAGGTGCACACACGCAAGAGGTTTTGAAATAACATACGCGGCAGACCATTAAAACTAAAACAGACAACACTTGGAGACTTCAAATGAAAAAAATTAAATTCTTATTTGCGCTTGCGGCGAGCAGTTTCGCGCTCTCAAGCTTCGCACAAACTGACTGGCCGAATAAGCCGATTCAACTCATCGTTACCTTTGCACCTGGTGGCACCTCAGACGTGCTGGCCCGAGCGATTGCTCCCGACCTCTCCAAAGCCCTTGGGCAACCCGTGCTCGTAGTGAATAAACCTGGTGCAAACAGCACAATTGCGACCCGTGAGGTTGCAAGGGCCGCTCCTGATGGAAACACAATTGGTCTGTTCATTAGTGCTCATGCCATTAATCCACACATCACCAAGAGCCTGCCTTACGACACCAAGAAGGACTTCATCCCTCTTGCGATGCTTGCACTAATGCCTGGCATTCTCACCGTCAACCCTAATGTACCTGCCAAGAATCTAAAAGAGCTTATTGCGCTAGCAAAGGCGAAACCAGGCTCCTTGGCTTACGGCACACCAGGCGGTCTGACCTCGGGCCAGCTCTCTATGCAATACCTGATTAAGCTTGCCGCGGTAGACATCACCGAGATCGGCTACAAAGGTGGCGGTCCAGCGCTCACAGATCTGCTTGCTGGACATATCCAGATGTTGATCAACAGCCCAACCTCCACGATCCCACACGTTAAGAGTGGAAAGCTTCGTCCTATCGCAACGACGGGTGCGACACGACCCGAGGCCCTAAAGGATATCCCAACGATTGCAGAATCTGGCTTCCCTGGCTTTGAGCTTTACGAATGGTATGCGCTGTTCTTGCCAGCCGGCACACCCAAGCCGATCGTAAATCGTCTGCACGCAGAAGTCATGAAAGTTATGGCCTCGCCTGCGATGGTCAAGCGTATCGCCGAGATCGGTGCACAAAGCAGCACCGACACACCGGAACAATTCGCGAAGTTTTTCGAGAAAGAGGACAAAGTCTGGGGCGATCTAGTCAAGCAGATTGGTATCAAGCCAGAATAAGTACTCTGCGGGTTACGCGCGAAAGCGCGTACCCGCATCTACCGAGATCACATCGCCACTGATGTATTTGGCCGCATCAGACGCCAAAAACACAGCGAGGCTTGCGACCTCCTCTGGCTTTCCCATGCGCCCATACGGAAGATTCGCCATGACCTTTGCATAGGCCTGGCGATCGACTTCCGTTTTTGGATGCAATAGGTTGTCTGTGCGACCGGTATGTATCAAACCGGGATTAATTCCCAACACACGCACGCCATGGTCAACACTTTCTGCACCAAACGCTTTTGTGAAGGCGATGAGCGCAGCATTCGCGACTGAGGTGCCAATAGAGTTGGGATTGAGTTTTTCCCCAGCAATTCCGATGATATTGATGATCACGCCATACTTACGCTTGATCATGTGCGGATAAAGAGCTCGACTAAGCATCATGCTTGCCGTCACCTTGCCTTCAAAGCCTTCGCGGAAACCGGCAGGATCAATATTCAACAAACTCCCACGTGCAATCGCACCCGCGCTATTGATCAAGATATCGGTCTCAGGGAATGCGGCAGCCAAGGTCTCGGCCGCTCCCGGCTCTGCCAGGTTTGCCGACTGCACTTTTACATCAACTGCGAAAGTTGCAATGAGCGCATCGCGCGCCGCATTTAAGGAAACCAACTCGCGCGCAGCTAAGCGCAGATGACAGCCCTCAGCCGCCAGCGCTTGGGCAATCGCAAAACCAATCCCCTTTGAGCCACCTGTGACAAGAGCTACCTTTCCCTTCAACCCTGAATCCATCGCACCCTCTTTTTTTGATAGAACACTGAAATTGCGCATATTTTATAGATTTCAGCTTAGCCCGCGGCCGCCAATTGGCAAGAAATTTGTGTATCGTTGCACTCTATGATTCACATTACCGAATTACGCTTACCCGTCGATCACACTCCGCAAGATCTTGAGACAGCAATCCTTGAGCGTCTCGGCATCTCTGCCAGCGAATTATTGGATGTTGAGATCTTTAAGCGTAGCTATGATGCCCGAAAAAAGGCGGCGCTATCTTTTACCTATATTGTCGATGTCTCGGTAAAGGATCCAACGGCCATTCTCAAACGTCACAAAGACGACCATCGCATCACCCCTACGCCGGATACAGGCTATCACTACGTCACGCAAGCAACGAGTGGGGGACAATCAGAACGGCTTCGGCCAGTCGTGGTCGGGTTTGGACCTTGCGGAATATTCGCCGCCCTTTTGTTGGCTCAGATGGGCTTTAAGCCCCTAGTGTTGGAGCGCGGCAAAGCTGTCCGCGAACGCACTAAGGACACCTGGAACCTTTGGCGCAAGAACGTTCTCGATCCTGAGTCTAACGTTCAATTTGGCGAAGGTGGAGCCGGTACATTTTCCGATGGGAAGCTGTACAGCCAGATCAAAGATCCAAAATTTTACGGACGCAAAGTCATTCGAGAGTTCGTCAAAGCGGGCGCACCCGAAGAGATCGTCTACGTCGCCAAACCTCATATCGGTACGTTCCGGCTGGTGGGTGTCGTCGAAAAAATGCGGGAGGAGATCATCGCCTTAGGTGGTGAGATTCGATTCGGACAAAAAGTCGTTGGATTGGAGATTGACCACCAACAACTGCGTGGCCTGACACTCGAAAGCGGTGAACACATTGCTGCAGACCATGTTGTACTGGCTCTGGGTCATAGCGCTCGCGACACCTTCAACGTGCTGCACGAGGCGGGTGTCTACATGGAGGCCAAGCCTTTCTCGGTTGGTTTTCGTATCGAGCATCCGCAGTCTATGATCGATCGGGCGCGACTTGGGGCCCATGCTGGCAACAAGCTCATCGGCGCCGCAGACTACAAACTTGTGCATCACGCCAATAATGGCCGTAGTGTCTATAGTTTTTGTATGTGCCCGGGGGGTACAGTTGTTGCCGCTACCTCAGAACCAAACCGTGTCGTGACGAACGGTATGAGTCAATATTCGCGTAACGAAAGAAACGCAAACGCCGGTATTGTCGTGGGTATTACGCCTGCCGACTATCCCGGTGATGCAATGGCCGGGATTGAATTTCAGCGTGAGATTGAATCCCGTGCGTACGAGCTCGGCGGCCGCACGTATGAGGCTCCGGGCCAACTCGTCGGTGACTTTCTTGTAGGTAAGGCTTCTACAGCCTTTGGCAGCGTCATTCCATCCTACAAACCAGGTGTGCATCTAACCGACCTAGCCACGAGCCTACCCGACTACGCCATTGAGGCGATTCGCGAAGCGCTTCCCGCATTTGAGCGTCAGATCAAAGGTTTTTCCATGCACGATGCCGTGCTGACCGGTGTTGAGACACGCACCTCCTCACCGCTACGCATTACGCGCGGGGACGACTATCAGAGCTTGAACATCAAAGGGCTATACCCCGCGGGCGAAGGTGCTGGATACGCCGGTGGAATCTTGTCAGCTGGGGTCGATGGCATCAAAGTCGCGGAAGCTGTAGCACTTAGCTATACGGCGACTTAGGCAATGCCGCGATCGCGCAAACATCCGGAGTTCGATCCGACTCTAGGGTATGCATACCCTGAGCACTTGCGCGAGTATCTGGACGATCTGCCGCAGACACCGGGCGTTTATATCTTTCACGGGATGACTGAAAGCTTGCCACTCTACATTGGTAAAAGTGTGAATATTCGCACACGCGTGATGTCACACTTTCGTACACTGGATGAGGCGCGCATGCTTCGTCAAACACAGCGCATTACGTATATCGAATCTGCGGGCGAGATTGGGGCACTCTTACTAGAGGCTCAGCTCATTAAGCAACAACAACCTTTATTCAATCAAAAGCTGCGTCGCACGCGTCAAATGTGCTCTATTCGGCTCGCAGATTCGACACCCGAAATCGTCTATTCGAAAGACGTAGACTTTGCTCGGACACCCAACCTTTACGGACTATTCGCAAGTAGACATGCTGCACTTGCAGCGCTCAAAGACCTTGCTGATGAGGTCCAACTATGTCTCGGTGTGCTTGGATTAGAGAAAATTGCTGCGGATAGGCCTTGTTTTCGTCATATGCTCAAACGCTGTGCCGGTGCCTGCTGCGGCGCTGAAACCATACCCGCACATCAGGAGCGCCTAAGACAGCAGCTCGAACAACACCGTATCGAGTGTTGGCCATACTCCGGAGCAATCGGCCTGATCGAACAGACCGATACGCGCACAGATATTCACGTCGTACACAACTGGTTGTATTTGGGTACTGCAGCGACAATCGAGGAGGCCAAGCAACTAAGCACAACTGCCGCTGCATTTGACAGTGACGGCTACAAGATTCTGTGCAAACCAATTCTCACAGGATCGCTACCTGTGACAGAGTTGTAACGATAAGCTGTTAGCCGACTAACTTACTCAGGCGTCAACGCAACGTTATTCAACTTGTTGAGCGTCTCTGGCCACTGCCGTTTCTGTGCAGACTGCAATAAGACACGTCCCCATGACATCCAGGCATCCCAGCCGATTCGTTTATCCCACGAATTCCCCCAGCACGAAACAAGCTGTACGCCAGCGGCAGCGTAACGCTCACCTTCCTCAAAGTTTCGGAACGTCATGTAGAGCTGTGCCAGCACCAGATAAGGTTCGGCAACGTAAGGGTTCAAGGCAATCGTTTGCTTCAACACGGCGATT
>JBILJY010000059.1:0-13454 GCA_044376975.1 Burkholderiaceae bacterium | reverse complement strand
ACTATCAGCGAACTGACCAGCTAGCATGGCAGTCCCGCCCATTACAAAGCCTTGCCACACCAATAAAAACTTTGCAGATACACACTTATCAGCTAGCCAGCCCCAAATCGGTCGGCTCACCACCGCTGCAAGTTGATACACAGCCAAGGCCCAGCCCGCTTGAACCAAATTAAAACCTGCCTTGCTAGTTAAGTGCACAGTCAAGAAGGCAATAAAACATAATTGCACGCCGCTGTAGACAAAACTCGTGAAACCAAGGCGTCTGACCTCCGGCCGCTCAAACAATATCTGTACCGGTGCGAACAGCCCTTTGCTCAGTATTTGTCGAGAGGGATCACGATCAGCATCCCAATTACGACGTGTACATTCAAGCAGCAGCACAACAACCAATACTGGCACTGCTTGCCACAATAGCGCTGCTTGCCAACCAAGGCTTAGGGTCATGGGTACCATGATGAGCCCAGCCAACACACCACCAAGTGGTACGCCAATCTGCCGGATTGAAAGGACCAAATTCATTACAGGCGGCGGTGTACGAGGCACCAGCAGATGCGCGCTAGCTGGAGCAGTGGCCCCATAGGCCAAACCCAAAAGCGCCGCACCGAGGACAACTGACACTACACTGCCAACAGAACAAGCAAGTAGCATCGCAAGCGTAGCAACCAAGACAAGTTGGCTCACCCTGACAGCACCAAACCGTCTAATAAAGCGTGGCGACAGCAATGCAGAAACAATGCCGACACCATAAACAGTGGAGATAAAGAAGCCCACCAGCGTACCCGGCACTTGAAGGTCTTCTGCGATGACCGGAGCGACCACGGGAAACGAATACGCTGCCATCGTCGCTAAGCTTTGCGTCGCAAGCGTTGCGATTAGCGGAAAAACCGGAAACCTTAGGTTTTCAGAAATCTGCGTGGCGAGTGGTGAGTGATTAACACCCATAGGGCTATGAGGTACTTCATGCTAGGAACATAAGAAATTGCGGGAATAGCTCTCGGACCTTTGCGTATCAAACTCTCGCTTAAGACCATTTACAAAGCGACGTGTAACAACCTGGGTAATACTAAAATCTATAACCCAAACCTAACAAAAAGTTATAGGCATTGACATTTGGGTTTGAGGAGACTGTTCCTCCAGGTCCATCCGAATAGCTCGATGATAAATTGGGACGTCCATACGCGTAGTAGTTGACCTCTGCAAAGCCATACAAGGCGTTGGTAATGAATTGCTTGTAACCTAGCCCAACGACATAGCCATTCACTTGAGCCTTATTCGATGGAGAGGAGCAACAATTTGTCTGGCTGTATTGCACAGATTGCGTTGAATAGCCCAACTTAGCGTAAAGCAACTTATCCTGAGCTATGGCGTACCCAGGCGCAACGAATGCATTGAAGCGATTCGAAATTGAAAATTTATAGTCGTAGGTGTTACGCCTATCTCCAGAATAATAAAAACCAGCTGACTGGGTATCTTGCGTTAGCGCGGAATAGTCGACCCCCAACCCTAGAGTGAAATTATTTTTCAAATTGAAGGTGTAACCCAATCCTAAAACAAGAGGTGCTGACGTCGATGTTGTCGTTAGCGTATTGGTCTTATTAGGCGTGCTACCGTAATCAGTCCCTGTCAATTGGGCCGAGCTCACGGTGTTGTTTTCGTAACCAGTTGAGAGCTGGCCATAAGCTCCGACAAATTGACTTTGAGCGAATGTCGAACAGCTCAGGACAAGTGCAAAGGAACCAACTAATAAGTTAATTTTCATTGCTGTACCTAGATAAATAGACTAATTTGGTACTTTGTAGCTCATTTAAGCTTCGCCGTGGCAAATTAATTCGCATAAAAATCAGTAAATAACGTCCCGAGCAAAAGAGAATCCTTCGCTTACCGTGCACAGCATAGCCGTCGAATTACTCAAAGTTG
Organism: Burkholderiaceae bacterium; assembly: GCA_044376975.1. Classification (GTDB taxonomy): domain Bacteria; phylum Pseudomonadota; class Gammaproteobacteria; order Burkholderiales; family Burkholderiaceae_B; genus Zwartia. The sequence goes on along the minus strand of JBILJY010000059.1, from coordinate 11,537 downwards.
TACTTTGATGTTATTTCATCCGTTGTACTGTTTTGGTTAAGGAATTTTATGATTTCTTGCAGAAAAGCTTGTATCAGCCTTGCTTTGTTTGCGGCGGCATCTGCTGCAAACAGCCAATCCACGTCTTCTATTTTTCACACACCAGAGTACTTGGCAAACTGGGGCCTCCAATATACCAATGCGGCTGATGCTTGGGCACTAGGCTTTACCGGCAAAGGTGTCCGAATCGGTATCGCAGACGATCAGGCCCAATTAACTCACCCAGAGTTCGCAGGTCGTGTGTATTGGCCCTCAAGGCAAGCGCCCTTCCCTAATCCAGAATATCCTAACTTCCCAGAACATGGCACGCATGTCATGGGGGTAGCAGCGGCGGCACGCGATGGCATGGGAATGGTAGGTGTCGCATATGATGCTTCGATTGCTCACGTGGCAGTGCTTTCAAGTCCAGGTTATCCCTCGTCAAGTAACTGGACACAAGACTTAATTGATTCAAAGGCTTCCGTGATGAATGGCAGCTTTGGACCGGCTGCAACGCCTTGGCCTTTAATACCCTTCGGGAGCTATGTTGGAAGCCCCAATCCAAACTACAGAATTGTTGATTTCCAATTCATCTCTGAGGAGAATGGATCCGATTACGAAGTAGAAGTCAAGAGACTCTCTGATGCTGACATAGTGATGGTCTTTGCAGCCGGTAACGAGCGTTTGCCTAATCTTCAGCCATTGGCTGCAAAAATACCAAGCGGTCATGCCATGATTCCCCTCATTACACCAGCCAACACTGCGCTTGGCTATACGGGCAATCCGGCAGATGCCATTTATCGTATTTATTCCGAAAATGCTGATCCAAATAATCCCTCTACCTGGGATAGCAATCAGGTTCCATTCAGTGCACTTGCTAATGTGAATCTCTCAAGCTTGGCCGGCACACTGATTGCGGTGACTGCTTCGAATATCAATCAAAATACCGGTGCAGTCACACTCGCCGACTTTAGCAATCAGTGTGGTGCTGCTGCAGACTGGTGTATCACTGCACCGGGTGTCGATATCTATTCGACTGTCCCGATGAACACATATGCTCAGGATGGATGGAGTGGTACGTCGATGGCGGCTCCGTTTGTTGCGGGCGCAGCGGCTGTGTTGCGACAGGCGTTCCCCTACATGACAGCAAGGCAAATCATTGAAGTGCTTTTAACAACAGCTACGGAAGTAAATAACCAAAATCGCGAGTCAATCCGCGACTTTGGCCATGGTTTGCTCAATATCGGCCGTGCTGTAAAAGGGCCAATCGAATTCGGCCACCCATCCCTTATCCCCGGCAATGCGTCAATATTTGCACCGATCTTTGCGGTGGACACAAAGGGATATGACTCGGTGTGGAGCAACAATATTTCTGGAACTGGCGGATTTAGTAAAGCTGGCGCGGGGACTCTCCTGTTGTCGGGTCTCAATACCTATACCGGAGCGACAACGATCACAGGTGGAGTACTGCGTGTTGATGGCTCGATTGCGAGCTCAAATCTGGCAGTCACCAATGGTGCTACCCTGCAGGGTGTTGGTCGGGTTGGCAATACATCCATGGCCGGCATCCTGTCGCCGGGCAATTCAGTCGGCACACTAACGGTCAGTGGTGATCTTAATCTTTTATCTAGTTCGATCTATCAATATGAAATTGACGCAAACCAAAAGAGTGATCTCGTTATCGTTACGGGTCGCGCCACGATTAACGATGGTGCTACCTTTAAACTATCCGCCGAAGATGGGGTGTATCTGAATCGGCTGTATCCAATCATACAAGCCAACTCGCTTAGAGGATCTTACGAAAATCTTGTCAGTGGCTACACGTTTATAGACCTAGACTTTGTCACAAACGGTGGTAATGTCGGCATGGTGGCTCAAAGAAATAGCTTACCGATGCTTGCCTTTGCTCAGACAAACAATCAGCGGGCCGTCGCCCAAGCGATTGACGCACAAGGCCCGAGTGACGAGCCTTACAGGGATGTACTTTTAAATGATAGCCCCAGCCAGTTGCCTAATTTATATCAAGGCTGGTCGGGCGAAATTTACAGTGCCAACCAAGCAGCCCTCATTTATAACAGCCGTTTATTGACGCAGGTGTTGAACTGGAGGTTGCAAGACAGTTGGCTCGACAATAGTTCGACCACTCGACTTCAGCGAGTCGGCCAGGCAAATGCTGACACGACCGCCTGGGTCCAAGCCTACGGTAACCTGGATACATTCAATGCTAATGCGGATGCCAAAAAAGCGACCTCAAAAAATGGTGGCTTAACTCTAGGGTTAGATCATGCCCTGACACCAAACTTTCGTCTTGGTGGAGGGTTCTCTGCTAGCTCAACCAGTACATCAGTGGCTGACAGTAGCGCGAATACCAGCGGCTACCACGCGATGCTTTACAGCACATACGATAAAAATAGTCTACGTCTTAACAGTGGCGTCGTGCAGTCGTGGTATTCGGCCAATATGAAACGTACTCTGCCCCTCGATGACCAAGGCAATGCCAAAGGAACAGTAAAATCAAGCTCTACGCAACTATTTGCAGACCTAAGCAGCCCGATCACACTCAGTCAACAGAAAGATCATCGCACCACGATTTCACCCTTTGGTCAGGTCAGCCAAATCTGGCTGCAGACCTCGAAGTTTAACGAGTCTGGGGCACAAGCCGCTTTATCAGGACTTGCAACCAACGCGAACACCGGTTTTGGGACGCTAGGGGCTAGACTAAGTCACCAGTGGAAAACAGACGAACATAATTGGCAAGCGGGCGTATCAGCGGGATGGCAAAGAGCTTGGGGAGCCTTGTCACCAACAACGACTCTCGCGTTTGCGACAGGGCCTGGCTTTTCTATAAACGCCGCAGCAATTGCAAGAAACTCGGCTGTTATTGAAATAGGCATCGGAGCCAGTCTGGGTCAGTCGAGTCGTTTTAATTTGGTTTACTCGGCCACCTTGGCAAATCAATCTAGAAGTCAGTTGCTGCAGGCACAATTTCAGAAGTCATTTTGATACGTTGACGCAAGACACACCTTAACGAGTAAACCACCAACTCGCTACGCCGCCCACAACCCCAGCGACCAACGGCCATAACCACTTCCAGGCCCGGGAAGATCCCTTCTGCGTAGCAGTTGTCTGAGTTGTCGCGCCCTCTTCTTGCGTAACGGATGACTGCGATAGCGCCGACTCTGGGTACTTTTCTTGTAGTGCGAGCTCAAAGCGTTTGAAGAAATCTTCCGCTAAGGACTTCGCCACGCCATCAATCAAGCGTTGACCAAGCTGAGCGATTTTGCCACCGACTTTTGAATGAACGGTATAGCGCAATTCACAACCCTGCGCGTTGGCCACGAGTTCTACTTTTGACTCGCCTTGCCCAAACCCTGCAACGCCGCCCTGCGCTTCAAATTGCAAGGCATAGGAGTTGGGCGCTTGAATATCGGCCAGTGTGACTTTGCCGTTAAATTTCGCAGCAACAGGACCAATCTTGACAGCAACGAGGACGGCGTATTGATTGTCCGCAGTCAGTTCAAACTTTTCACAACCGGGGATGCACGCCTTTAAGATCGCCGGGTCATTCAAAGCGTCCCAAGCTTGTTGCTGTGACACACCGAGTTGCCGATTACCTTGCATATCCATAAGATTCTCTCGTATCCGTATTTACTGTTTAACTAACTCTGCCAGGGAATGGGCTAAATCTTCTAAGTGCGCTAAGTCGTGGATCGCAAGCATGCCATCTGCATATTTCTTTAAAACGCTCGCACCACCCGCACTCGGGGCATAGTGCTCAAACCGCAGCAAAGGGTTTAACCATAACAGACTTCGACAATTACGCTTAAGCCAAGCGAGCTCTTGGGCTAAGACACTTGGCTCTCCGGTATCGAGGCCGTCGGTGATTAACAGCACGACTGTGCGGCGGCCGATCAACTGCCGGTGCTGGGTTAAACGCAGCTGCTCAAGTGAGTGCCCAATTTGTGTGCCACCCGCAAAATCCTGAATCAGTTCATTCGCAGTCGCAAGCATCACATCTGCATCTGCATGACGAAAAGCACTATTCAGCTCCGTCAACTGATTACCAAAGGCAAAGACTGACCTGGCTAAGCCGCGTGTACTTTGATGCAAAAAGGCGAGCATCAGCCGCGCATAGCGCTCCATCGAGCCCGACACATCAATCAAGATTAATACTGGTAACGCTTGGGTACGCCTGGCCAAATAAGGCAAGGACAGCAACTCGCCATCCAAGCGGGCCGATTCTCTGAGCGTATGCGCCCAATCTACCCGCGCACCAGAACGACTGCGCTGTGTTCGACGTGCAGGTACGCGCGGCCAGGGTAAAGGGATCTCACAAGCAAGTCTCTGCACAAGTTTGAATTCACTGGCGCTCAAGCTTTCAAAGTCAGCGTGGCGCAGGCGTACTTGAGCAGTCGCCGTCATGGCCGCATCAAAGTCAACAGAGTCTTCTTCTACCTTCGCCCGTGAATTGTTTGCGGTGATCGCAGCTAAAGCCTCTTGTGTGCGTGCACGGCGCTTGGGTGAAGGTGCCGCTTCAGTGGTCTTGGGCAACATTTGGGCTAAGAGCTGCTGCGTGAGCTCTGGATTCCGAAAATACGCATCAAACAACTGGTCAAAGACCTCTAGGTCTTGCTGCCTGCACACCATGGTGGCTTCCAGAGCCGCCCGAAAATCTTGCTTATCTTCAAGTCCGATCAATAAAGAGGATTCCAGCGCTACGCTAATCCGTTCACTATCCATCGGGAAGCCGGCACGACGCAACGTGCGTGCAAAACCGACGATATTGTCGGCCATTTTTCCTACACGGGCATCACCGAGTTGCATACAAAAGCGCTAAGCGTCAGGGGTCGGTACAAGCAACGCCTCAAGCATTGGCTCAAGCGCCGCGAGATCTTCACGTTGTTTAAATAAGATGCCGACCGTACTTTGAATAACTTCTGGATCAAGCTGCAAGGTATTGAGTGCAACCAAGGCCTTCGCCCACTCCACGCTTTCAGCAATACCAGGTGAACGGCTCAAGGCATTCGCAAAAGGCGCAGAACGCAAACGTTCTACAAAACTTGCCACCTGCTCTGCCAGCGCTTCACTCGCTTGGGGCACACTCTGGCGCACGATCGACAACTCACGTTCGCGATCGGGGTAATCCATCCAGTGATACAAACAACGTCTTTTGACGGCGTCATTTAAATCACGGGTTCGATTACTCGTCAGGATCGTGACCGGTGGGATCTGTGCACGCACGGTACCGAGTTCTGGAATACTGACTTGGTACTCGCCCAAGTACTCTAATAAAAAAGCCTCAAACGGCGCATCCGCACGATCGACCTCGTCGATCAACAGCACCGCACCCGGCGCGGGTGTCTGCAAAGCCTGCAGCATCGGGCGACGTAACAGATACTTCTCTTGATAAATCGCGTGTTCAAGCTGCTCGGGCGTCGCGTGATCTTGCTGAGCACGCATATGCATCAACTGCGCTGCGTGATTCCATTCGTATAAGGCTTCGCGTTGCTCCATGCCGTCGTAGCACTGCAAACGCACCAGCGGGCGTTGCAACACCTTGGACAAGGCTTTTGCGAGTTCTGTTTTACCGACACCAGGCTCGCCTTCTAGCAACAAGGGGCGTTGCAGAGTCAGGCTTAGATAGACGGCAGTCGCCAAGCGTCGTTCGGCCAAGTAACCAACTGAGGCAAGCGCTTCCGTTAACGCTTGTACCGAACCGACGCTTTGTTGCAACACGTTAGGCGAGTGCTTGCTGGACCGCAACACGCGTCTGGACTTTGATGAGCTGCGCGCGATAGCTAGCTGAAGCATGAATATCGCTATTAAGCTCTGCGTCATCCACCGCAACACCCGCAACTGCCTCCGGTGCAAAGTTCTTAGTCAACGCCGCCTCAAGACCAGCATGACGAAACACCCCGCTTGATGCGCCAGTGATCGCTACACGCACACCTTGCGCGGTATCAGCCACAAACACACCTACCATCGCAAAACGCGAGGCCGCTTGCTTGAACTTTGCATACGCCGCACGCTTAGGGATGGGAAAGCTCACCGCAGTGATGAGCTCTCCGGGATTCAAGGCTGTGGCGTACATTCCCAGAAAAAAGTCTTGCGCGCTGATCTTACGGGCATCAGTGTGAACCGTTGCGCCTAAAGCCAACAAGGCACTGGGGTAACACGCGGCAGGGTCGTTATTGGCGACTGAACCCCCCATCGTTCCCATTGCACGTACTTGTCGATCGCCAATGCCACCCGCCAAAGCCGCAAGAGCGGGAAGGTGTTGTTTCACCAAGGCGTTGTTCTCGACATCGCAATGTTTGGTCATCGCGCCGATCACCAGTTGATCACCCTCTTTACGCACACCCACAAGTTCTGGGATCAAACGCAAATCAACGAGCTGTTCTGGTTGCATCAGGCGCTGCTTCATCGAAGCCAACAGAGTTTGACCACCGGCCAAAGCTTGCCCGCCCGCATGTACGAGTTTGCTTGCGTCGGCTAGAGTTTTCGGATGCTCATAGTTGAATGCATACATATCCAATTCCTCCTTAGGCTTTCACAGCTTGAATGGCTTGCCACACACGGTGTGGAGTCGCAGGCATGTCGATGTCTTTCACACCTAAGGGTGCTAAGGCATCTAACACTGCATTGATAATCGCGGGAGGCGAACCAATCGCACCGGCCTCGCCGCAACCTTTGGTACCAAGCGGGTTATGCGTGCAAGGCGTGCACACATGACCGATCTTGAACTCTGGGAAATCATCCGCGCGCGGCATGGCGTAGTCCATGAATGAACCCGTCAGCAACTGCCCTGTTTCGCGATCATAGACGCAGTTCTCAATGAGCGCCTGTCCGATGCCTTGCACCAAACCACCATGCACCTGACCTTCCACAATCATCGGGTTGATGATTGTGCCGAAGTCATCGACGGCGGTGAAGCGGTCTAAGCGCACCACGCCTGTTTCTGGGTCGATTTCCACCTCGGCTATGTAGGTGCCCGAAGGGAACGTAAAGTTAGTGGGATCGTAAAAGGCGGTTTCATTCAAACCAGGCTCTAAGGTCTCTAACGGATAGTTGTGTGGCACGTAGGCTGTGAGTGCTACGGTACCAAACGGAATCTTCTTGTCGGTTCCGCGCACAGTAAATTCACCGTTCGCAAAATCGATGTCGGTGTCAGAGGCTTCCAGCAAATGGGCTGCAATCTTTTTGGCCTTGGCTTCGATCTTATCCAAAGCCTTCATGATGGCCGCGCCACCCACGGAGATCGAACGCGAGCCGTAGGTACCCATTCCAAAGGGCACGCGTCCGGTATCGCCGTGCACGATATCGACTGCATCGACCGCGATACCTAAGCGGGAGGCCACCACCTGCGCAAAAGTCGTTTCATGACCTTGGCCGTGGCTATGCGAGCCTGTAAAGACTGTCACGCTACCGGTTGGGTGTACGCGGACTTCGCCGCACTCAAACAAGCCAGCGCGCGCGCCTAAGGCACCCGCGATGTTGCTTGGCGCAAGACCGCAAGCTTCGATATAGCTCGAGTATCCAATCCCACGCAATTTGCCTTGGGCTTTGCTGGCCGCTTGCCGTGTTTTAAACCCCGCCACATCGGCCAGTTTCTGCGAAGCATCCATGCAGGCAACGTAATCGCCAATATCGTATTGAAGCGCTACAGGCGTCTGATACGGGAACTGGGTAATGAAGTTACGACGACGGATCTCGTCTTGTGGCAGCCCAAGTTCAAAGGCAGCACGACTGACGATACGCTCGAGCAAATACGTTGCCTCAGGGCGTCCCGCACCGCGATAGGCATCGACAGGTGCGGTGTTGGTAAACCAGGCATCCACCTCGGCATAGACCAACGGTGTCGTGTATTGCCCAGCCAACAAGGTTGCGTACAAAATTGTTGGGACGCAAGTTGAGAATGTAGAGAGATACGCCCCTAAGTTCGCGTCGGTATGCACACGCAAGGCTAAGAATTTGCCATCTTTATCGATCGCAAGCTCAGCATGGCTTGAGTGATCCCGGCCGTGCGCATCTGACAAGAACGCCTCGCCTCGTTCGCATATCCACTTGATGTTGCGATTGAGCTTTTTAGAGGCCCAGGTTAGGCAAACATCTTCTGCGTACAAATAGATTTTTGAACCAAAGCCACCGCCGACATCCGGAGCAATCACTCTAACTTTATGCTCAGGCAGACCCATCACGAACGCTGTCATCAACAAGCGTTCAACGTGTGGGTTCTGGTTTGAAACGTACAACGTATAGTCATCGTTTGCGCGACTATAAGAACCAATCGCAGCGCGCGGCTCCATCGCGTTCGGCACGAGACGGTTATTAATCAGATCTAGCTTGGTGATGTGCGCAGCACCATTAAAGGCTGCATCGACCAGGGCTTTGTCGCCAATCGCCCATTTGTAGCAATGGTTGTCTGGTGCGATATCGTGCAGTGCTGCACCACCCTTCGCATCGCGCACATCGACGACTGCAGACAAGGGCTCGTAATCGACTTCGACCAACTCCGCTGCATTCTTTGCTTGTTCAAGCGTTTCGGCCACGACCATCACGACATGGTCACCCACGTAGCGCACCTTATCCAAGGCCAAAATAGGATGTGGCGGCTCCTTCATCGGCTGACCGTCTGTGCTGGTGATTAACCAGCCGCAAGGCAAGCCGTTGATCTTGTCGTTCGCAACATCTTTGCCCTCGAGCACACCAATCACACCAGGCGCGCTTCTAGCTGCACTCGTGTTGACGCTCTTGACGAGCGCGTGCGCGTGTGGCGAACGCACAAACACGGCATGTGCCATGCGTGGCAGAGTAATGTCGTCGGTGTATTGACCGGCACCAGTCAGGAAACGGTAGTCTTCTTTACGTAAGACCGACTCACCAATATGTGGCAACTTCGCGAAATCATTTGCACCCATGTTCGCCTCCTTAAGCTTTCATGGCGGCAGCACCTTGCTGCACAGCCTTGACAATGTTTTGATAACCGGTGCAACGACAAATGTTGCCCTCTAGTTGCTCACGGATCTGTTGTGCGCTGGGGTTCGGATGCTTGCGGCAAATATCCACCGCATTCATCACCATCCCTGGGGTGCAATACCCACACTGCAAACCATGGCAGTCTTTAAACGCGGCCTGCATGGGATGCATCGTGCCATCGGCTTGCGCCAAGCCTTCGATGGTCGAAATCTCGGCACCCTGCGCTTGTGCCAGCAGCACGTTGCAAGATTTGATTGCATTGCCATTCATCAGGACTGTGCAGGCACCGCACTGTGCGGTGTCACAGCCGACGTGGGTACCGGTCAGGTTGAGGTGCTCTCGCAGCGCCTGAACAAGCAAGGTGTTGGGTGCGGCGGTCAGTGTCACTGCCTGCCCGTTCACCGTTAGTTGGATCTGCATCATCAAGCGGTCTCCTCAGGTAACTAAGTAAAGTTTTAATGCCAGCCATATGGTTGATCGAGTCTATACCGGTTTATGCTGAGAACCAATCCAGTAATACCCTAGAGCTTAGCGCTATGAATATTGCAAAACCATTTCTACTGAGAGCCCTCAGTCACCCCCACTTAAACGCCGTGACGCATCGAGGGCAAACGGTGTCCTATGGGCAATTAGCCGCACGCATCCTCGGGCTCGCCAGTACCTTACAGCAGACTTACCAACTAAAGCCAGGCGATCGTGTCGTACTTTGCATGGAAAATCGTCGCGAATTTCTTGAGGTGTTGTTTGCTTGCTGGGTTGCTGGATTATGCGCAGTACCGGTCAATGCAAAGCTCCACCCTAAAGAGATCAAACCCATCGCTGAAGACAGCGGCGCCACTCTCCTCTTTACGACCGCTTCGCTCTACTCAGGACTGGCGCTCGAGCTTGCCCAGGCCGTGCCTAACTGCCTATTGATCAATGTCGACAACGCACAGTACGAGGCCGACGTGAAAGCGCCACCAACCTCTTGCGCAAGCGTAAGACCTGACGACTTAGCCTGGATCTTCTATACAAGCGGAACCACGGGTGTACCCAAAGGTGCAATGCTGTCCCACCGAAACTTAATGATGATGTGTTTGCAATATTGCACCGATATCGATCAAGTGATCGCCGGGCAAACGATGTTGCATATGGCACCACTTTCACATGGGTCGGGTCTGTATGCCCTCCCCCACTTGTTTGCGGGCGGGCATCAGGTCATTGAAGATGCCTTCACCACCGATCGGGTGTTTGAGGCGTTTCAACGTTTTCCTGCAGTGTCGATGTTTGCTGCCCCCACAATGTTGTCACGCTTGGTGCGCTCGGCAAACGGCCTCAGCAATCCGGCGGGCAATCTATTGACCATCCATTACGGTGGTGGCCCGATGTATGTGAGCGATCTGCTCAAGACTCTCGAGCTTTTTGGGCCGAAGCTTTATCAAGTCTATGGTCAAGGGGAAAGCCCAATGACCATCGCAGGTTTATCGAAACAAGACCATGAAGGGTCGCTGGACACGGCACACCTCGCGCGCCTGGCCTCTTGTGGCACGGCGCGCACAGGCGTCGAGATGCGCGTGGTGGACGAACACGGCATAGACGTCCTACCCGGCGAGTTAGGTGAAGTGGTCACCCGCAGCGATACCCGTATGCTTGGCTATTGGAATAACCCCAAAGCCACAGCTGCCGCCATACGCGATGGCTGGCTTTGGACAGGTGACATCGGGACCATGGACGAGCTCGGCTATCTGACCCTGCGGGATCGCTCTAAAGATATGATCATCCGAGGTGGCAGCAACATCTACCCGCGCGAGATCGAAGAAGTGTTGCTGCGTCACCCCGCCATCGTCGAAGTCTCTGTGATCGGGCGAGAGCACGCAGATCTTGGTGAAGAACCCATCGCTTTTGTCGTTGTACGAGCAGAGCACCAAATCACAAGCGACGAAATGGACGCACTATGCCTAGAAAATATGGCGCGCTTTAAGCGACCACGAGAATATGTTTTCGTAGATAGCTTGCCGAAGAATAACTATGGAAAAATCTTAAAAACAGAATTACGAAAACTACAAAAAGGCGCAGCGACATAACGTACAAGATGGGTACGAAATGAATTGCTACGAAATGAAACAATCCTATAGCGCAAACGCAGAATCCGTAGGGCCATTCTGTCGCGACAAAAATTTATTCTTTGCATAAGCATACATATGACGACACTCTTTGCCATTATTGGCTTACTCTCAAAGATTGCGAACATTTTCTAATTTTCAAAAGGCTCGAACACCATGTCCACTTCCCTTTACAACGCCACAGTCCCTGTCTTCAAGCAAATGCTCTTAGCCCTTAGTGACGTCCTAAAAAAAGGCGAGGAGTATGCTGCACAGAAAAAATTTGACTCCACCGTCTTGTTGCAGGCGCGTTTGTTCCCCGACATGCTTCCACTCGTTCGCCAAGTACAAATTGCCTGTGATTTCGCCAAGAGCGTCCCGTCGCGTCTTGCCGGGGTAGAAGTTGCCGCTTATGAAGATACTGAACAAACTTTTGCTGAGTTGCAGCAACGTATCGCCAAG
>JBILJY010000058.1:0-13456 GCA_044376975.1 Burkholderiaceae bacterium | reverse complement strand
AAGGACTCGGCATCTTCAAGGACGCGAAACGAGCCAACCTGCAAGAAATAAGGCCCGCCGGTTGCAGGCGCCGTTTGTGACTGACTCGGTGGCGGCGGCAACGGTTCGGCCTTCGGGCGTGGATTCAGGTTTGCCCCGCCACTTGCTGGTGGCGCTGTCGGCGTCAAGGTGGCAATCAAAGAGCCTAGCGCATCGCCACCTGCTGGTGCCGGCGCGCTCGTTGAAGGCGTCGTGCCGGCTACCGGAGCAAGCGGCTCAGTGGTGGCCGAAGAAGTGCCTCTATCACGGCCTCCCATTCCCGCGTTCGGGTCCGGCGCTTGACGCGGATCCGGTGCGCCTGGCGCATCAGGCGTGCGACTAGCTTTGTCAAAAAAAGGCATAGGCGCTTTAACAACGTAATAGGCAACACCGGCGGCAACCATCAAGCCGATGACTAAGCCCGCCAGCAGGCCATATAACGTACTTCCACCAGACGATTTATGTTTTGCCATGTTGTGTCGTTTACATCCTCTCAGGTGCAGATACGCCCAACAACTCTAAACCATTTGCAATCACTTGGCGCGTAGCATCCGCCAAACGCAACCGTGCGTCCTTGAGCGCAACGTCGTCAACCAGCACTCGCTCAGCGTTATACCAACCATGAAAATCCGCAGCACAGTCTCGTAACCAAAACGCCACCAAGTGCGGCGACAACTCGAGCGCCGCCTGCGACACTAAAGCCGGAAACTCAGCTAGCCGCTGCATGAGCGCGAGCTCTGACGGTGCCTGCAACAGATCAACGGAGGCAGCCTGTAGCTGTGCTGCGGACAAACCTGCTTGCGACAGCATTGAACAAATACGTGCGTGCGCGTACTGAATATAGTAGACAGGATTTTCTTCGCTTTGCGATCTCGCGAGGTCAACATCAAAAACAAACTCGGTATCGGCACGACGCTGTATCAAAAAGAATCGCACCGCATCACGGCCCACCCATTCGATCAAATCACGCATCGTGACGTAGCTACCCGCACGCTTAGAGATCTTGACCTCTTCACCGCCACGGATAACCTTTACCATCTTGTGTAAGACATACGCAGGGTAATCAGCAGGTATGCCTAGGCTCAACGCTTGTAGTCCCGCGCGCACCCGCGCAATCGTGCCGTGATGATCGCTACCTTGAATATTGATTGCGCGTGTAAAGCCACGCTCCCATTTTGTGACGTGATATGCCACATCTGGAACAAAATACGTGTAGCCACCTTCAGACTTCCGCATAACGCGGTCTTTATCGTCACCCGTTCCCAGCTCGGTGGTACGCAGCCACAAGGCGCCCTCGCTTTCGTAGGTGTGGCCACTAGCAACCAATTGATTCACCGTGTTTTCTACGCGGCCCGAGGTATAGAGCGAACTCTCGAGATAGTAGCGATCAAACGCCAAACCAAATGCCTGTAGATCTAAATCTTGTTCATGCCGTAAATACGTAACGGCGAAGCGACGAATGTTATCCAAATCATCAAGCTTGCCATTGGCGATCACCGGCTCGCCATCACTTGCGTTGGCACTCGCCTTCGCGACGAACTCTTTCGCAATGTCAGCGATGTACTCGCCCTTATAGCCATCCGCTGGATAGTTGGGTGCGTCTGTACTCACGCCTTGTGCACGTGCCTGCACGCTAATAGCAAGATTCTGAATCTGATTGCCCGCATCGTTGTAATAAAACTCGCGGCTCACGTTAAAACCACTTGCATCAAACAAACGGCAAAGTGCATCGCCTAACGCAGCTTGGCGCGCATGGCCAACATGCAGTGGGCCCGTTGGATTCGCGGACACGAACTCAACCAACACTTTTTGCTCTTTGCGTGGTGCGCGGCCATACGCTTCGCCAAGCTGCGCGATCAGCGGCAATACCGCGCTGCGTGCAGCATGGGTCAGTCTGAAGTTAATAAAGCCTGGGCCCGCTAGCTCAGCTTGCGCAATAACGGCTGTTGCGTTGGGATCGCCCATCAGCGCATCAACGATGGCCTGCGCTAATTCGCGCGGGTTACGTTTTGCTGGTTTAGCGAGTTGCATCGCAACGTTGGTGGCCAGGTCTCCGTGGGCAGCGACTTTCGGCCGCTCAAGGACAATCGTTGGCTCTGCCTCAGGCAGAACGACGGCCACGGCCTTTTTCAGGCAAGAAATGAGTGTGTTTTGTTGCTCGAGGAGCATGGGCGTAAAAGACGACAGGTTGAAGCCTCAAATCATAGCCTGAATTATGGTTTACATTGACTCAACACTTAATAAAGGAGTCGCTATGCTTGTTACCTTTAGCAGCAAAGCTGGTGCCGATGTCCTGATGCTGTCCCAGCATGCCAAACCCGTTTTAAAAATCGTCGGCAAGCTCACTGGTCCTGAGCTTGAAAGTCGTGGCGTTTGGATGCCTGAACAGCTTGATGAGGCCATCGCGCTCCTCGAGGCAGCCATCGCTCAGGAAAAAGCGGTAACGGTTGACGACGATCCAGATGAGCCGCTTCATCCGCTGGCCCAGGCCGTTAGTTTGCGCCAACGATCCTTCACCTTGCTTGATTTGTTTCGACGTGCGCAGCAAAAAAAGGTTCCCGTCCTATGGGAAGCTGGTTCTGCTTGGTAACTTGAGATCAGTAAGCCTGATCAAAGAGCAGTCTGAAGTCAGCGACCGTTGTATGTCTTGGATTCCAACGGTTGTAGTTCGCTGCAAAACAGGCGGCAGCCATGTCATCAAAGTACTCTTGCTTAGCACCTACATCGCGCAAACGCGCAGGTATCGACAAGTCTGAGCACAAAGCCGTTATTGCCTCCACGGCTGCCTGTGCCGCCTGCAGCGTAGGCAGGCCCTGCACCGGGCAGCCCATCACTTGCGCGACCTGCGCAAATTTTTCTGGGACCGCCAGCAAATTGAACTTTGCAACGTGTGGCAAACACACTGCGTTAGACAGTCCATGCGATAAGTGGAACTCAGCCCCGACGAAGCGCGCCATGCAGTGGACATTACCCAAGCCCGTCTGCCCAAATGTAATACCGGCCAACGCCGAGCCGCACAACATATTCATCGCGGCAGTGGTATTTTGCCGGTTCGCCACAAACTGACGGATATTCCCCGCTAACAAGGCCATCGCTTGCAAATTAATCGCGTCGGTCATGAGATTCGATCCGAGCGAAACATACGACTCAACCGCATGCACAAAGGCGTCAATACCGGAGTGTGCTGCAACGTGTGCCGGTACCGTCCGCAAGGCCAGAGGATCAAGAATCGCAAACGACGCTGGGTTTAGCGACGCATGACGAATCGACATTTTGAGATTTTTCTCAGTGTCCGTAATGACACAAGAACCTGAGACCTCTGAGCCCGTTCCCGCTGTTGTCGGGATCGCAATCAAAGGAAGCGCTGGGATCGAAAACTTTTCGATCCCCTCGTAATCATGAATTCGCCCACCATTTGTGGCGAGGATGCCAACCGCTTTCGCCACATCGATGGTGCTGCCACCGCCGATCGCCAAAATCGCAGTCGCTTGATGTGCCTGACAAACCGCGAACGCCTTCTCAACCGTGTGCGCACTCGGATCGGGCTCGATATCAGTAAACAACGCCGACTTCACCTTTGCGTCTTGCAACAAGCCTGCAATACCAGCGTAAAACTCACTTTTAAGCAAAGCTGCATCCAGCGCAATAAAAATGCGCTGGCATGCGAGCTTGGTAATCACTTCAGCAATTTTCTTATATGAACCTTCGCCCATATAAATCGTCGTCGGACAAAAAAAGCTAGTGATCATTTGCTTGAATTAAACGTCCAGATTGGCGGCTTGCAACGCATGGGTTTCGATAAAAGCACGGCGCGGCTCAACGTTATCACCCATCAGCGTTGTAAAGATTTCATCGGCAGCAATCGCATCTTCAATCTGTACTCGCAACAAGCGACGTACCGTTGGGTCCATCGTCGTCTCCCACAGCTGTGCGGGATTCATCTCACCCAAGCCTTTGTAGCGTTGCTTCGTGACGTTACGCTCAGCCTCGGCACGTAGCCACTGCATCGCCTCGCGGAAATCAGCAACCATCATTTCTTTGCGTTTTTCGCCTTCACCCCGTGCGACCATTGCTCCTTTTCCAATAAGCCCCTGGAATGTTGCAGCAGCTCGCGCCAAGATCGCGTAGTCAGCGCCACGCACGAAATCGTGATCAAGCACCGTGACACGCACGTTGCCATGATGTTTACGACGCACGATCAGACGATATTTTTCAGCGCTTTGGTGGAACTCCGCCACCACATCGACTTGGTCGGGCAACAAAGGATCTTGTAGACCAGCATGCAGGCGTTTGGCCGACGCTTCCGCTTGTTCTTGCGTATCGAGCTCAACCGTTGCACCACCCACAATGGCAGACAACGTGCGCTCATCCATGAAACGACCCAGGCGAGCAATTACACCACCCGCCATCACATACTGCTTCGCCAACTCAGCCAACGCATCGCCAGCAATCGCTGCTGCACCTGCCTGGGGGACAAGCGATGCCTCTTTAAGTGAGAGCTGCAACATGTAACTAGACTCTTCCACTTCATCCTTCAGATAACGCTCATCCTTCCCTGCCTTCACTTTATAAAGTGGTGGCTGGGCAATATAGATGTAACCCCGCTGGACAAGCTCTGGCATTTGTCGATACAGCAGCGTCAACAACAGTGTTCGAATGTGCGCACCATCAACGTCCGCATCGGTCATGATGATGATTCGGTGATAACGAAGCTTCTCAACGTTAAAGTCGGGTCCGATACTGGTTCCGAGTGCAGTGATCAGCGTTGTGATTTGCTCGCTCGAAATCAATTTATCAAAGCGTGCTTTTTCAACGTTCAATACCTTACCGCGCAAAGGCAAAATCGCCTGAAACTTACGGTCGCGTCCTTGCTTAGCCGATCCACCTGCAGAGTCTCCCTCCACGATGTAGAGCTCACAGAGTGCAGGGTCTTTCTCTTGGCAGTCTGCAAGCTTGCCTGGCAGGCCTGCGCCCTCCAACACGCTCTTGCGCCGGGTCATCTCGCGCGCCTTGCGCGCAGCTTCGCGTGCACGCGCGGCCTCAACAACCTTGGCGCACAAAGCCTTCGCATCAATCGGATTTTCTAACAACCACGTTTCAAGCGTACGTGCGACAGCTTCTTCCACCGCAGGGCGCACTTCGCTCGATACTAGCTTGTCTTTTGTCTGGCTGCTGAACTTGGGCTCGGGCACTTTCACCGACAACACGCACGTTAACCCCTCGCGCATATCATCACCCGTGGTCTCAACCTTGGCCTTCTTGGCCATCTCGTTGTCGCCAATGTACTTGTTCAGAATACGGGTCATTGCTGCGCGCAAACCCGTCAGGTGCGTGCCACCATCACGTTGTGGAATGTTATTGGTAAAACAAAGTACTTGTTCGTTGTAGCCATCATTCCACTGCATCGCCACATCCACACCAACCAACGTGCCACCTGCATTTGATTCGGTGCTAACTGAAAAAACATTGGGGTGCAATACAGTTTTGCTGCGATTGATGTATTCGACAAAACCCTTGCATCCACCAGAGAAGGCAAAGTTTTCTTCTTTGCCTTGCCGCTGATCGACCAGGCGAATCTTGACGCCGTTATTCAAGAAAGAAAGTTCACGTAATCGCTTGGATAAAATTTCGTAGTGGTACTCGACATTATTAAAAATATCGGTATCCGCTAAGAAATGAACTTCGGTGCCGCGATTTTCTGTTGTGCCTGTTACCGCCAGAGGAGCAACACGCTCACCTTTGCGAAACTCCATTTCATGCACTTGGCCATTGCGACGGATCGTTAACTTCAACCACGATGACAACGCGTTCACACACGAAACGCCCACACCGTGCAATCCACCGGACACTTTGTAGGAGTTCTGATCGAACTTACCGCCCGCATGGAGCTCCGTCAACACGATCTCAGCCGCGCTACGCGCAAACTCATCGTCCTTATGGATATCCGTCGGAATACCACGGCCATTGTCCGTCACAGAGATAGAGTTATCACCGTGAATCGTTACAACGATATCGTCACAATGTCCGGCCAAAGATTCATCAATGGCGTTGTCTACAACCTCAAACACCATATGGTGCAGACCGGTTCCATCGGACGTGTCGCCGATATACATCCCGGGGCGTTTACGAACCGCCTCGAGACCTTTAAGCATCTTGATCGAGTCGGCGCCATACGCATCGTTGTCTGGCGAATGTTGGCCTGCTACTTCTTTGTTTTCTGACATGTCTAGATCCGCATTGGCATGACGACATATTTAAATGATTCGTCGTCAGGCAGGGTAATAAGGGCAGAGGCGTTCGCGTCTGGCATAACAGACCAGCGAATCGTTTCAGCTTTGACGTTAGCCAAGAAATCTAGCAAGTAGCTGACGTTGAATCCAACATCTAAAGCCTCGTGACCATAATCAATATCGATTTCTTCTTGTGCCTCTTCCTGCTCGGCGTTGGTCGAAGAAATCTTCAACACATGTTGCGCAAGCTGTAGGCGAACGCTACGAAACTTATCGGTTGTCAAAATTGCGGCGCGCTGTAGACAACCCTGAAGAACTTCGCGCGAGACATCAAAGTGACGCGTGTAGTTAGTTGGGATCACACGATTAAAGTCTGGAAACTTCCCTTCGACTAATTTCGACACGAGCTCGACATGTCCGAAGGAAAAGCGAATTTGGCCCGGCGCCACGTCAATGGTAACGGGCTCCTCACTATCATCTAGTAGGCGCTGCATTTCCAGTACGGTTTTGCGCGGCACAATAACTTCATGTTTGGCACTAATGCCCTCGGCCGGCGTAGAACTATGCGCGAGCCTGTGCCCATCTGTTGCCACCGCGCGCAACATACCTGGCTCAAACACGAGCAACATGCCGTTCAAGTAATAACGGATGTCTTGCTGTGCCATGGCGAAATGCGCCATGTTGAACAAATGCTTAAGCGTTTTGCGCGTCAAGGTCAACGAGACATCCCAGCGCGTTGGCTGCGTCATCGTGGGAAACTCTGTCGCAGCCAAGGTCTGCAGCGAAAACCGGCTCTTGCCGGACTGAACCGCGAGCTTTCCACTCGCTGTCGATAACTTGACGTCGCCCGTGTCGGGCAGTGCGCGCAAAATGTCAACGAGCTTGCGCGCCGCAACGGTCAATGATTCGGTTTCTGCACCCACGCCAAAATCGGCATGCGTCGTAATTTGAACCTCTAGGTCTGTTGCGATGAAAGAAACGCGATTGGCCTCTTTGCGCAGCAAAATATTGGCGAGAATCGGCAAGGTGTGCCGACGCTCGACAATACCGGCTACGGTTGAAAGCGGCTTGAGCAGCGCGTCGCGTGGAGTCTGTACAAGTTGCATGGATTATCCCTTTAAAGTTTGTTCAAGCACATGCAGCGTATGGTTCAGGTCTGCCTGTTTGGCGCGCAAGTCCGAAATCTTGCGTACCGCGTGCAAAACAGTGGTGTGGTCACGCCCACCAAACATGTCACCAATGTCAGGCAAGCTTTTTTGCGTCAGTTCTTTAGCGAGATACATGGCGACCTGACGCGGCATCGCAATGTTTGCAGGTCGCCGTTTGGAATACATATCGGCAACCTTAATTTTGTAAAAATCGGCTACGGTCTTTTGTATGTTTTCTACCGTTACCTGACCACTAGATACTGAAAGTAGGTCCTTTAATGCGTCTTTGCACGTGTCGACGTTTGCGACATCCCGGCCATGAAATCGGGCGTAGGCAACAACCTTTTTCAAGGCGCCTTCGAGTTCACGGACATTGCTACGGAGGTGCTTCGCGATAAAAAATGCGACCTCTTCCGGCATTGCAAGGCCTTCTTGTTCGGCCTTGCGTAACAAGATGGCTACGCGCATCTCAAGCTCCGGCGGCTCAATCGCAACCGTCAGTCCGGAGTCGAAGCGTGAAATCAGGCGCGTGTCGATACCTTCGAGCTCTTTTGGATAAGTGTCGCTTGTGATGATGATTTGTTTGCGCTGCGCAACCATGGCCTCAAACGCATAAAAGAATTCTTCCTGGGTACGGTTCTTTCCAGAAAAAAACTGAATATCATCAATAAGCAACAAGTCCAGTGAGTGGTAGTAGCGTTTAAAGTCATCAAACGCCTTGCGCTGATACGCCTTCACAACATCTGACACATATTGATCAGCATGCACATAACGCACGCGTACGCCACGCCCAGCAGCAACCATCGCGTTGCCGATCGCGTGGATCAAATGTGTTTTGCCCAGTCCTACGCCTCCGTATAAAAAGAGCGGGTTATAAGAGATGCCAGGATTCTCTGCAACCTGCAGCGCCGCCGCTCGCGCGAGCTGGTTGGCTTTCCCGGTTACGAAATTATCAAACGTTAGCTCGACGTTTAGTCTCGATCGGTTATCGATAGACCCGGAGAGCGACGCTTCGCCACCATTATCGCTTTGTGGCACATTGTTCGAATAGGATTGTTCGCTTACCGAGGCACCGTACGGCGCCATGCTTGGTACAGCCTGAACGGCAAGAGGCTTTGGACGGTCCGTCGGGTTTGCAGCCAGCTCTAGTTGTAGGTGGATTGGTTTTTTAAACCATGTTGTGGCAAAACTTTCTATTTGATGCGCAAAGTTTTTTCGCACCCAATCTAACTTAAAGCGATTAGGTGCAGCGAGTCGAAGTTGTGAACCTGTTTCATCAAAGGCGAGCGGAACCAGCGGACGTATCCACGCGCTGATTTGCTGAGGGGGAAATTCCTGCTCTAAGTGTGCGATGCAGGACTGCCAGAACTCGTTCATGTGACTCGCTAAGTAAACCCTGATTCTACCCTGTCAGGCCCTAGGTTATCCACAGGCTAATTTGGGCTGCCAAGGGTATTTTTACGGTAAACATTTGACTTACTTCACGTTTTTTGATGAAATGGAGGGCTTTTCGGGATTACCCTAAACTTTTTCGCTCTTTGTTGGGCCATACATCATGAAACGTACCTACCAGCCATCAGTCACCCGCCGCAAGCGCACGCACGGCTTTCGCGTCCGCATGAAAACCCGTGGTGGCCGCGCTGTCATCAACGCTCGTCGCGCCAAAGGCCGCAAGCGGTTGGCCGTCTAATACGGTTAGTGGCGACTGTCGCCGGTGCAATTGCCCGTGCGCTCCGCTACCTCTGAAATGTCTCGCGCCACGTTCCCCGCGGCGGCGCGCTTGCACCGCCCCACTGAATACGCTGCCGCCCTATCTGGGCGGAGAGTTGCTCGTGGGGCGTATTTCATTGTTACCGCGCACCATACCTCCCCGACGGACCCAATACAGAGCCCAGCGGCAGCCCCTCAGGCTCGCTTAGGGCTTGTCATGGCTAAGCGTCTTGCGCAGTTAGCAAGCACTCGCAACGCGCTTAAGCGTGTCGTACGCGAAGCGTTTCGCGCGCAACGGCTAACATTGCCGGCCGCTGATTATGTTGTGCGGTTGCACCGCCGTGTTGAAAACATTTCCTTGACGGCACTCAAGCTTGCAGCAAGACAAGAAGCTGATCAGCATTTTGCGCGAGCAAAAAAATGATTAAGAAACTTTTAATCGCGCCAATTAAGTTTTACAAGTTTTTCTTGAGTCCTTGGGTTGGCCAAAGCTGTCGCTTTACGCCAACTTGCTCATCGTACGCGATTGAGGCCATCGAAACCCAGGGCGCCTTGCGTGGCACTTTTCTAGCAACAAAGCGACTGTGTCGTTGTCACCCATGGGCCGCGGGTGGGCATGACCCTGTCTGTCCTGAATCCTCCGCAACCGTTCTGTCGGCAGCAAAAACCGGGCCGGCCGAACCCCCTCGGCCTCTCTGATTAACGCTAAACTGCGAGCCTCACCTGGTCAGCACTTTTATTTAGGCAAGAATGGATATCCGACGCACCATCCTCTTAATGATTTTTTCGTTTTCACTGCTAATGTTGTGGAACAGCTGGCAAGTTCACCAAGGTAACCCACCACTATTTGGTGCTCCAGCACCCAAGGCCGCACCTGCGGCAGCAACAACACCCGTTGACACCGCTGCCGCGAACCAAGCAGGCGTACCGAGCGCCCCTGTTCAAGCCTCCGCACCTGGCGCAGCACCAACGGTCCCCGGTACTAGCTCTGCAACACCCGCTCAAGTACAAACCGTAACGGTTAAGTCAGACGTGTTGGCACTCACCTTTGATTTGCAAGGCGCCCAACTCGTGCGCGCAGAGTTGCTCAAAGTACCTGGCAAAGACGATAAAAAACAACCGTTCGTCTTATTGAGCCGCGAAGCTGGCCACACGTATGTTGTCCAGTCCGGCTTGACCGGTGCCCCAGCAGGCTCACTCTATCCAACACACCTGGCCAGCTATAAGTTAGTGACAGAGGCCAAGGAATTAAACGGCAACACCTTAGTTGTTAAGTTTGAGTCTGAAGCCAGCGGGGTAAAGCTCACAAAAACATTTACCTTAACGCGAGGTAGTTACGCGATCGCTGTGGATCATCAGATTGAAAACCTCTCTGCGCAGGCGGTTACACCTTCTGTATATCTTCAAATCACGCGCGACGGCTCTGATCCCATGGGACAAAGCAATACGCCAAGCTTTTTACAAGGCCCAATTAGTTTTACAGGTCCTGCCGTTTATTCAGAGCAAGAAAAGTTTCAAAAAATCACTTTCCCTGAAATCGAAAAGCGTAAGGCCCAATACATTAAGCAAGCCGATAACGGTTGGTTTGCAATGGTTCAACACTATTTCGTAACCGCGTGGATTCCGCCACAAGGAAAAACGCGCAGTTACGAAGTCACCGAGCTCGAGAAAAACCTCTTTGCCGTGCGCAGTATCGAACCGGTAGGCAGCATCAACCCAGGCAGCCAAACTTCGGTCCCGACCAAGCTATGGGTGGGTCCACAGGACCAGTCTGAACTTGAAGCTGTTGCGCCCGGCCTTGAGCTTGTGGTTGATTACGGCCTCCTGACCATCATTGCCAAACCCGTCTTTACGCTAATGACATGGATATTCTCCTTGCTTGGCAACTGGGGTTGGACGATTGTGGCCCTGACGTTCTTAATCAAGGCGGCGTTCTATCCGCTTTCGGCTGCAAGCTATCGCTCGATGGCAAAGATGAAGTTAGTTGCACCACGCCTACAAGCGCTCAGGGAAAAGTTTGGCGACGACCGCCAAAAACTCAACACGGCAATGATGGAGATGTATCGCACCGAGAAAATCAATCCCTTGGGTGGCTGTTTGCCAATCGTCATTCAAATCCCAGTGTTCATTTCTCTCTACTATGTCTTGGGCTCAAGCGTTGAACTGCGCGGCGCACCCTGGATTCTCTGGATTGAAGACCTCTCAGTACAAGATCCTTATTTCATCCTTCCCTTGATCATGATGGCAACCATGTTCATTCAGATGAAGCTCAATCCCACGCCTCCGGATCCCGTACAAGCTAAAGTCATGATGTTTATGCCTCTGGTTTTTGGCGCCATGATGTTCTTCTTTCCGTCCGGCTTAGTTTTATATTGGTGTGTCAACAACATTTTGTCGATTGCACAGCAGTGGTACATCACTCAAACCATTGCTAATCAAGCAGCAGCAGCGCACCGGTAGTTAGCCTATGAAATATGCGTCTCTCTACTAGCGACACCATTGCTGCCATTGCCACCGCCCCGGGTCGGGGTGGTATTGGTATAGTGAGAGTATCAGGCCCCTCCTTGGGGCCTTTTATTTACGCGTTGCTAGGCCGCTCACTCGAGCCTCGTCACGCAAGTTATGGGCCGTTTCCAGACGCAGAGGGAACAGCGATAGACCAAGGCATCGCCATTTTTTTCTCCGCACCAAACTCTTATACCGGGGACGATGTGCTTGAGTTACAGGGTCACGGTGGTCCAGCAGTCATGCACGCTCTTCTTAAACGCTGTTTAAGCGCTGGCGCTGACTTTGGTTTGCGTCTGGCCGCGCCTGGTGAGTTTACTCTCCGCGCATTTTTAAATGACAAGATCGATCTGGCCCAAGCTGAGGCGGTTGCCGACTTAATCGACGCCTCTTCTGAGGCTGCTGCACGCGCAGCGATGGCTTCTTATCAAGGTGATTTTTCAAAAAAGATTGATCTGCTTACTAGCCAAATTGTTGAATTACGAACCCTGGTTGAGGCAACCTTAGATTTCCCTGAAGAAGAAATCGAATTTCTTGAAAAATTCCAAGCCCGATCACGACTCGCTCGCATACAAAAAGAGCTCAGTGATGTTTTGACGCAAAGCCAACAAGGCATGGTGCTAAGAGAGGGATTACATGTTGTCTTAGCTGGGGAGCCTAATGTTGGTAAATCTAGTTTATTAAATGCGCTTGCCGGACAAGATTTGGCTATCGTCACAGATATCGCGGGCACCACTCGGGATAAGGTGTCTGAAGTGATCTACCTCGATGGCGTGCCTATTACAATTATTGATACAGCTGGTTTGCGCCACACTGACGACACAATTGAGACTCTTGGTATTGCACGCAGCTGGGATGAAATCAAACGAGCCGATGTAGTTTTGCACTTGCTGGACGTAAAACAACCTAATAGCCCCTTAGACAAGGAAATATTGTCTTGCCGCGCAGCGAGTAGCACGATGCTTCAAGTCTTTAATAAATGTGACTTGCTTGATGCTGCTTCACGACACGCTTTAAATAACGATCGCGACGCCCTCTTTATTTCTGCTAAGACAGGTGACGGTTTACAAAAGTTACGTGCGCGCCTACTAGAGATAGCTGGTTGGCAACCAGGCCAAGAGTCTCCATGGCTAGCTCGTCAGCGCCACATAGATGCTCTGGTGGCTGCACAAGTCTCCCTCTGTCAAGCGCAAGCGCATGCCGAACAAAATGATCGTGTGCTGGATTTATTCGCTGAAGAATTACGCTTAGCGCATGACCAACTTGGCAGCATTACTGGTCGTATGACACCCGATGAATTATTGGGTGAAATATTCTCTCGCTTTTGTATTGGCAAGTAAATTTTTTTATATCTGTTGTTTTTATGAGCGTATTTACAACTTGTTGCAAAATAAATTTCTGGGGATAACTACGGCTAACGCGTTGTGTATAAGTTGTGGACAGCGACTGAACAACTCTATCATTTTGCATTATCAAAAAACTTACTCATGTTGATGCACAAAATTAAACAGAGGTTACCCTCATCAAATTTCTTCTACAAGAACATGATTTGTAAATGAATTGAGGAGTTGTTCCACTTATCCACAAGGCATCTTATCCATTAGTTGTTATATATATAAATAAATATAAAAAAACAAAGGCATAAACGAGGCTCAACAAAAGATGTTTTGCAAAAGAAAATTTTTGTTTGCAATGTTCTCGTGCTTAAATCAAATCTTCGTTAATCGTTCAATTGCTTGATCAAGCGTGGTGTCTTTTTTAGCAAAACAGAAACGGACGATATGATGATTCGATGATGGGGCCATCGGACTTTCATAAAAAGCGGAAACCGGAATGACAGTCACG
>JBILJY010000228.1:0-3840 GCA_044376975.1 Burkholderiaceae bacterium | reverse complement strand
CGTCTTGATCTACGGGTTGATCCGAATTAACCGAGACCTTCAGTTTCCGGGTAAGTGGGCCCTGATACCGGTCTTAGGCACCGCCTTTATCGTGGCTGCTGGACCTCTTGCTTGGCTCAACACAAAGATATTGTCTAACAAAGTGTTGGTGTGGTGCGGCCTAATTAGTTACCCGTTGTATCTGTGGCACTGGCCGCTTCTCAGTTTCGCCTGGATTGTTGAGGCAGTCCCGCCAAGCGTCCCCACCCGCTTAGGCTTAATCGCACTTTCGGTGGTGTTGGCCTGGCTCACTTACCGGTTGGTCGAGCGGCCGATTCGTTTTGGAAAGCACGGTGCTCTAAAGGTTTACCTTCTCGTTGTATTGATGCTCATACTTGGTGGGGTAGGCTTGGGTACGTTTTATGAACGAGGCTTCCCGTTTCGTAAAAACGTACAGCTAGCAGACGCGTTGTATACCTCCGAGGCGCACAATATTGAAGCCAAGTTGGTTGCGACTTACCGCAACTATGTCGGAGGCGAACCGAGCCACTCAAGCAAGCCCGTGGTCTTAATTGTCGGTGACTCGTACAACCCTAACTGGTCGGTTGGGCTCAGCACTCTGATCGATGTGAAGCAATACGACATTGTTTCGATTTCGTATCTCGGTTGCAAAGTGAGCGTAACGGCCGACAAAATCATCGCAATCGCCAGAGAGCAGAAATTTGAAGGCTACTGCCAACCCTTCGAATTGTTGATCAACGATCCAAGTGTGATCCGCAGACTCGCTGCGGTCATGTTAGCCAGCTATCGTCCCTTTGAGTATGACGTCAATCGATTTAGGTTTGACATACTTCGAGAGCTGAAGAGAAAAAACAGTCAGTTTGATTTATTTGTATTTGGCAATTACTTTCAACTTGATTCTGAAAAGTATTCGAGTTGTGAAAAGTTGATGTACCGAACGAGTCGCCGAGCTGACCTGTGTTTGGAGCTTGCGGATTATCCAAAAAAACAAACCAATCAAGAAAGCTTGCCGTTCTATCCGCATGACCTTAAGTTTGCGTACGTCGACCTGATCGACTTGGCTTGCCATGAAGATAAAACTGGGTGTCCGACCGAAGCGCAGGGCGTACCATTTATCAGCGACTCCCATCACTTGAATGCCACCTTTATCGCAAAACTCATACGTGATATTCGGACAACGCAGTCGGCAAAGCTAGAAGAGCTGGGTCTTAGCAAGTACTTGGTCAATCGGCCTGGCCCTTAGCGGCACGAAGCTGTTGCCGGGCGAGGGCTTGATCTTGCGCAAACGCAGGCTTGAGGGTTGATGATTTGGCACGAAATAGCGAGTGCATGCTTCGCACGCGCACTAAAAATTAGTAAAGTTCAATCCTTCCTGAGTTAGAATTAGCGGCAAAATCATCAAAAACGTTCGTCGTCATATGACCATATCTGACTTCGACGTAGCTGGTGTATCCGCTGATAAAAGCGTGGCTCGTAACGGTTGCTTAGCCTTTAAGCATCTTGAAGAAACAGCGGTACTTGTTGCTTAAGGTCGGTAAACATTATGAGCCGCGTTGTCATTACAGGAAATGGTGCGATTTGTGGCGCGGGGGCTATCCCCTGCCGTATTCTCGACGCTCTATTAGCTGGGCACTCAGCCCTCGCACCCATCACCAGTTTTAATGCTGAGCCTTTTCGAGGGGGGCTCGCTGCTGAAGTGCTCGACTACGACGGCGGAAAATTGCTAGGTGATCGCAAGTTACTCAAGCTTGTGCGTCGCTCAGATGTCTTTGGTATTTACGCAGGTACTCAGGCCATCGAGCAGGCCGGCCTCACCGCTTGGCGGGAGATGCTGGTCGACGCCGAGGCGGCACAGTACTCAGACCAAACAGGGTGTTATGTGGGCTCGGGCGGCGGTAGTGCTCAAGTCAACTACGACTTTTTCCCCTTGATGGCCGAAACTCAAAATGATCTCTCCATGTTCGGTCGTGAGTTATCAAACATGGTGAACCCGATGTGGCTCTTGAAGTCACTGCCCAATGGTGTGTTGTGCCACCTTAGTATTCGCCATCAGCTTAAGGGGCCTAACGGCTGTATCACTAACCACGCAACAAGCAGTTTATTGTCTCTCATTGAAAGTGCTTGGGCGCTACGCGAAGGTGATGCTCAACGTGTTGTGGTGGTCGGGCACGAAGCGCCCATCGAACCTCAACACTTGTTGTACCTCGATCGTGCGGGTTTTATTAGTAAAGATGTGCTGCGGCCCTTCGACGAAAAGCACGATGGATTTTTCTTGGGTGAAGGGGCTGCATCACTAGTACTTGAAACCGAAATGTCTGCACAAGAACGTGGTGTCACGGTGTTGGGTGAATATCTTGGTGGTGGGAACGCCTCTGAAGGTGATGGTTTGTTCTTGGTCCGCCGCGATGGCGATGGCCTGAGCCGCGCGATTGAGTTTGCGTTAACTGATGCGCAACTCACCCCCGCCGATGTCGGCATGATTGTGGCGCATGGCGACGGGACTCAAGAATCGGATGCATCAGAGGCCAAGGCTTTGTTACAAGTATTCGGTTCAGAGATGCCACCAGTCACTGGTTTTAAGTGGGCGGTCGGGCA
The DNA here is from genome assembly GCA_044376975.1 of Burkholderiaceae bacterium. Lineage (GTDB taxonomy): Bacteria > Pseudomonadota > Gammaproteobacteria > Burkholderiales > Burkholderiaceae_B > Zwartia. The sequence continues at coordinate 1,245 of JBILJY010000228.1, read as the reverse complement.
TTTGTTTGCCGCTGCTGGCCTTTTTGATTTAGCGATAGGCCTGGAAGCCTGTCGACGCAGGGTGGTACCCGGCATTTCGAATCTTGAACAGTTGGCTGACTCATGCGCTGGCCTAAACGTATCTAAGCAGGCGCGTACGCCTCGAAGCGATGTCGTACTAGTGCTTTGTCGCGGATTCGCAGGAACGAACGCTGCCGTATTGTTGCGCGCAATAGAATAGATTAATTTACCAGCGACATCGCTGCAACCAATCACACGGTATTCAACGGCCACAGTATGCTAAAAAAAATAAGACGCTTGCCGCTTCCAGAAGGGGTCGCCCTTCGAAAGATCGACTGGGTTGCCGTCCTAACGATTGGCAGTTTTCATCTATTGGCAATGCTTGCGTTCTTGCCGTGGTTGTTCAACTGGTCAAGCGTATGGGTCATGGTTGTTGGTGTATTTGTATTCGGTTACCTGGGCATTAATCTTTGTTATCACCGTCTGTTAACCCATAAAGGTTTGGTGTGCCCTAAGTGGCTTGAGCATGTTTTTGCCGTATTGGCAGTTTGCTGCATACAAGATACGCCAGCGAGGTGGGTCGGGATACACCGTTGGCATCACGTTAAGTCTGATGAGTCAGATGATCCTCATACCCCCTTGGCAGGACTAGCTTGGGGGCATGTAGGTTGGGTGTTTTTAAAGAATGACCAAGTCGATCGCTACGCGATCTATACCCGCTTCGCCAAAGATATCTTGCGCGATCCTTTTTACAAAAAGCTCGAGACAACGGCACGTTATCCTTTGATCATCATTGGCTCGTGGGGATTATTCTTCTCAGTCGGCTTTGTGCTAGAACTGCTGTGGGGTGGATCGCTCGTGCAGGCGATTCAATTCGGTTTCAGTTTGTTAATCTGGGGTGTCTTTGTACGTACGGTTGTAGTCTGGCACGTAACCTGGTCGGTTAACTCTCTCGCGCATGTGTTTGGATATCGCAATTACGATACCGCGGACGATAGTCGCAATAATTGGTTTGTCGCGCTGTTGACTCTTGGCGAAGGTTGGCATAACAATCATCATGCGGACGCTCGTTCTGCTCGGCACGGACATCGCTGGTTTGAGATCGATCTGACATTTTCGGTGATTCAGTTACTAGAACGCGTGGGTCTAGCATCTGATGTGATACGGCCGAGTAGGCGCCTTAATAATGATAAAAAAATCGACATGGTGGATTAATTGTTGATTTGCACCGAAAACTGACCCACT
>JBILJY010000057.1:0-13523 GCA_044376975.1 Burkholderiaceae bacterium | reverse complement strand
CAAGCCCACCAAGACGCGCTCGACGCTTTGGACGCGTCCACTCGTCTGCCACCAGCCTTCTTAGGCTGTCGGTCAACATACGCTGTTCTTCTGAATATGAAAAATCCATAATGTTTCCTAAACCCCAATAATCTGCTTAGCGATGATGCCCTTTTGAACCTCATTGGTTCCACCGTAGATCGCCGTCTTGCGCATATCAAAATAGGCGGCTGCGGCTGCGGCCGCATACTCAGGGCCCGGGCCATGAAATGCAGACTCGGCAAACATCCACTCAGGGTCGTAAGGCCAAGACTCTGCTCCCGCCACTTGCATCTGCAGCTTTGCGAGTTCCATTTGTAGTTCAGACCCACGGATTTTGAGTATGGATGCTTTTGGTCCGGGCTCAGTGGTGTCGTCTGTCGCTACGCGCAGCACCATCATTTCCAACGCTAGGACCTGTGCCTCGACACGATTGATGGCGTCGCGCACCCTGGGATTCAAGCTCACGGACTCGCCGCTGGCCATCATGCGCTCGGCCAAAGATTTCAGAATCGCGAGCTCACGGTGGCAATGCCCAATTCCTGCAATGCCACTACGCTCATGGCCGAGCAAATACTTTGCATACGTCCAGCCGGCATTCTCCTCACCAATCAAGTTCTCAAGTGGAGCTTCAACATTCTCAAGCCAAACTTCATTGACCTCGGCACTACCATCCAAGGTTTTAATCGGACGGACCTGAACGCCAGATTGCTTCATGTCGATCAGAATCATCGAAATACCACGTTGCGCTTTCGCCGCAGGATCTGTGCGCGCCAAGCAGAACATCCAGTCAGCATGATGCGCTAGTGTGGTCCAGGTTTTTTGCCCGTTGATGATGTAGCGGTCACCCACGCGCTCCGCACGCGTTTTAAGAGACGCCAAATCGGATCCAGAGCCGGGCTCCGAATATCCCTGACACCACCAATCCTCGACAGTGATGATGCGCGAAAGAAAACGATCCTTTTGTGCTGGCGTTCCGTATTTCATTAGGACCGGACCAATCATTCCCAATCCAAACGGAAGCAACCGAGGGGCGCCCGCCTTGAAGCATTCAATCTCAAAAATCAAACGCTGCAGCGGATTCCAACCCGTACCGCCATGTTCGATCGGCCAACTGGGTGCACCCCAGCCTTGTGCTGCCAGCAACCGATGCCATGTCACATAATCTTCGCGCTTGAGACGATGATGTGCGAACGTCTTTGCCCGCAAACTTGCGGGAAGCTTTGCCTGCACGAATGCGCGCACCTCTTCTCGAAAGGCGCGCTCTTCTGGGGTCCAAGTCAGATCCATAAGTATTCTCCTATGCGCACAATCTTAACGCCGTGGTCGACCCCTAGCTTCTTGTATTTTGGAACCCAGCGTTCAGGAAGTAAAAATCCTCTAGAGGCCATACAATCTAACAAAATGCTAAAAAACACCCTTTACTAGGAGACTCCCCATGAAAACCCTAATTCGAGCGAGCCTTATTGGCTTGTGCGCGCTAGCCCTCACACCCGCCGCACACGCCGCCTGGCCTGATAAGCCCATTCGTCTCATTGTCCCTGCCGCACCAGGTGGAACAACCGATATCACCGCCCGACTGCTAAGCGAAAAAATTGGTGCAGAATTGGGTACGACCGTCGTCGTTGAAAACCGCGCGGGCGCAGCTGGCATTATCGGCACCCAAGCCTTGTTGCAGTCCGCACCCGATGGCTACACCATCGGATTTGGCAACATTGGTCCGAACGGCATCAATTACAGTCTTTACAAAAAGCTTCCCTACAAGCACACGGACTTCAGCCCCATCACACTAGTCATCTCGGTACCAAACGTGCTCGTCGTCAACAGCAAATCACCCTATAAAACAGTGAAGGATCTCGTTGATGCCATTAAAAAAGACCCGAAAGGCAACTATTCCTTTGCCTCCTCAGGCACGGGACAGTCTCCACACATGTCGGCTGAAATGTTTGCGCAACGCACGGGCCTGACACTTACCCACATCCCCTTCAAGGGCATGGGTCCAGCCGTTGCAGCCCTGTTGGGTGGCCAAGTTACGTTTGCGATTGATAATTTGCCGAGCTCGATCGAATTCATCCGATCCGGGCAATTCCGTGCTCTCGCCGTGACAGGTGCCGAGCGCTCTGCACAACTGCCTGATGTGCCTACGATGGCCGAAGCTGGAATTAAAGATATGGTTGTCACCGCTTGGTTCGGCTTTGTCGCGCCTGCGGGCACACCACCGGACATCATTAACAAAATTCAGCAAGCAACGAAAAAAGTATTAGCAATGCCTGATATTCAAAAGCGCTTCGCGACGATGGGTGGCGTACCTGGCGGAAACACGCCTGCAGAGTTTGGCGCTTTCATGGACAAAGAGCGTGAAAGTTGGAGAAAGATTGTTGAATCCGCCAAGTTGCAAATGGAGTAATCATGCTGGATAAGGTTAAACAGTCGCTCCAAGAGGCAATCGCGCCGATTCAAGACGGCGCCTCTGTGATGGTGAGTGGCTTTGGTGATGCGGGCATCCCCTTTGAGCTCATGAGTGCCATCATGGACAAGGGCTTGCGCGAACTCACCATCATTAGCAATAACGCGGGCACGCACGAGACTGGTATTGCTGGGCTCATTAAGGCAGGCAGGGTTCGTAAGGTTGTGTGCTCGCACCCTCGTCCTGCGCACTCCGATGTGTTTGCTGATGCCTATCGTGCAGGGCAAGTGGAACTCGAATGCATGCCACAAGGTACGCTGGCAGAGCGCTTGCGTGCTGCAGGCGCTGGCTTGGGTCCATTCTTCACCCCGACAGGCTACGGCACGCTCATTGCCGAGGGCAAAGAACAACGTGTCATTAACGGCAAAGGCTACATCATGGAACAGCCGTTAACAGGCGACTTTGCTCTAGTGCGCGCCAATCTCGGCGATCGCTGGGGCAACCTGACTTACAGATGGGCCGCTCGGAATTTTGGACCTGTGATGTGCATGGCAGCCAAGCACACGATCGCCCAAGTCAATCGCATCGTACCCTTAGGAGACCTCGCGCCAGAACATGTGATGACGCCAGGGATATTCGTTCAGTCAGTCGTGGCAATCGGAGGCGAGCGATGAGCAATGTTTCAAGCAGCACTTCAGACAGCACTCTCAAACCTCTCTCACGCAGTGAAATTGCCTACCTGGTTGCCAACGACTTCCCGGATGGCTCAGTCGTGAACCTTGGGATTGGCATGCCAACTCAGGTTGCAGACCACCTTCCCACTGATCGCGAAATACTCCTGCACAGTGAGAACGGTATTTTGGGTATGGGCCGCGCCTCGGTGGGTGACGAAATAGACCTCGACATCATTAACGCCAGTCGCACGCCCGTAACCTTGCTTGCTGGCGCGTCTATCACTGAGCACACCGTGTCTTTTGCAATGATGCGCGGAGGCCATCTCGACTATTCAGTGCTAGGAGGCTTTCAAGTAGCAGCGAATGGTGATCTGGCAAACTGGATCACGTCAGGTCCTGATGCTATCGCAGCAATTGGCGGAGCGATGGATCTGGCAGTGGGCGCACGTAACGTGATCGTGATGATGGAGCATGTGGCCAAAGACCAGACACCAAAGCTCATGAAAGCCTGTACTTATCCACTCACAGGAGCGGGCGTTGTGAATCAGGTGTACACCGATTTGGCGATCCTTGATATTGGACCAGAAGGGTTCGAAGTCCGTGCCATCGTTGAGGGTCTATCCATGGAAACCCTTAAGCAAAAAACTGGCGCACCCATCAAAGCATCGTCTAAGCTGTCGGTGATCCGTCGTAATTCAGAAGGGAAGCCTTTTTACGATCGATAGTGTGAATCGCCATACGCGTTGCATCAAACGGCGCCTACGGCGCCGTTTTTTTTAATCAGGAGCTAAACAACATGACAACAACGATCCTGGCGTCAGCCAAGACAGCACTTGCCGCACTAGCGCTCGCTGCTAGCTTTGCAGCGAATGCGCAGACAGCAAGTAACCAGCCCATCACACTGATTATTCCCTATCCACCTGGCGGTAGCGCCGATATGCTTGCCAGGCCAATACTTCCCGAACTTCAAAAGAAGCTTGGACAGACAATCGTGCTTGATTACAAAGCAGGCGCTGGCGGCACCATTGCTACGCAAGCACTAGCGCGCGCAAAACCAGATGGCAACACTATTCTGATGGTCTTGACGGCGCATGCCATCAACGATGCGCTCTACCCCTCGTTGCCCTACAACACCCGTAAAGATTTTGCACCAGTGTCTCTTGTTGCAACCTTGCCTCTTTTGGTGGCTGCACCCCTGACAACGCCAGTCAACACAATTCCTGAGCTTATTGCCTACGCGAAAGCGAATCCAGACAAGTTGTCCTACGCATCGGCAGGAAACGGAAACACTAGCCACCTTGCCGTTGAAGTTTTCAAAAGCAAAACGGGTACGCAAATGGTGCATATTCCCTATAAAGGTAGTGGCCCTGCTGTCATCGCGATGCTCGGCGGTGAAGTCTCGTTGATGTTTGACAGCATTTCCACTTCGTACCAACAGGTTAAAGCGGGCAAGCTGAAAGCCATTGCAGTAACAGGCGCCAAGCGCACCGAGATTCTGCCTAATGTCCCCACCGTGGCCGAAACGTTGCCAGGCTTTGAAGTAAACGTCTGGTACGGCATTTTGGCCCCTGCAGGAACGCCGAGTGCGGCGATCGATCGGCTCAATAAAGCATTCACTGAAGTCGCTCAGGACCCAAAAATCCGCGAACAACTCGCTGCCAACGGCTATCAGATGGTGGGCTCGACCCCTGCCGAATTTGGCAAACATATTGAAGCGGAACTTCAAATGTGGAATAAAGCCGTCAAAGACTCGGGCGCTAAAATCAACTAATACTGACTGCGCACCTTCCTAGGCTGCGCAGGTCGCGACAATATATATAACGGAGACTCTATGAAAACATTCACTACAAAAAAAATCGCTCGCGTGCTCGGTGCACTCGGCATAACGTTACTGGCGGGCGTAGCTGGCACCGCTGCGAATGCGCAGGCAAATTGGCCTGAGCGTCCGATCAAACTAATCGTCGCTTACCCACCAGGTGGACCCGTGGATGTCTCGGGCCGCGTCTTCGCAAAATTCTTGGGCGAGCAGCTTAATCAGTCCGTCATTGTAGAAAATCGCGCGGGTGCGAGCGGCATGATCGGCGCTGACGCAACAGCAAAGTCAGCACCAGATGGCTACACGCTTAATTACGTCGCTAGCCCTAGTCTTACTATTTCACCGATTGTTCAACGCAGTAAGCTTTTCGATCCACGCAAAGACTTCACGCTGATTAGTCCCATCCTTAGCTACACCAACATGCTGCTCGTTGGGTCTCAAACAAACGTCAAGACAGTCAAAGAGCTTGTCGAGTACGCCCGGCAAAATCCAGACAAAGTCACCTTTGGCTCCGCCGGCTTTGGTGGGTCAAATCACTTGTCCGCCGAACTACTCAAGCAATCCACTAATACCCAAATGCTTCACATCCCCTACAAGGGGAACGCCCCCGCGATGGTGGACGTGATTAGCGGCAAAGTCACCTTCATGTTCGATATCGTGGGCACAGGCAAAGCCTTTGTTGAAAGCGGCAGAGCACGTGCCTTAGCCGTCACATCAAAGACTCGCAACCCAAGCGTACCGACCGTACCCACTATGATCGAAGCTGGGATCGCGGACTACGAAGTGTTGGGATGGTTTGCCGTCATCGGACCTAAAGGCATACCTGCTGAGGTCGTCGCAAAACTCACCAAAGCTGTCGAGGCCGCGAAGACAAGCAAAGGGTTTACGGATTCTGCAGTGGCAGCAGGCTACACCATCGACAAAGGCAATGCCAAAGATCTTGAAAAACAGATCAATAGTGAATACAAGATGTGGGAAGAGGTCGTGACAAAAGGAAAGATTTATCCGGACTGATGCACGTTAGCCCGCAGCGATATTGGCGTTCTTGATCGTATCGGTTTCGTATTCCGACGCTTCCTTTAGATCCACGCCAGTTTTACAAAGAACTCTTGCTTGCGCAATTAACCAGGCAAGTTTCTGCGCTGCGGCAGCATAGCTTAACCCCTCGGGTCGGATGTTTGATATACAGTTGCGTTCAGAGTCGTTGCGTCCAACCCGAGGGTGCCAAGTCATATAGATTCCCATGCTGTCGGGTGCCGACAAACCCGGCCTTTCGCCAAGCAAAACAACTACTATTTCGGCACCCAAGACCTCACCGATTTCATCGCCAAGCGCCACGCGCGCCTGCGTGGCCACTATAGCCGTCGAGGTATCGAGCGGCAACCCGAGAGCCTGCAACGCCTTGAGCGTCGGCACGGCGTGCGTTTGAACCGCTCTCGCTGAGAGTCCATCCGCAACCACAAATGCGATCGCGCAGGGCGAGACGCGCGCTTGCTGGATAGACGCCTCCAAAGTGCGAATGCTGATGTCCGAGAGGCGACGACCCAAATCTGGTCGTAACAGATAGTGCTCTCTGTTTTCGGCTCTGCTCGAGACAGCGGTAGGATCAAATCCCATACAAACTAAGCCCTGCGTGAGCGTCTCTACATCGAGTGCCTCATGCACTGCGTCGCGCGCTCTGGCGTGAGCAAGTCGAAACTCAAGAAGTTCGTTTGTCGGAAGACTCACCCCTGTGCGTCCAAGCGCTATCCTAGCCTGAGTGAATTCCTTCAGAGCGGACCACGCTGGCGTCGCTTCTAAAAATGAAGATTGATCCGGCGCTAATTTGTACTGGGTCATGTTAGATTCCTTCAAATTTCAACAATGCCTGCACATCTGCATGACGAATAAGATCGCCTCGCTCGTCCGTCACGCCCATCTTCTTGAGCCACGCTTCAAATTCTGGCGCAGATCGTTTGCCCAACACGCGCCGTATGTACAAGGCATCATGAAACGAGGTGCTTTGATAGCCCAGCATGATATCGTCCGATCCAGGCACACCCATGATGTAATTAATACCTGCCACACCCAGCAGCGTGAGCAAGGTATCCATATCGTCCTGATCGGCCTCGGCGTGATTGGTGTAGCAAATATCAACCCCCATCGGTAACCCGAGCAATTTGCCGCAAAAGTGATCTTCCAAGCCAGCGCGAATGATCTGCTTTCCGTCATAGAGGTATTCAGGCCCAATAAAACCTACAACGCTATTTACAAGAAGAGGTTTAAATCTGCGTGCCAAGCCGTAGGCTCGCGCCTCGATCGTCTGCTGATCAACGCCATGATGTGCGTTAGCGGATAACGCGCTACCTTGACCCGTTTCAAAATACATCACGTTATTGCCTACGGTGCCCCGCCCCAAAGACAACGCAGCGTCATAAGCCTCTTCCAACAAAGCCACACTCACACCAAAACTACGATTGACGCCCTCTGTTCCACCAATCGACTGAAAGACAAGATCGACAGGCAGTCCACCCTCGATTGCCTTTAACGTCGTCGTCACATGCCCCAGGACGCAAGTTTGCGTGGGAATATCAAATTTTTGACGTACTTTATCTAACAACAAAAGGATGCGGCTCGTTTCACGTAAATTATCTGAGGCGGGATTCACACCAATGACAGCGTCTCCTGCGCCATTTAATAAACCATCGATGATCGAGGCTCCTACTCCCCGCACGTCATCGGTGGGGTGGTTGGGCTGAAGCCTGACTGACAGGCAGCCATCTAATCCCAATGTATTCCGAAAGCGAGTGACGACCCGACACTTTGCACTCACCAAAATCAAGTCTTGATTTCTCATGAGCTTAGAAACCGCTGCCACCATCTCAGGCGTTAATCCCCGAGCGACCTGGGCTAGATCCTCTGTCCCCACCGCGTCGGAGAGGAGCCAATTGCGCAAGTCTCCGACAGTCAGACCTGAAAGGCGTGCAAACGCATCGGGTTGGTGATCATCCAAGATCACACGCGTGACCTCGTCTTCTTCATAGGGGATGAGCGGTTCGTCAAGGAATCGTTTTAGCGGTACCTCAGCGAGAATAAGGGCTGCGGCAATTCGCTCCTCCGATGTGGCGGCCGCCACACCCGACAAACAGTCCCCAGACCGCAAGGGGCTCGCCTTGGCCATCAAAGATCTTAAATCCGCAAACACATAGCTGCGTGAACCCAATGATTTTCTAAAACCCATGGCTGTCCCAAGTGCAATCTAGTCGGTTCATAGAACAATAATACCCGTCAATTCTTTTCAAACATCTTTCTCGCTACAGAGCAGAAAAATCAGGGTTATCCCTGCGTCTACCGACAACACGCCTCGGGCGCGAGGCATATTTCCAAAATAACGAACTCTGCCCTAGCGAATGGCGAATACCCCTATTGAAAGAAAAAATCTACTATTGCTTAAACACCGTAGGAACGTGTCTCGCTTTGCCTTGCGCACCGCAGCATGCCGAATGCGTTAAGGTAATGAACAATCGATTTACAGGAGAGCAGTAATGAGCGGAATGTTGGCAGGCAAAGTTGCAGTGGTCACGGGTGCAGGCGGTGGAATTGGACGCGGTATCGCGCTTGCCATGGCCGCTGCGGGCGCAAAAGTTGTCGTCAATGACATCGGCGCAAGCTTGGCCGGCGAAGGCACCGGTGCCGGACCCGCGCAACAGGTTGCCGAGGAGATTATTAAGGCAGGCGGCCAAGCGGTTCCCAATACCGATAGCGTTGCGACGCGCGTAACTGCTAACAATATTATCGAAACGGCTGTACAAACATTCGGACGTATCGACATTGTTGTGAATAACGCCGGCAATTTGCGTGATCGTGTTTTTCACAAAATGAGTGAAGAAGAATGGACACAAGTCATTGACGTTCACCTTAACGGTACATTTTATGTCAGTCGTGCTGCTGCAAACTATTACCGCGAACAAGAGTCTGGTGCCTTTGTGCACATGACCTCAACCTCTGGTCTGATCGGTAACTTTGGTCAAGCGAACTACTCTGCGGCCAAGTTAGGAATCGCAGCGCTATCGAAGTCGATCGCTTTAGATATGGCGCGCTACCATGTGCGTTCAAACTGTATCGCCCCTTTCGCCTGGAGCCGCATGACAAGCTCCATTCCCGCAAATACAGACGAAGAGAAAGCACGCGTCACCAAGCTGCAAAAGATGGAAGCCAATAAGATCGCTCCAATGGCCGTCTATCTTGGAAGCGACAGGGCGAGCGAAGTCACGGGTCAAATCTTTGGTGTGCGCGCGAACGAAATCATGTTGTTCAGCCAGCCTCGCCCCATCCGCTCGGTACACATGAGCACGGGCTGGACGCCTGAGGCGATTGCCGACATCGCAGCGCCCGCCATGAAGCATCACTTTATGGCGCTTGAGCGCTCACCCGATGCAATTGATTGGGATCCGATCTAATCATGGATTACCAACTCATCAAAAACTGGAAATTCCCTGAGGTCGATCAAACCTATACCGAAAACGACAGTATTCTTTACGCGCTTGGTATTGGGTTTGGTCAGGAACCCACCAACCCTGACCACCTGAAGTATGTCTACGAACAAGACCTTCAGGCCTTTCCAACAATGGCTGTTGTCTTGGGCTATCCAGGCTTTTGGATGAAAGATCCAAAAGCAGGCATTAACTGGGTCAAACTTGTACATGGTGAACAACGACTAACGATTCATCGCCCACTTCCTGCCACTGGACGCGTCATCGGACGCACCCGCATCACACACGTCATTGATAAAGGGGCAGACAAAGGTGCGCTGGTATTAAGTGAACGGACTCTGCACGACGCAAACGGCAATCTTTTGGTGACGATTGGCTCAACAACGTTTTGTCGTGGTGATGGCGGCTTGAGTCAATCGGACGAAAGCCCTGCGGCGCTCGAGGCAACGCCTGACCGTGCACCAGACATGACTTGCGCGATTCCAACTCTGCCGCAGGCGGCGTTGATCTATCGCTTGTGCGCAGATAACAATCCTCTACATGCGGACCCTGCCGTTGCCTCAAAAGCCGGCTACCCACGCCCAATTTTGCACGGCCTATGCACCTATGGCGTGGCAGCACGTGCAATCGTGCAAGCGGTCTGCGGCAATGATGCCTCAAGACTTACCGCATTGCACACCCGCTTCTCCTCTCCCGTATTCCCGGGTGAAACATTAGTTTGTGAAATTTGGAAGGATGGTTCTGAGGCAGTTCGTTTTAGAGCCAAAGTCGCGGAGCGCGACATCATTGTCTTAAGTCACGGCTTCGCTGGAATTAAAGCATGACCCAGAGTGCTTCAACTTCAACAAATCCAACTCGGCGAGCACCGCTCACAGGCATACGCGTACTCGACCTTTCTCGCGTCTTAGCCGGACCGTGGTGCACACAAAACCTCGCCGACTTAGGTGCTGATGTCATTAAGGTCGAACGGCCAAAGTTAGGTGATGACACCCGCGCGTGGGGGCCTCCCTACCTGAAAGACGAGAACGGCGAAGATACAACCGAGGCGGCGTACTACTTAAGCACCAACCGGAACAAGCGCTCGATCGAGATTGACTTGGCGAGTGCCGAAGGCATCCAACTGGTCAAAGAACTTGCCCAGCACTGCGATATCCTCGTTGAAAACTTTAAGGTCGGTGGTTTGAAACAATATGGACTCGACTACGACAGCATGAAGGACGAGTTTCCCCGGCTGATTTATTGCTCGATTACTGGCTTCGGTCAAACAGGCCCCTATGCAGAGCGTCCCGGCTACGACTTTATGATTCAGGGCATGGGTGGGCTCATGAGCATCACCGGAGAGCGGGACGATTTGCCCGGTGGTGGTCCACAGAAAGCAGGCGTCGCGGTCACTGACATCATCACCGGAATGTATGCGTCAGTCGCAATTCTGGCTGCCATCCAAGAGCGCAACCACAGCGGACTCGGACAACATCTCGATATCGCCTTACTCGATTGCCATATTTCGATGTTGGCGAATCAAAACCTAAACTTCATGACGTCCGGTCAAGCACCAAAGCGGGCGGGCAACGCGCATCAGAACGTTGTGCCTTATCAGGTTTTCAAGACCTCTGACGGCTTCATGATCGTCGCAGTAGGTAATGACTCGCAATTTCGGTCCTATTGCACGGCAATCGGCCTTCCCGACTACGGTACGAATCCGAAATACGCCACAAATCGCGCTCGTATCTTGAATCGCGGTGAACTGATCCCCTTGCTTGAAAAAATTATGGCAACGGGTGAACGAGACGCTTGGATTGCAAAGCTCGAGGCGGTCGGTGTGCCTTGCGGCCCGATCCAAACGATTGATCAGGTGTTTGCACATCCGCAAGTGATTGCTCGGGACCTTTGGAAAAACATTCCTCATCCCGTGGCCGGTACCGCACCCACCACTGCAAGCCCCATGCGGTTTTCAGAAACTCCGATTCAGTACAAGCGTTCTGCACCCATGCTTGGCCAGCACACTGACGAGATTCTCAAAGAGATTCTTGGCAAATCCTGATTACGCAGTGACGACGGGAATGCCGGCGATCTTGGCTGACCACTCTTTGGGGCCAGTGGTATGCACAGATGTACCGGTTGAATCAACTGCCACAGTCACAGGCATATCAACGACATCAAACTCGTAAATGGCTTCCATACCCAAGTCAGCGAAACCGATTACCTTCGCCCCCTTAATCGCCTTGGACACCAAATACGCAGCCCCACCCACCGCCATCAAATACGCCGATTTATGTTTGCGAATCGATTCAATCGTCGCAGGACCACGCTCCGCTTTTCCGATCATCGCAAACAGGCCCGTCTGCTCAAGCATCATGTCAGTAAACTTATCCATACGTGTGGAGGTCGTCGGACCCGCTGGTCCAACCACTTCATTACCCACGGGATCCACAGGCCCCACGTAATAAATCGTTTTGCCGTGGAATTCAACAGGCAACTTCTCACCCTTGGCCAACATATCTTGAATGCGCTTGTGTGCGGCATCGCGTCCAGTCAACATTTTTCCGTTCAGCAAGAGCGTCTGGCCAGGCTTCCAGCTCGCAACTTCTTCTCGCGTCAGTTTATTCAAGTCCACTTGCTTTGAAGACTTATAGTCTGGTGCCCAATGCACATCAGGCCAGTCCGACAACGAGGGACGATGAAGGTGTGCGGGTCCGGATCCATCCAACTCAAAATGCGCATGGCGCGTCGCGGCACAGTTTGGAATCATGGCGACAGGGAAAGACGCAGCATGCGTCGCAAAGGTCTGAATCTTGACATCTAGAACCGTCGTCAACCCACCGAGCCCTTGGGCACCAATACCCAATGCATTGACCTTGTGGTAGAGCTCGATACGCAGCTCTTCAATTTTATTTTTTGGACCACGCTCAAGTAGTTCGTACATATCCAGATCTTCCATGAGCGATTGCTTAGCCATCAAAACAGCTTTCTCAGCAGTCCCACCCACGCCAATTCCCAGCATGCCAGGCGGACACCAACCTGCACCCATTGTCGGAACAGTCTTGAGTACCCAATCCACAATCGAATCGTTCGGGTTCAACATCGCGAGCTTCGATTTGTTTTCTGAGCCACCACCTTTAGCAGCGACCTGCACATCGACGGTATCGCCTTGCACGAGCTCGACACTAACGATACAGGGCGTATTGTCTTTTGTGTTTTTACGCAAGAAAATCGGATCATCAAGAACCGACGCGCGCAGTGGATTTTCAGGATTCAGATAACCACGACGCACGCCTTCATCGCAAAGCTCCTGCATGGTTCGCTTTGTATCAAATCGCACACTCATGCCGATTTTTAAGAACACATTGACGATACCCGTATCCTGACAAATCGGACGACGACCCTCTGCACTCATGCGCGAGTTGGTCAGGATCTGTGCGATCGCATCCTTAGCAGCAGGACTTTCCTCACGCTCGTAAGCACGCGCAAGGTGTTTGATGTAATCAGCCGGATGGTAGTAGCTGATGAACTGGATCGCATCAGCGATCGAGGCGATGAAGTCTTCTTCTTTAATAGTGACGGACATATGTGTACCTATCTACGAAACAATAATTGAAATCAATGACACCAAAAACTTATTTACTTGCCGCGCCAGACAGGCTTACGCTTTTCTGCAAAAGCGGTTGCGCCTTCTTTAGCGTCTTCTGACATAAAAATATGATCTGTCAGAGGGCGTTGCAAATCGAACATTTTTGCCGCGGGGAAATCTAGACCCTGCACCAGTACGCTTTTCGAGGTGCGCACCGCCAACGGACCATTTTCGCAGATCTTGCGGGCCAGCTTCATCGCCTCTCCTAGCGCCTGACCAGGGTCGGTCATTACATTAATCAACCCATATTGCTGGGCGCGCGAGGCTGGGAACATTTCCCCCGTTAGCAAAATTTCCATGGCAATGTGATACGGAACTTGTCGTGGAAGACGCACCAAGCCACCACCGCCGGCAACCAGACCACGCTTAACCTCAGGCAACCCGAACATCGCATTGTTCGCTGCCACGATCAGATCGCATGCCAACATCATTTCAAAACCACCTGCAACGGCGAAACCTTCCACGGCAGCAATAAGGGGCTTTTGAGGTGGCGCCTCATTTAAACCGG
>JBILJY010000227.1:0-3855 GCA_044376975.1 Burkholderiaceae bacterium | reverse complement strand
CCAATCCGCCTTGGTAGGCGCAAAGGTGTTCGTTTCATGCTGATAACCGGCGACGTAGATCTTCAATATTGCGCTCCCAGTGGGCTGCTTAAGTGATGGTGATGTCAAATTCTAACGCCGCCCGCCGGCCATTTTGATTGCCTCGGGTTGTCGCCGCAGCGTCAACATGCTGAGCGCGCCAAACAAGGGGCCGACCGCGAGCACGATGAAGGCGTAGCGCCAGCCAATCAGTTCGGCAGTTTGTCCGATGAGCCAGATTGACCCGGCAGTAAGGAGAAAGCCCAGACTTGTTTGCATGGTCAAGACAGTTCCAATCAAGCGTGGGTCGGCAAGCTCGGCAGTTGCCGCTGAAAATTGTGCCGAATCGGCGACAACGGTCATTCCCCATATCGCCGCAATGACAATGACTACTGTTGGACCAAGGTCTACAGAAAAGCCAATGAGCAGTGCGCAGCCGCCGCTCAGCAAAAGCGCACCAATGGTTGTAAGGGTGCGACCGAAGCGATCGGCAAGCAGACCTGCGAGTAGGCAGCCAAAGGCTCCCGCAGCCATGACGAGAAACGTGATGAGTGAGATTGAAGATTGACCGAGCTCCACTTGCAGACCAGAAGCGGGCAGTGCCCAGATAAGAAAGCTGCCTAGCCACGCCCACATGGCATAGAGCTCCCACATGTGACCGAGGTAGCCTCCTTGTGCGAGCAGAATTGGCTTGTTATGTAGGAGAGATTTGAGATCCGACCAGTGAAATGTTGTTGACTTGGCATGTTTGGGTCCAAGTCGGACAAAGTGAATGGCGATTGCCGCAATGAGCGCACACCCGCTGGCCAGAGAAACTGGAACTTGCCAGTTAACACTCGTAAAAGCATAAAAAAGGTGAGGCATGGCAGAGCCTAGCGTTACCGCTCCAACCAAAGAGCCCATCAGCAGGCCCATGTTTCCTGCTGCCCAACCAGCAGCGAGTTTCATGCCGACTGGATAGATACCCGCCATGCAGACTCCTGTGGCAAACCTCAGAATGGGAGCGGTCGGGTGATCCAGTCCATAGACCAGTAGGGCTCCATTTAGCATGGCGCCAAGCACTGCGGCAAAAGAGAAAATTGTGCGGGAGTCAAAGCGGTCGGCTAGGCCAAATAGGGCGCTGGTTAGAGTTCCCGCGACAAAGCCAAGTTGAACTGCAGAGGTCAGGGCAGCAGCGGCACTGACCGAAATCTGCTCTGCGTCCAACAGACTCGGTACCGCAGCGGAAGCAGAGAACCATAGGGCCATCGCCGCTATCTGACATACGACAATCAGGCAGACGGAAAGTCTGCGGACGTCCGTGGAAATATTAGGGTTGTACAAGATCAAATACTTTGCGACTGAAGTCTAAGGAGCATACCGCTATTTTTTGTTCAAAGCATAGTTGCAATGAATTATGATTGAGACTCAACGTATGAAAGATCCAATCGACCGAATTATCTGGATAAGCCATGAGCGACGATGCGGGAGGGTGTATGTCTTTGCGGAAATTACAGAATATTGTGTGTGGTCTGCTTTTCCTGTTGTTCGCTTTTCCTGTTGTAGCGCAGCAAGAGTCAAAAGTCTTGAGAAGCGGCTGGTATCAATGGGATCCTTATCAATACGAGGTTGTTAAGAGAGAACTTAAGCATTTGACTGGTCTGGACGTTCAGCTGCTCAAGGCTATCTTTGGCAAGATGGGTTACGAGCTACAGATTGACCCAGTCAGTTGGAGGCAACACCAGGAGGACGTGAAAGACGGTAAGCGCGATATCGCAGGGGGAGCTTTCAGAAGTAAAGAGCGCGATATGTATGCCTACTACTCGATGCCTTATCGTTCAGAAAAAGACATGTTGTATGTGCGAAAGGACGAGCAGCAGAAATTTAAATTCAATACTGCAGCTGAGCTCGTTAAGACGCTTGAGTCTGGTTCGTACAAACTGGGCGTTATTGATGGGTATTTTTATGGCGCGCCGTTGATGCAATACATCAATGATCCCAAGAATGCTGGCAAGATCGTCAAGGTAAAAGACGATAGGGAAAACTTCACTAATTTGTTAGAACATAAGATTGACGCTTTCCCGATTGATCATCTCGTCGGCGCAACCTTGGGCTGGCGGCATGGCTGGCAAAAGCAGGTCGTAGAACTGCCAAATCCTGTATTCGAGGATTCTATCCACGTTTTATTTAGCAAGAAAACGACGACCCCTGAATTGGTCGAGCGCTTTAATCAAGCACTACTGCAGATGCAGAACAGTGGCGAATACAACGAAGTGATGCGAGATTACCTGTTACCCGTTTTGCTAGGCCAAACGGCGGGGCAGACATGGTTCTTTATTATTGGACTTCTTGGAACAATCGCTTTTGCCATATCAGGCGTACTACTGGCACGCGAGGGTAAATACAGCTTGTTCGGCGCACTCGTTATAGCAGCACTCCCCTCAGTTGGTGGCGGAGTGCTGCGCGATATTTTAATTAACCGTGAGACGTTATCGGTGGTAGCGTCACCAGTTTATTTGACTACGATCTTTGCGACAGTGATGTTTTTTTATTTTGTTTTTCAATTAGATGATTGGTATCGTCGTAAGAAAAAAAATGCGCCTGGCCATGAGCATATGTTCATTGGCCGGATATCCAACCATGCAGCGATTACATTTTTTGATGCCTTAGGGCTATCGACATTCGCTGTTGTAGGTGTGATCGTTGCGGTTGAAGCGAAGATTCAGCCGTTATGGATGTGGGGCCCACTATTGGCGGCTCTAACAGGCGCTGGAGGTGGGATTTTGAGAGACGTGATTCGCGCCGACGCTGATAACCCGGGACTCAAAGGATCCTTCTACGCTGAGGTTGCCTTGATTTGGGGATTGGTACTGTCACTGTTTCTAAACTGGTACTCGTTTTTACCTAAATATGAGCTGATTCATTTGACCGCAGCAGTCGTAGGCGTGATTTTAGGTGGCTTAGCAACGCGCATTGCCGTGGTGTATTTCAAAATACGTAGCCCCATGTATTGAACACTGTCATTTAATTTTAAGTGTATGCCTTTATAGTTTCCATGCAAGCCACCGGTGGAGTTGTCGCCTTCAAGTTTTCGTGTCACACCGCCGAGCCACATCGTTATCGCCGAAGGCAAAGCGGCTAGTCCAGCGTTGCCCTTGCTGATTGAATCACTTCCCTCCACCTTTTTAATTCGCTTTGGTTGAAGGCTGAAAATTGCTCAGGGGTACTTTGAAATACTTCAAAACCAAGCTTGCGAAAACGCTCGATGGCAGCAGTAGTTTTCAAGACTTGGTTTGTTGCTTGACTAATCTGCGCGACAACGCTTTGTGGCGTAGCGGCTGGAGCATAAAGTCCGTACCAACTCTCGACATCAAAGCCGGGTAGTCCGGATTCGGCAATCGTAGGAATGTCTCCAAAGAGTTCGGCACGTTGCGCACTCGTAATCGCGAGAGCACGTAGTTTGCCTGCTTTGGCGTGAGCTAATCCTTCGATACCAGCAAACATGAGCTGCGTATCACCTGCCAACAGCGCGGTGATCGCTGGGCCTCCGCCTTGGTACGGTATGTGTTGCATCGAGGTGCCAGCCATCATATTGAAGAGGGCGCCCGCGAGGTGGACGCTTGTACCTACACCAGACGATCCGTAATTTAGTTTCCCAGGTTGTGCTTTTGCGAGTGCAATGAGCTGGGCAACACTTTGTGCTTGAACGGATGGATGTAGAAGTAACACTAAAGGCGCTAACGAAATCTTGGCTACGGGTGCAAATGCCGTAGCGGTGTCAAACGTTAAGTTCTTATAAAGTGTGGCATTTATTGCGTGTGCTGGGGATGCCAGTAGCAGTGTGTAGCCGTCTGCCGG
>JBILJY010000056.1:0-13531 GCA_044376975.1 Burkholderiaceae bacterium | reverse complement strand
CGGTGTCCATGTAGGTTATCCAGCCGGTCACCAGATTCGCGTCTTGCGCGCGAGAGAGTTTGCGGTAGTTCAACAAAGCGGCGATCGCTTCTTTCACTTCCGTCTCGGTAAACCCGTCTTTGAGGGCACGCTCGAACTCCTCGCGAATCCCAGACTCAATGCGGACCCTGTTTTCCGGTGCAAAGATTGCATAGACCGACAACGAGCCGCTTTGCTCGAAGGACGAGACACTCAGGCGGGTGCGTACATTGTAGGAGAGGCCATCCTTCTCGCGAATACGCATCCAGAGCCGAGAGGTCTCGGATCCACCCAACATAAAGTTTGCCAAAGATAGTGCCGTGAAGTCAGGATCAGTGTCTTGCAGCTTGAGCATACTGCTCGCGATGTAGAACGCATTGGCTTTGTCAGGCGTTTCCGCTTGCATTTGGGCCGGCTTAATGTCTCGGTAGGGCTCAGGCGTTCTCTTATAGGCAGCGCCTGCATTCCATTTGCCAAGCGCTTGTACAAGCGTCTGCTCGAGTTTGGCTGCATCGAAGGCGCCGACCGCTGAGGCTGACGTTTGCGACACACCAAAGAATTTCTGATGGTATGCGACCAACTGCTCTCGTGTCAGTCCAGCGACGGCCGTCAAAGACTCCTCGAAGCTTGGCGTGTAACGAATATCGTCTTTTGGCCAAGGGTTGCTATGGCGAGCGAGCATGCGCGAGGCGATCGCGTTGGGCTCAGTCATAGAGCTCTTAATGCTTGTGGTCGTTTTGCTTACGTATTCGTCGAGCTGCTCTTGGGCGAAGTTTGCCTGTTGTATGACCTCAAGCACAAAACTTGTGAGCTCATCGATATGTTTTGCAGTGGTTGACAGCTGTATGACAAGGCCGCCGCCCGCCCCCGATACGCCGACCTGCCCGCCCAATGCGTCGATACGGTCAGTGATTTGCTGGCGTGTTTGTGTTGGCGTTCCTTTCAAGAGTAGGTCCGCCACAGCAATAGTGTTTAAACGTTGACCCTTAAGTGAGTCGACGTCACCGAACTGCATCTGAATAGCGACGCTCACGCGATCACCGCGAGACTCTTTGGGCAGTAAGGCGAGTTGGAGCTTACCCTTTTGTAAGGCGACGGTTTTACGTTGCGTACGTGCATCAATATTGTTTGGGTCCGGATCAAATTCGGATGCTTGCTTCAGACCCGTATCACCGGTGTAATCTTTTAATTCCTCTTGTAAATTTGGCTTGCTGAGCTGTGGAGCACGCGTTGGCTTATCCGTAGGGATATAGACGCCTTCTGTGCGATTGGATTGCACCAGAAAGCGCTCGGCAGCCAGCTGAACATCCACCAGCGTGGCCGCACGAATACGATCGCGAATCACAAAAAATAGACGCCAGTCACCGAGCGCGATGGCTTCCGTGAGCGTGGCGCTTATCTTTTGTGGATCGCTGAAACCTTGATCCCATGCTTTAAGCCATTGGTTACGCACGCGCTCGAGCTCCTCAGTGGTGAAGGGGTGCTTTGCGATGCTTTCGATCGTTGCGGTCAGTGTATTGAGCGCTAGCGCTTGATCCATGTCTGTTTGTAAGTTTGCACCAAAGATGACGCTGCCTGGCGCAGTTCGATCCATCGTAAAAGCGAACACGCCTGCTGCTAATTTATTTGCGACGAGTGCCTTATACAGGCGGCCCGAGGGCGTGTCACCAATAATCATGCTGGCCAGATCCAAGGCAGCAAAGTCTTTATGCGCAGCCGATGGTGTGTGGTACATCGCGGCGACAAGAGGCGAGCCGCCAGTGCGGCGTAGCGTCACGCGACGCTCGCCATCTTGAGCGGGTTCAACGGTGTATTCGGGGGGGAGCTTTCGAGTTGCCTTGGGGATACTGCCAAAAGATTGAACAATATCTTTTAATGCGGCCTCTGGGTCGAATTTCCCGGCGATGACTAATACGGCGTTATCGGGTTGGTAGTATGTTTTATAAAATTCACGTAGCTTTGGGATGTCGACGTTTTCTACGTCAGAACGCGCACCGATGGTGGTCTTGCCATAGTTATGCCACTCGTAAGAAACGCCTAGCATTCGCTGTATCAGGATTCTGAAAGCGTTGTTCTCGCCATTTTCCATTTCATTTCGCACGACCGTCATTTCTGTGTCGAGATCTTCGCGTTTGATGCTTGCGTTAATCATCACATCGGCTTGCCACGATAAATACCAAGCCAGCGTTGCTGGGTTTGACGAGAAGCTTGCGTAATAGTTGGTGCGGTCGACCGTGGTCGTACCGTTTGCTTGCAAGCCGCGTTTGGAAAACTCCCCCAGCGCATTCGGCATATTGGGTGTTCCCTTGAACAACATATGCTCGAGAAGGTGGGCCATGCCTGATTCGCCGTAGTTTTCGTGACGCGATCCCACTAAGTACGTCATGTTGACGGTTGTGCTGGGTTTCGAGTCGTCCGGTGCCAGCAGGATTCTTAGGCCGTTTACATTCAAGCGGTATTCCGTGACACCTTCCACCGACTGCAGTGTGGTCACCCCAGCAGGTGGATTAACAGCCCAGCCACTTGCACTGAATAGAACCAGCGCTACGCCAGCTAAAATATTTTTTAGGGCGGCAAAATGGTGCAACATAAGGGCATTCCTGTGAAGGGGTGGAACCGGTTGGAGTGGCCGGTTCGTAATAGGTTCACTTCGAAAGCAATCTCATGGCCTGTTCAAGGCCCGAGACCGTCACCGGGAACATCTTGTCTTGCACGATATTACGAATCAGGGCAATCGACTGACGGTACTGCCAGGAGGCCTGCGGCTCGGGATTCAACCAGACGGATTTGGGCCATGCACTCACCATGCGCTGTAGCCATTCCGCACCCGGCTCTTTGTTGTAGTGTTCGACCGAGCCGCCTGGCTGCAGAATCTCGTAGGGGCTCATGGTAGCGTCGCCGACAAAAATCAAGCGCCAATCTGCATTGAACTTACGCAGAACATCCCACGTTTCGAAGCGTTCCATCTGACGACGTCGATTGGATTTCCAGAGATGCTCGTAGGGGCAGTTATGGAAGTAATACACCTCGAGGTTGCGGAACTCGCTGCTTGCCGCCGAAAAGAGCTCCTCGACACGAGCGATGTGATCATCCATGCTGCCACCCACGTCAAGCAGCATCAAGACTTTGACGTTGTTGTGGCGCTCGGGCACCATCTTGATATCCAGATAACCCGCATTGCGTGCGGTGCTGGCGATGGTGTCGCCCAAATCTAGTTCAAAATCCGATCCTTCGCGGGCAAAGCGCCGTAGTCGACGCAGGGCCACTTTAAAGTTGCGTGTGCCCAGCTCAATCGAATCGTCATAGTCGCGAAAGTTACGCTCGTCCCACACCTTGATGGCAGAGCGCCCACCGCCGGAACCGCCGACGCGAATACCTTCGGGGTTGACCCCCCCGTTACCAAACGGCGAAGTGCCGCCTGTACCAATCCATTTGTTACCCCCTTCATGACGGGCTTTTTGCTCTTCGAGTCGTTCTTTGAACATCTCCATGAGCTTGTCCCAGCCGTGCTTTTCTAGTTTCGCTTTTTGTTCTGGTGTGAGGTTTTTTTCAAGCTTGCTGATGAGCCAGTCCAGGGGAATTTTTTTACCTGCGGGTAGCTTCTGCTCTAGGCTTCGGTAATACGTTGCAAAGGCTCGATCAAAACGGTCGAATAAGGTTTCATCCTTAATCAGCGTGGTGCGCGAGAGAAAATAGAAATCCTCGAGCGTGGGCGGCATGATGGGGCTCGACAGCGCTTCGAGTAGTGTCAGATACTCTTTGACGGAAACCAGAAGTTTCTGGGCGCGGAGATGATAAAAAAAATCAACCAGCATGACGTTTAAGTTGGTAGGTGAGATGATCGCGCACTTCGGGCCATTCGCCCGCGATGACGCTGTACATGACGGTGTCCCGCACGGTGCCATCACGCCGCAAGGCATGGTGGCGCAAGATCCCGTCGAGTTTGGCGCCGAGTCTTTCGATGGCGCGCCGCGACGCATAGTTGAAGTTATCTGTACGCCAACCGACGACTGCAGCACCCAAGGTGTCGAAGGCGTGTGTCATCAGCATGAGTTTGCATGCTGTATTGACATAGGTGCGCTGACGACTCTTCGCGTACCACGTATAGCCGATCTCGAGGCGTGCGACCGCGGGCACAATATCGTGGTAGCTCGTGCAGCCGATGACTGTTTCGGTGGCTTCATCGATGACCGCAAAAGCCATCCGATTGCCTTCTGCTAGAGCTGTATCGATGTAGGCAACGGTTTTGTCCGGCTCGGGAACGGAGGTCACGCGCAGCGTCCAGAGTTCGCCGTCGCGCGCCGCAGCTTTCAAGCCGTCAAGGTGCTGATGGCCGAGCGGCTCAAGCCGAAGGCCGTGCCCACGCAGAGTACAGGGGGACGGCGCAACACGAAACGTCTGCGAGGCGGACATGCTCAGGACCCAGAGGGACGGCGCGTGCTGTTGCGCGTAACGGCAGCAAGGCGCTCGAGCAGTTGCAGGTCTTGTTCGTTTTTGAGAAGCGCACCGGCCAGCATGGGGATCGATGTCGCCGCATGTGCATCGATTTCGGCGGCTGTCACATCCTCTGCGATCAAGAGACGCAACCAGTCCAGAAATTCAGACGTCGAAGGCTTTTTCTTGAGGCCTGGCGCCTCACGCAACGCAAAAAACGTATCGAGTGCCGCGCGCAAGACTTCGGCGTGCAAGTTAGGGAAGTGCACATCGACGATGCTTCGCAGCGTGTCGCGATCAGGGAAGCGGATGTAATGGAAAAAGCAGCGACGCAAGAAGGCATCTGGTAAATCTTTTTCGTTATTCGAGGTGATGATCACTAAGGGCCGATGCCGCGCCTTAATTGTGGAGCGCGTCTCGTAAACATGGAACTCCATTTGGTCGAGTTCGCGTAGCAAGTCGTTTGGAAACTCGATATCGGCTTTGTCGATTTCGTCGATCAGCAACACAACAGGCTCGGGCGAGTCGAAGGCCTGCCAAAGAACGCCCTGCATGATGTAGTTCCGGATGTCTTTGACCTTCTCGTCGCCAAGCTGCGAATCGCGCAGGCGCGATACGGCGTCGTATTCGTAGAGCCCTTGATGGGCTTTAGTCGTTGATTTGATGTGCCATTGAAGCAAAGGTCGACCTAAGGCGCTCGCGACCTCTTCCGCAAGCATCGTTTTACCGGTTCCTGGTTCGCCCTTGATGAGCAAAGGTCGCTGAAGCGTCAGTGCAGCATTAACCGCTAGTTTCAGGTCATCGGTGGCTACGTAGCGGGCGGTACCATCGAAACGGGTAGTCAGGTCTGAAGCGGGGTGAGGGTTGGTCATCGGTGGCTAAAATGATAAGAGGATAGGGTGATTTTGTTGGAGTTGAAAGTGTAATTTCCTCAATTATCGTACAATCCTCATGTTTTGCGGCCGGGATTTGATCCCGGGTCATTTCCCTGCCAGACCAAGAGTCCAATATGAAGTTTTCGAACACTACGCTAAGCTTATTAAAGGGTCTTTCGCACCAGGCGGTCACGCTTGCGCGCCAGATCGCTACCGCGGCCGTTGCCGCCACCTGTCTGTTTGCTCTGCCAGCATCGGCTGCTGACGAGCCGAAAGGTAACGTTGAAGCCGCCAAGTCCAAGGTCTCCATGTGTATTGGCTGCCATGGCATTGTCGGGTACAAGGCAAGCTTTCCGGAGGTCTACTCGGTGCCTAAAATCGCTGGACAAAATGACAAGTACCTCCAGGTGGCACTGCGTGCTTACGCTTCTGGCGAACGCACACATCCCACGATGGATGCGATTGCTAAAAGTCTGTCAGCACAAGACATCGCTGACTTAGCTGCCTATTACTCTTCGCTCAAATAATCGGGGGCCCCTATGAAACTCACTTCGCTCGCCCTTGGTTCGGTTGTGTTGTTTGGCGCTGTAGCGACCAGCCAAGCCGCTGATTTGGCTGCAGGTAAAGCTGTCTGGGAGAAACTGAACTGCGCCTCTTGCCACGGAGCGACTGGCGCCAAGTCTATTGATCCGTCTTACCCTATCCTCGCCGGTCAGCATGCTGACTTTTTAGTGCAAGCGTTGCGTTCGTATCAGCGCGGTGCTGCGGGTGCTCCTGCTTCGGCAAACGTGCGCAAGAACGCTGTCATGGGTGCTTTCGCTAAGCAGTTGTCCAAGCAAGATGTCGACAACGTGTCGGCTTGGTTGGCTGCTCAGCCCGGTCCGCTCGCGGTTCGTCGCTAGTTGTTCAGAGGTCGGTCGTTAATCTCGACTGACCCGCTGACGAATCAGTTCAATATAGGCCTCGCTGTCCAACGCTTTGCCTAGCCTCTGAGATTCCCACACGACAGTACCAAGGCATTCCATGATCTCATGTGTAGCCTCGTGCTGATTTGTGCGCGAAGCAAGTTTGTCAAAGGCATCGCGAATTCCCCGCGGATGGTCAATCGACAGTTGCTCTGCAATAGCCAGGTGCATCGAGAGGTGGAGAAAAGGGTTGGTTTTCCCCTCCTCCACGTTGAACTCCCGCGTCATCGAATCTGGCTGGCCCAGCGCGTCGTGGTACTCGGGATGTTGCTCAATCCAGTCCAACGCAATCGCTTCGAGTGGGCTCAGAATTTGCTGCGTTTTGTGTTTGTTCCATGCGTCGATAAAAAACTGACGAACTTGATCGCGAGAAGGGTTAAACATGGGTGCTACCTGATAAAACGAGGGGGTAAGCACTAGTCTAGCAAGTGTGGCCCCGAGGCAGACTCGAAACAGCAGGGATGATCTTTTTGGGGGCACGAATGTCGCAAATTCACCAAAAAACTCCCTTATTTAGTGCAAAACTAGGGCATACCCTGATGTATCGGCGTCCAGTGTCGTGCAGAATCCTGTGCATGCAGGTGAGGGGACATTACTCTGCGGGCGTAAAGCTTGTAGTGTCAAAATATAAGAAAAGCGCAACGGCTGGCACATTCGTGTCGGCCGTTGTCGTTTACATGGTTGGCTCGAGTATTCTTTGAACATCATGACCCCCAATCTCCCACCCAAAGCACGTGACCGCTCCGTCAATTATTGGCGCAGCAATCTGCTCTTGATTCTGTGCCTGCTTTTGGTCTGGCTGCTTGTTACCTTCGTACCGGCCTACTTCGCACGCGGACTCACGGGTCTCTTCGTATTTGATTGGCCCTTTCCGTTTTGGATGGCGGCCTTCGGTGCGCAATTCTGCTTTCTGTTGATTATTGGTTTGTATGCGTGGGGCATGGATCGCCTGGATCGCCGCGAGCGCCTTCGTCGAGAGCGGGAGCGTTAATGCGGCTGAGCGCTAAGGGGCCTCGATCGCAATCCGCACAGCTTTTTCGCGGTTATGCCGCGTATTCCTTGGGGTTCGTTGCTCTTGTTGGATTGTTGTCGGCCCTTGAGGTGCTCGGGTTGGCGCGCCAATGGATTGGCTATGCTTTTCTGCTGTCGACGGTAGCGCTCTATGCTGGCATTGGCATCATGTGCAGGACCTCAGATCCAGTTGAGTACTACGTAGCGGGTCGACGCGTGCCAGCGCTTTACAACGGGATGGCAACAGCGGCTGACTGGATGTCGGTGGCTTCTTTTATCGGAATTGCGGGAACACTCTATTTGACTGGTTACAACGGTTTGGCCTATATCTTGGGCTGGACCGGTGGCTACGTGCTGGTCGCACTATTTCTTGCACCCTATTTGCGCAAGTTCGGTGGATATACGATTCCGGATTTTCTCGGTGCGCGTTACGAGGGTAACCTCACGCGTCTGATCGGTGTGCTGTGCGCTGTGCTGTGCTCGTTCATTTATCTGGTGGCACAGATTTATGGCGTTGGCATTATTACTACCCGAATGACTGGCATTTCTTTCGAGCTAGGTATTTTTATTGGGCTAGGAAGCGTGCTTGTGTGTTCGTTTTTAGGTGGTATGCGCGCTGTGACCTGGACTCAGGTTGGCCAATACATCATCTTGGTCATCGCCTACTTGGTGCCTGTTGTGTGGCTGGCAGTCAAGCAGACGGGTGAACCGATACCACAAGTGGCAGCAAGTGTCGTCTTACAGCAGGTGACCGAGCGTGAGCGCGAGCTCACCCATGATGAAGCAGAGAGAAAAGTTAGAGCGCTGTGGCAAACCCGTGCGGATGCGATGCAAGCACGCATTGATGCGTTGCCCTCTTCGCTCGAGGAAGAAAAGCAGCAGCTGCACTGGCGCCTGTTGCGAGCCCGAGCCAATGATGCGCCAATGGCCGAAATACGCTCGCTCGAGCGCGAGTATGCAAGCTATCCTAACTCCATTGAAACAGCACGTACTGTTTGGACTAAAGCCCGCGAAGACTTCAGTGCCCGGGCATCACCGCCTGTCCCTCACGCGGATCCGTTTGCGAGTAAAAATCCCGCAAGCGCCGACGCGGCGCGTAATAACTTTTTGGCGATTGTGCTGTGTTTGATGCTCGGCACAGCAGGGTTGCCGCATATTTTGATGCGATCCCTGACGACTCCCTCGGTGAGCGAAGCACGAAAGTCAGTGTTTTGGTCGTTGCTGTTTATCCTCTTGCTCTACATGACAGCACCCGCTTTAGCGATTTTGATTAAGTTCGAAATCTATTCCGACTTGGTGGGTATCCCTTATGCCCAGCTCCCGGCCTGGGTGAACGCGTGGTCCGCTGTGGATCGCTCTTTAATCAGCATCGTGGATCTCAATCAGGATGGGATTGTGCAGCTTGCAGAGGTGCAACTAGGCGCCGATGTTGTGGTGCTCGCTGCGCCAGAGATCGGAGGCTTGCCCTATGTCATTTCGGGACTTGTTGCTGCGGGAGCGCTGGCTGCCGCCCTGTCGACAGCCGATGGTTTGTTATTGACCTTATCCAATGCGTTGTCGCATGACACCTTGTTCAGAGTCGTGTCACCCCGAATGGGTGCAGGGCGACAAGTGATTCTCTCTAAAATGCTTTTACTGGTTGTCGCATTTGCTGCAGCGTGGGCAGCAACGCGCACGCCGGCCGATATTTTATTTCTCGTCGGAGCGGCGTTTTCGTTTGCCGCGGCTTCTTTCTTTCCGGTGTTGGTCATGGGAGTGTTTTGGAAGCGCGCCAATAAATATGGGGCGGCGAGTGGAATGCTGACGGGGCTGGGCGTCACGATCTACTACATGGTTCAAGCGCAACCCTGGCTGCGAGAGTTGGTGCTCGGTGTCCCGACCGGAGTACCAGTGGATTTGTGGTGGCACATTCAGCCGATCGCTGCTGGCGTTTTTGGTGCACCCGTGGCGTTCGTGGTGATTGTCGTGGTTTCCTTGCTCACGCCTGCACCACTTGCTGTCACCCAACAGATGGTGGACTACTTAAGGCAGCCGGATTAGCACCAACAGTGCCCCCTGACCGCCATGGGCGGCCGGAGCGCTGGCAAAAGCACTCACGGCAGGTAGCTGGGTCAACCACTGGGCAACACGGCTTTTTAAGACAGGCTGACCGTTCTGCGAGCCATAGCCTTTTCCATGCACGATGCGTATGCAACGTGCTCCGTGGCCTTGGCTTTGCGCGACGAAAGAGGCAAGGGCCGTGCGTGCTTGGTCGCTGTTCAGACCGTGTAAGTCTAGATGGGCGCTCACCGGCCAATAGGCGCGACGCAGTTGCCGCTGAACATCAGGACCGATACCGGGCGCGGCCCATTGCAAATCGGACTGATCCTCTGCGAAGCCAGAGAGGCCATCAGATAACCCCGAGACGGGCTCAGGCGACTGACCTGCTGCGCGTGCCCGTCGTTGCTCGAGTTCGGCGCCCCTGGCTTGTCCTGAGGCGGCGCGATGCACAATGCGCTGATCGACTGTCAGCGGCTTGACTGCCTGCGTCACCCGTGCAAACAGTTGGCTATCGGCTGCGCTGGCTACGCTGTCAGCCTGTTGCTGTTTTTTTTGTATCGTCGCCCGCGCCTCTTCCGCCTGGCGGGCGGCTTGTGCGGCCGCATGCAGGCGTTTGAGGTCGGCCAAGCCTGCCTTATTACTCCGCATTCTCCAGCCACCGTTGCGCATCAAGAGCGGCCATGCAGCCGGTTCCTGCACTGGTAATCGCCTGGCGGTAGACGTGATCCTGTACATCACCCGCTGCAAATACGCCCGGTACAGAGGTCATGGTGGCCAGGCCCGCTAAGCCGCTTTTGGTCACGATGTAACCGTTCGCCATCTCTAACTTGCCCTCAAAAATACCTGTGTTGGGTTGATGGCCAATCGCAATAAATACGCCTGTAGCAGCTAAATCCAGCGAAGGCTCGCCCTTGGTGGAGCGCAGACGCACCCCGGTGACGCCGCTTTGGTCGCCCAAGACCTCGTCGACCTCGCGAAAGGCGGCGATTTTCATGTTGCCGTTTGCGACCTTTTCCATCATTTTGTCGATCATAATGGGCTCAGCACGGAATTTGTCGCGGCGATGCACGACGGTGACTGAGCGACAAATATTAGAGAGATAAAGCGCCTCCTCGACCGCAGTGTTACCACCCCCAACTACCGCAACATCTTGATTCTTGTAGAAAAAACCGTCACAAGTCGCGCAACCAGACACACCACGCCCCATGAAGGCTTCCTCGGAGGGCAGCCCCAAATACTTGGCTGAAGCTCCCGTTGCGATAATCAGCGCGTCACAGGTGTACTGCGCGCCACCATCACCGGTGAGGCGAAACGGCCGACTGGAAAAGTCGACACTGGCGATGTGGTCGAATACCATCTCGGTGTTGAAGCGCTCTGCGTGTGCGGCAAAGCGTTGCATGAGCTCTGGTCCCTGTACGCCGTTTGCGTCCGCGGGCCAGTTATCGACCTCTGTGGTGGTCATGAGTTGACCGCCTTGGGCCATCCCGGTGATCATGACGGGGTTCAGGTTGGCGCGGGCAGCGTAGACTGCGGCGGTATAGCCGGCCGGACCTGAGCCCAAAATGAGAACTTTGGCATGTTTTGGCGTTGACATTGGATTTACCCTCTATATTGACCTGCAAATTATAATGTTCTCCATGCCTCGACTCTCTCCTGCCACGACGCGCTCTTCGCGCACGACCCGAAACACCCGAAATGGGCCCTCAGCGCTACAAACGCGGCTCCTCTCCATTGCGAGGGAAGCGCGCTGGATTTTGTTCGCGGCTCTGGCTGCTTGGCTGACCTTGGTGCTGGCTACGTGGAATGCCGCCGACCCAGCCTGGTCTCACTCCGTAGGTCGTGATGCCGAACATCTCCACAATCGTGGGGGCGTGATCGGGGCCTATTTGGCGGACATCTTGCTCTACCTCTTCGGGTTTTCGGCTTGGTGGTGGGTCATCTTGCTGGTGCATCGCGTGCGTGCGGGCTATTTACGCCTTGCGGCGCAGCTTCGAACCCGCGGCGAACCAGAAACTCTCGCCCGCGTCCGGTGGGAGCAGGGAATTGGATTTTTTGTCGCTTTGCTTGGGTCTGTTGGGCTAGAGGCGTACCGCTTGAGTTCACTGGGGCTGCAGTTGCCTGGTCGCATGGATTACAACAGTGGGGCGGGCGGCGTCATTGGTCACGTATGGTCTGGCTTTTTGGCGCAGTCTGTCGGTTTTGCTGGTAGCACGATCATCTTGATTGCAATGATCGTGATTGGGTCAAGCTTGTTCTTTGGCTTCTCTTGGATGACCGTCGCTGAAAAAGTGGGGGCGGCGCTTGAGTGGGTGATGCTGAAGTTCAGTACGATTCGCACTGCGCGTCAGGATCGACGCGCTGGGCAGGTGGCGCAGGCTGTGCGCCATGAGCAAGTCGAGGCTAAGCACGAAAAAACCGTGCATGAGCAGCCCATACGTATCGAGCCTGCAATCGTTCAGGTGCAAAAGTCTGAGCGTTTGCAAAGAGAAAAACAGCAAACCTTATTTATTGAGCCCGTAGCGCCCGGTGACTTGCCCGCCTTGAGTTTGCTGGATCAGCCCGAACCGACTTTTGAGACGGTCTCTGCTGAAACAATCGAATTCACTTCGCGGTTAATCGAGAAAAAACTTGCGGACTTCGGCGTCGAGGTGCAAGTGATTGCGGCGCAAGCCGGCCCTGTCATCACACGCTACGAGATCGAGCCCGCAACGGGGGTTAAGGGCAGCCAAATTGTTAACCTGGCGAAAGATCTTGCGCGTGCGCTGAGCTTGGTCAGTATCCGTGTGGTGGAGACAATCCCAGGCAAGAATTTGATGGGTTTTGAATTGCCCAATCCAAGACGGCAGATGGTAAAGCTCTCTGAGATTTTGGGTTCGCAGGTCTATCACTCCAGTAGTTCCGTTGTCACGATGGCGTTGGGTAAAGATATCGCGGGTCACGCGGTGGTAGCAGATCTGGCTAAGATGCCACACTTGCTAGTGGCGGGTACAACGGGGTCTGGGAAATCTGTCGGTATCAATGCGATGATTCTGTCGCTTCTTTATAAAGCCGATGCCTCTCAGACGCGTTTGATTTTGATTGATCCAAAGATGCTCGAGATGAGCGTCTATGAAGGTATTCCTCATTTGCTTGCGCCGGTTGTGACGGATATGCGGCAGGCCGCAAACGCGCTGAACTGGTGTGTCGGCGAAATGGAAAAGCGTTATCGTCTGATGAGTAAATTAGGCGTGCGCAACTTGACTGGGTATAACAATAAAATACGAGAAGCCATTAAGCGCGAAGAGCCGATCCCAAATCCATTTTCACTTACACCCGATGCACCCGAGCCCTTGAAAGAGCTCCCGACGATTGTTGTCGTGATCGATGAGTTGGCCGATCTGATGATGGTGGTAGGTAAAAAGATTGAAGAGTTAATTGCGCGTTTAGCGCAGAAGGCACGTGCCGCAGGTATTCATTTGATTCTGGCCACACAGCGCCCAAGCGTTGACGTGATTACCGGCTTGATTAAAGCAAACATTCCGACGCGCATCGCCTTTCAAGTCTCCTCCAAAATTGACTCCCGTACGATTCTTGATCAGATGGGAGCAGAGGCTTTACTAGGTCAGGGTGATATGTTGTATATGCCCCCAGGTACCGGATTGCCGGTTCGTGTGCATGGCGCATTTGTCTCCGATGAAGAGGTGCACCGTGTGGTTGAGTCGTTGAAAGCCCAAGGCGAGCCCGACTATATCGATGGCTTGCTTGAGGGCGGCGTCGAAGGCGAGACCGGAGATGGCGTTAGTAGTGTGACCGGTTTTGCGAATGTAGAAGCGGACCCCATGTATGATCAGGCGGTAGAGATCGTCTTAAAAAATCGTCGCGCGTCGATTTCACTCGTCCAGCGTCATCTGCGCATCGGCTACAACCGCGCTGCACGCCTGCTCGAGCAGATGGAGAACTCCGGCTTGGTGTCGGCGATGCAGTCTAACGGTAATCGCGAAATCCTCGCGCCTAAGACTGCACTCGAAGAATGATTAGCCACACAATCCTGCGACGATTTAGGCAGTTTTTTTATTTCATGCCACTCGCTCTGGGCTTGGGCTTTTGTTCCACAACGTTGCAGGCACAAACAGCGTCAGACCAATTGAGTAGCTTTGTTCAGGCGGTTCAATCGGACAAGGGTAACTTCTCTCAGTTTACGGTGGGTCC
>JBILJY010000226.1:0-3870 GCA_044376975.1 Burkholderiaceae bacterium | reverse complement strand
ACACTTTGGACAACACGGCAACAGACAGCCCAGCGTTTGCGAGCTGCAAGGAACAACGCATACCGGCACCGCCGGCACCCACGACCACCACATCAAACTGACGGCGCGGTAAAGAAGATTTGACAGCAGCCACGGCTTAATTTCTCCAGAGGATGTGTACGAAGTACACGACCGATCCGACCAACCACAAAATAGTCAGCACCAGTAAAAAGAGGCGAAGGCCTACGGGCTTAACGTAGTCCATCCAAATGTCACGCACACCAATCCAGGCATGCCACGCGAGAGAGATCATCGCGAGTGTTGCCAGAATCTGCCCCATCGGGATGAAGAAACAGGTGAACGTGAAAAGATTTTTCCAACCAGCGTAGGTGAACCCGGACATCGTTAAGATGCCGACAAGTAGCACAAGCGTGTAAACAGCCAAGATAATGGCGGTCACGCGCTGGATAATGAATTCGCTTGTTCCGTAATGCGCACCAACAACCAAGCGCTTGGGACCAATTTTTTCAACGGGAACCATTACCAGACTCCGAATAGTTTGAGTGCAAAGACAACCGTCAGCGCGAGGCTAACGCCCAAGACCAAACTGGCGCTTTTGGCAGCGGACTCTTTATCGACTCCAATGTGCATATCCAGCACGAGATAGCGGATGCCAGCACAGAAGTGATGCAGGTATCCCCAGATCAACACCAGCAAAATGAGCTTGACTAAAGGAAAGCCGACAACTGTCGACATCGCCTTGAACCCAGCCTCAGACGAGAAGCTCATGGCAAACAGGGCAATCAAGCCCGGCAAGCAGAGGAACAAGAGGGCACCGCTCACGCGATGCAGAATTGACACTTTGCCGGCCATGGGCAAGCGATACGCCATCAAATCGGTGATTCCGATATTGCGGAACTGAGGACGCGGCTTGGAAGCTGAGTCAGACATAACGACCTCGACGAGAAAACAATTGACTAGGAATAAACATTCTACTTTTCACTAAATGCGAGATTTACGGGTAAATCAACTAAAAACTCTTTTAATTCAAGCTGTTACGGTAATAATATTGACTGGTCACATAGTGACCGACGCGTAATTCTACTGGACGATTTGCGTACGTATAAGAAATCCTCTCCACGCAAAGTAAGGGTATTCCCGCCTCAACACCGAGGCACCTTGCGATTTCGATTTCGGCTAGCTCAGCGCGTAACTTTTCTTCGGCACGGACCATGCTTATTCCGAATTCGGATTCGAACATCCCATAAAGAGGCCCTGAGTACCCATTGAGTAAATCTGCACTAAGTCCTTTGAACAGGGCGCCAGGTAAATATATGTCGTCCACCACCGTTGGCGTGCCTGCAAAAGACAGCAGCCTGCGAATCGCCACAACGGGATCCCCTGACTTTAGCTCTAACGCGCGGGCCATTTCCGCATTCGACCGGATCCGCCGACAGTCGAGCACGCGGCTCTCAGCAGGCTTGGGTTCACCTTCGTTGGACGCGAGACGCAGAAACCTGAAACGGACACGGGGTTCATGGTGGGTCGAGACAAAGGTACCCTTCCCTTGCCTGCGTGTCAGCAGATGCTCTGCCGCAAGTTCGTCTACAGCCTTTCGCACCGTGCCTTGGCTGACCTGAAACCGCGAAGCTAACTCAATTTCGCTAGGAATCGATTCGCCAGGCTTCCATTCG
This sequence comes from Burkholderiaceae bacterium, assembly GCA_044376975.1. Classification (GTDB taxonomy): domain Bacteria; phylum Pseudomonadota; class Gammaproteobacteria; order Burkholderiales; family Burkholderiaceae_B; genus Zwartia. The sequence continues at coordinate 2,197 of JBILJY010000226.1, read as the reverse complement.
CCGGCGTCAAGGGCCTGCACCAGGAGAGCTTTAATCTGCTGGTACAGCGGACTAAACGCCGCCGCACTCGCGACGTGACCCAACGGGAGATTTCGACCGCGAGCGGAGTCAGACATGGCAGGAGACGTAAAAATTCATAGCGATATTGTGGCACAGCCTGACCCACAAGTCCACTACTCTTGTGTCTTATATAAGATATAAGATGATTGACGCTTTGCACAATTTGATCTAGCATTCAACGCAGATTTCAGTTGTCTCGCCAACAAGGCTCCCGGGGCAGCAAAAAAGCTAAACTCGCGGTTAATCCATCCCCACAATCCTCTCAGTTCTTTCGGAGATAGTTATGTCCAAACCCGCCGTGCGTGTTGCGGTCACTGGCGCCGCAGGCCAGATCGGTTACGCCCTCTTGTTCCGTATCGCTTCGGGTGAAATGCTCGGCAAAGATCAGCCGGTGATTTTGCAGTTGCTCGAAATCCCTGACGAAAAGGCCCAAAAAGCACTTAAGGGCGTCATGATGGAACTCGACGACTGCGCTTTCCCATTGCTGCAATCCATGACAGCGCACAGCGATCCTGTCGAAGCCTTTAAAGACGTGGAAGTTGCCCTGCTAGTCGGTTCGCGTCCACGCGGCCCAGGCATGGAGCGCGCTGACTTGCTCGCTGTTAACGCCGCGATCTTTACCGCTCAAGGTAAAGCACTGAACCAAGCCGCCAAGCGGAACGTCAAAGTTTTGGTGGTGGGTAACCCCGCAAACACCAACGCCTACATCGCCATGAAGTCCGCACCAGACCTGCCTGCGAAGAACTTCACCGCCATGCTGCGTCTCGACCACAACCGCGCTTTGTCGCAACTCGCCACAAAAATGGGCAAGCCGGTCGCAGACATTCAGAAACTTGCAGTGTGGGGCAACCACTCGCCCACGATGTATGCCGACTACCGCTTTGCGACCATCGGCGGCCAAAGCGTCGAGAAACTGATTAACGACGCCGCCTGGAATCGCGACGTATTCCTGCCCACCGTTGGTAAGCGTGGCGCGGCAATTATCGAAGCACGTGGACTTTCCTCAGCCGCATCAGCTGCCAATGCTGCCATCGATCACGTCCGTGATTGGGTCTTGGGCACGAATGGCAAATGGGTCACGATGGGCGTCGCTTCAGATGGCACCTACGGCATTCCAGAGGGTGTCATGTATGGCGTTCCCGTTACGTGCGAAGGCGGTGAATACCACCGTGTGAAAGATCTCGCCGTTGATGCGTTCTCGCGCGAGCGTATGGACCTCACACTTAAAGAGTTGATAGAAGAGCGCGATGCTGTCGCGCATCTATTGAAGTAATCGTCTGACAAATGGGCCCCGGTGTGGGCCCATTTTTTTAAGATTTGATCCGGAGACAAACATGTCAAAATCACTCACAGCAGGTCAGCGTTTTCGTGAAGCCCTCGCGGCCGAGCAACCACTACAAATCATTGGTGCCATTAACGCCAACCACGCCTTACTGGCTAAAAGAGCGGGCTTCAAGTCCATTTACCTATCGGGTGGCGGAGTCGCAGCCGGATCACTGGGAATGCCTGACCTTGGCATCATTTCCTTAGACGATGTACTGACTGACGTGCGTCGTATCACTGACGTTTGCGACACGCCCTTAATCGTCGACATCGATACAGGCTTCGGCCCATCCGCCTTCAACATCGCCCGGACAGTCAAAGGCCTGACAAAATTTGGTGCGGCGGGATGCCACATCGAAGACCAAGTGGGCGCAAAGCGTTGCGGCCATCGTCCAGGTAAAGAAGTTGTGTCGACCGAAGAGATGCGCGACCGTATCAAAGCTGCCGTTGACGCTCGCACCGACGATAGTTTCTACATCATCGCTCGGACCGACGCGATTGCCTCGCACGGCGTAGAGGCCGGCATCGAACGCGGCTTGGCTTGCATGGAAGCAGGTGCTGACGCCGTCTTTGCAGAAGCCGCCTACGATCTAGAAACATTTGCAAAATTCAAGAAAGCAACAGGTGCCCCACTGTTGGCAAACATCACTGAATTTGGCAAGACCCCTCTATTTTCAGTTGAAGAACTGAAGTCGGTTGGCGTGAACATGGTTCTGTATCCACTGTCAGCTTTCCGCGCCATGAACAAAGCAGCTGAGACGGTGTATCAAGCAGTCCGACGTGACGGCCACCAGCGCAATGTGATCGACATCAT
>JBILJY010000055.1:0-13600 GCA_044376975.1 Burkholderiaceae bacterium | reverse complement strand
TTTACTCAATACCTGGAGAACACACGTCTCATGAAATCTTACTGGATCAACAAAACCTCGAACGGTACCGAACTTGAACTGCGCGAAGAACCGGTTCCTAAGCCCGGCCCCGAACAGGTCCTGGTGCGGGTGTGTGCAACCAGCATTAATCGCGGCGATATGCTTGGTGCCATTAAGCTTCATAGCGCCAAAGGCGGGCGTCCCGCCGGAGTCGATGGTGCCGGCACCGTAGAGGCACTGGGTGCCAATGTTCGCGGGGTTGCGATCGGTGACCGCGTCATGTTTCGCGCCAAAGGGTGTTTTTCTGAATACGTGGTCGCTGAATCGACCTTGCTCACACCGGTTCCGGCTTGTCTGAATTGGGAACAGGCCGCCGTGATTCCAATCGCTTATATCACCGCCTACGAGGCCCTATTGCAATTCGGTGGTCTGCAACACGGTGACTGGGTGTTGATTGCCGGCGCATCCTCTGGCGTTGGTGTCGCCGCGATACAGATCGCAAAAGCGTGCGGTGCCAAGGTCATTGGTACCTCCGGATCCGCAGACAAGCTTGCGCGCTTGAAGGCACTCGGTCTCGACGCCGGCATCCAAACGCGTGGCGGAAACTTTGCAGAAGAAGCGCGACAGATCACTGGCGGCGCCGGCATCAAGCTCGCTGTGAATTTAGTGGGAGGCAGCGCTTTTGCAGGGTGCCTTGAGGCACTCACTGATTTTGGGCGTTTAGCGGTTGTGGGCTACGTTGACGGACAGATGTTGACAGGTCTCGATATTGAACCGGTGCACGGCAAACGCCTGCAGATTTTTGGGTTATCGAATGCGCCCTTATCGACGGCGATGCGTGCTGTTGCGCAACGAGGCTTCGAGCGCGAGGTCATGCCCGCCATTATCGATGGTCGGATCGTGCCAGTCATCGATCGCACGTTTTCCTTTGATGAGTTACCGGCTGCCAAGCAATACGTCGAAGAAAACACCTTGCTAGGTAAAGTCGCCATCCAATTTAAGTCGATCTAAATTACTTAATCTTGAAGTCTTTAAACCAACCTGCCGCTTCGATTGAAATGATGAAAAACCTGCATCGCCTAACAGCCACAGAGATCGTACAAGCGATCGAAGACGGTAAGTCAACGTGTGAGGCCGTCACTCGTGCATGCCTCACCCATATCGAAGAGCGTGAGCCCGATGTTCAGGCCTGGCAGTACCTAGACCCGGATCTCGCAATAGCACAGTCGCGCATCCTCGATCAGAGTGGTAGGCGTGGACCGCTACAGGGCGTTCCAGTAGGTATAAAGGATCTCATCGATACGTTTGACATGCCGACTGAGTACGGCACGGTCATTCATGCGAGGCATCAGCCGCGTATCGATGCTGCGTGTGTTGCGCTCACGCGTCGCGCGGGCGGTCTCATCATGGGTAAGACCGTGACCACGGAGTTCGCTAACTTAACACCAGGCAAAACGAAGCATCCACAGGATCCAACACGCACACCGGGCGGATCATCGAGCGGATCAGGCGCTGCGGTGGGTGACCATATGGTGCCACTCGCGATCGGCACGCAGACGACTGCTTCGACGATCAGGCCTGCGTCGTTCAGCGGCTGCGTGGGTTACCGCCCAACGTGGGGCGACCTACCACTTGCCGGTGTAATGGAAGTTGCAGAGTCGCTTGACACACTCGGTCTGATCGCTCGCTCGATCGACGACATCGCGCTTTACCGTGACGTACTCTTGTGCGTCAAACCAGAACCGTTGCCCAGTCAAGTGGACGCTGCACCGCGTGTCGGTTTTTGCTCCTCAATATTCTGGGATAGATGCGATGACTCGACGAAGACTTTACTCCATCATTGCGCAACAATGCTCTCGAAAGCCGGAGCCCGCTTGGAAGACGTGACGTTGCCACAGTCATTTGATCGCATTCCGGATGCACATCGTTGGATATCAAGTTTCGAATTCGCACGTAACCGCGCTTGGGAGATCGATCACCATTTTGAAATGATTAGCGAGCGCCTGCGTCATGGACGCATCCATGACGGACTCACCTGCAGCTTCGAGCAGTACAAAAGTTCGCGCGAGTTTGCCGAGCGCAGCCGCCTGCAGATGGACGATCTCTTTAGAGACTACGACGTGCTGCTCACTCCAGCGGTTGCAGGCGAGGCGCCAATTGGTCTTGAGGCGACCGGCGACCCTTCGTTCAGTCTGCTCTGGACGACTCTTCACGTGCCATCGATAACCCTACCACTATTTTCTGGCCCCAACGGACTGCCGGTTGGTGTGCAGCTCATTGCGAGGCGTGGTGCTGATCGTCAGATGTTCAATGTGGCGCGCTGGGTGAGTCGCGCCGTAGACTTTGAAAAATTTTGATCGCAAATGCAAGGAGGGATGCCCTAGGTTTCCCTCCTAAATACCGTGCACTGCAATGCTTCGCGGGCACTTAGTCAGTTTTGATATTAGCGTCCTTGACGACCTTCGCCCACTTTTTCGTCTCCGCCTGCATATATGCGGCGAAAGCTTCTGGTGAGCTAGGGGTCGCGATGATGCCCGCATCGAGTAATCGAGTCTTCACGTCCGGCATCGCTAAGGTTTTGACGACTTCTGCGTTGAGTCTTGTGATGATGTCTTTTGGTGTGCCGGCAGGAGCATACAAGCCATACCAGTTGTTAACCTCAAAACCAACAAGGCCTGCTTCGGCGATCGTTGGCAGTTCAGGCAAGCGCTCAAAACGCTGATTGCCGGTCATGCCCAATGCCCGGATCTTACCGCCCTGAATTGCGCCGATTGCAGTAGACACGGTAGCGAATACGACCTGCACCTGACCACCTACCAGATCAATCATCGCCGGGGCTCCGCCTTTGTAGGGAATGTGCGTCATCCGCAAGCCGGCAAGAGTGTTGAACACCTCGCCCGCCAGATGATCCGTGGCACCGGATCCTGAAGAGCCGAAGCTTATCTTGCTACCTTCTTTCTTAGCTAACGCAATAAATTCCTTGACCGTTGTGGCCTTTACCGAGGGATGGATTACCATCACGTTGAGTGCGTTGGAGAGTTGGCTGATGGGTACGAGGTCCTTCTGAGGGTCATACGGCATCTTGCTTTGCAAGTGAGGTGCGAGAGCGATATTGCCAATAGTGCCAATGACGATGGTGTAGCCGTCTGGTGACGCTTTTGCGCCAAGATCGACGCCGATTAACCCACCAGCTCCTCCGCGGTTTTCCACTACCACCGTTTGCCCGAGTGCCTCAGAGAGCTTGGGCGCGATGACACGCGCAGTGAGGTCTACGCCGCCTCCCGGAGCGAATGGAACGATCAGGCGAATCGGCCGCACTGGCCAAGACTGTGCAAACGCAGATACGCTCACTATCGCAAGAGTTGCGCCCGCAAGCATCATTGAGGTGATTTTTTTCATACTCAGTCCCTCTTTACATTTAAGGTTAGGCTAAGAAGAGTCTATAGAACTAGTAGTGATTCACTCTAGCAAAAAGTTGTCTTAAAAAACCGATCCACTATATTACGACCGTGCGATCCTCGGTAAGATAAGGCCTGTCGTTAAAAAGTTCAAGATCAGGAGTTTTACATGATTGAAGATCCTCGGTGCTGTGGCACCGGTACATGCATCATTGACCCAGAAGGCCGTTGTTGGTGCGGCCAACAATGGGATGGCGAAAAAATGCGTCATACACCTTTGGCGCCTCTCCAAGAGCAGGATACTGGTATAGGATGTTGACGCCAGTTGAAAATTGACCAGTTGCGAGTATCTATTGAATTGGTAGCGATTCATGGTATAAGTTTTTGCACCACTACAGTCTTTGCGTTAGCAGCATTCGTTTGTAATGAGCTTTCGTTCCACCTCACCCCACCTTTGGGCAAGTCCTAACGGCCAGATCAAATCGAAACTACTACAACTTATCCTCCTCGAAATGCTGTCCAAAGTATTTAGACCTCCGTTAATATAAGGATCTAACATGTCGCAAGTCATAAAATCTGTCCACCCTAACTCGAGCACAGCTGACTTCGTTCCGAAAGAGAAAATCGAAAAGGATGCTAAGCAAATTCTGGATTTGGTTTGGCAAGGAGGTGTCGCAATACTCCCGCTTGATGTGGCCTACGCAATTATTGGCTGCAAAGAAATAGCCATAAAAAGAATATTTAATGCTAAACAAAGAAGTTACGAAAAGCCGAGCGGTCTTTTCTCTAGTTGGCAAATAAGCCATGAAGTGCATATATTGCCAGACGAAAAACGATCCATGATTCGAGAGATTGTCGAGATCGAAAAACTACCGTTCTCTGTCGTTGCTCCGTTTAAAAAAGATCACCCGTTTTTTAAGGACGTTGACCCTTTTGTTTTGCAAAGCTCTACCAAAGCCAACACCCTTGATATGCTTATCAATGCAGGATTCCTGCACGATGAAATCGCGCGTCAGTCCTGGGAGGCTGGGATTCCGGTGTTTGGCTCATCGGCTAACACTTCTCTAAAGGGCAGTAAATATCGAGCCCAAGATATCGAGCCAGAAGTTCTAAGTGCGGTAGATCTAATCGTGGACTACGGACTTTCGAAATACCATAATGTTTTAGGCCGATCGAGCACCATCATTGATTTTTCGGATTTTTCGGTTATTCGAGTAGGGGTTATGTTCGATCAACTGAAATCCGCCTTTAATTCTCGTTTTAATATTGACTTAAAAGAAAAGGCCTAAAAATCATGCCAACTACTCATTTTGGGAACAAGACATTACTTGGCGTCTTAGCCTTGGTGTTCTTTCTCTGTACTTCTCACAGCTACGGCCAGGTTCCCTCGAAGACGATCAGGATAATAGTACCGTTCTCGCCTGGCGGGGGAGCAGATAGTTTAGCTAGACCACTAGCGAACCACTTAAAAGATAGGTTGGGCCAAGCCGTCATCGTAGAAAACAGACCAGGGGCAGCGAGCAATATAGGTACAGAAATAGTGGCACGTGCTGCGCCGGACGGCAGCACGCTTCTAATCAATACAGATGGAATCGCAATTTACCCGTATTTATATACAAAATTAAATTACGATGTTTTCAAAGATCTCGTTCCGATTACATTTGTGGCTGAGACACCACTTGTTCTTGCATCAAACAAGTCGTTGCCTGCGAATACTCTCAAGGAACTTATTGCTTTTGCGAAAATTGAAGGAAATAAATTTTCTTTTGCTAATCCAGGGCTCGGCACTCCACATCATCTCGCTTTTGAGTTGTTTGCAAAACAGGCTGGAGTTACCGCTGTACAGCCTGTATATAAGGGTGGTGGACCTGCACTTCAAGACGTTTTGGCTGGTCATGCGCAAGTAGGTATGTTTACTCTAGGCGCCGTGATTGGTCACATAAATCAAGGTAATTTAAAGCCCTATGCCGTGATGACAGAAAAAAGGGCTGCCTCAGCTGCTAGCATCCCCACAATGAGTGAGGCAGGGCTGCCTGGTGTGCATGCTGGATTACGCTTTGTCTTGATGGCACCAAAAGGTACATCACCACAAACTATTTCGTTGCTCTACAAGGCAACTATTGAGTCACTGCAGGACCCAGCCCTACGAGATACTTATGCAAAGCAAGGATTTGAGATCCTAGGTACAACACCAGAGGAAACCGAAAAAATAATGAAGCAGGATTACTTGCGGTGGGGTCCAATATTAAAACAACTCAATCTAAAATTAGATTGATATTAAGTTCATGACTTTCGTGCATACCTGTTAGCCATTAACCGTGACGGACTATGCCTCTCACTTTTAAATCTGTTGTGAGGGTGGGGTATCACCAAGTACGCACAACGTGCGCTTTCAAAATTACGTCAAGGCGATCCTGTCGTTAGTCGAGAATTCGATGGTTGACAGGATTTGTCTACGACGTGTCTACATGCCTTAAAAATCAAAAACGGGCTTGAAGGCGTCTGCCCAAAACGAACCATTCACCACAAGCGGACATATCCGCTTCCTGCCTGAAATCCATTCACCATCGATCGACAAAAAAATGTCCGCATAAGAGGCGGACATCGCAATCCTTCATTCTTAAACTCACTATGGTTGAATATTGGCAGATTTAACAACCCGACCCCACCGCTCATATTCCGCTGCATCGCTCTTACTAAGCTCTGATGGCGACATGTAGCGCGCAGCAACTCCTAAGGCATCGAGCTTCTTGATATAGGCTTCATCACGAGAAGCTTCTTCTATCGCTTTCGTCAATTTTCTTATGATCGGCTCTGGCGTGCCTACTGGCGCATACATGGCGCTCGTCGCATAAGCGACAAGGCCTGCAAAACCCAGTTCGACTGTAGTTGGCACGTCAGGGATCGCTCTTAAACGCTCATTACCGGTCACTGCCAAAGCACGTAATTTCCCAGACTGGACGTGTGGGATGACGGAAGAAGGTCCCGGCAATGCAAAATCGACTACTCCACCCAATAAGTTGGTTACAACAGGTCCCGAGCCGGCAAACGGAACATGGGTGTATTGCGCCCCCGTGATCTGTTGCAATAGCTCTGTCGTCACGTGATGCATCGAACCTATACCGGCGGTACCATAAGTCAACTTTTTAGGATTACTTTTTCCGTAAGCTATGAGCTCTTGAAAATTGGTCACCGGCAAGGCAGTTTTGACGACGATTACCTGCGGATTTGAAGATACATTTGCAATGGGAACAAAATCGCGCAAAGGATTCCAAGGAGTAGAGGTATTAATTTGGGGAGAGATAAGGTGAAATGCGTTGTATTGAAAAAGAAGCGTATATCCATTGGGCGCTGCGCGACTCACCGCGCTGGCTCCAATTGCGCCCGAAGCGCCCGCCCTATTCTCGACTACGAAACTCTGTCCAAGGCTCTTACTTAACAGTTCGGCTAACAATCGGGCGTTAACATCAGTCACGCCTCCAGGAGCTACAGGCACCACGATAGTGACAGTACGTTTTGGATAGGCACTAACTTCGTCGTCGGCATTAACGACAAAGGGCAGAACACCTAGGCAAGTGCCAACTAGTGGGATAGAGAGTTTGAGTAACCACGATCTGCCAAAAAGCTTGCTCATATGTTTCCTCTTAGATAACCGAAGTCGCCTTATATCTTATTTATGAGGCGATGATGAAATGATGGTACAGCAGAAGAGAAGGGAAAAGTACTCTTTAATATCATTTCATCAATTACCTCCTCAAACGAAGCGATTTTAAAACGCCGCACTGGACTACCTCCGATATTTAGCTATTCGCTAGGTACAAGAAGAAAATCGATCACCTTTCAATTTGAAACTAAAATCAAATATAGAAATGCTTGATAATCCGAGTCGTCGTCACAGTCATCATGACGGCTATCACCATTAAACTACGAAGAGCAGTTCAACCAGAGGCTAACGAGTGTCTAGTAAATTGGCAGCGATTCAAAGTACGGGTTCGCCGATTTGATCGCGACGCGATGCCAGAAATGGGGGCATCCAAACTTTAGTTTATCGGCGCAGCAAAAAAAAGCCTTGAGACTGTTTTATCTCAAGGCTTTTGGTGTTTTTGGCTCCCCGAGGTGGACTCGAACCAGGGACCTGCGGATTAACAGAAAAGTCGGTTGTTTAAATACCTATTAAAAACAGTAGGTTATCTTGAAAAAAGATCACCGTGTAATAATTCGTGTAATTGAATCAATAGTTGCATAATGCAACTATTGGGCACTTAGGCTCGCTTTTAATTATTAAAAAACCAGAAATTTTGGTACAACGATAATGCAAAACATCTGGGCAAAGTATCAGCAGCCTACTTGCCTGGCCCAAAAATGACCCAAACTGCAGTGTCAGGCGTGTGTTTCTCGAAGCGATGCACCTCGCCTTTGGCAACGAAGAGCAAATCACCAGAAGAAAACTTCACGCGAGATACCCCGCGTACGAATTCACCCTCGCCCATTACAACAACATAAATCTCATCGCGATCGTGAGGGGTTTGCAGGTCTGGGTTCGGTGGGCGATACCAACGCGCCTCGAGGTCAAGTGTACTCAAGACCAGTTTGCTGAGTCTACCGAGGGACATCGGCTGTGCATCAGCTTCTGTGGCGCTAACGCGTATCGGGCTGTTCTGATCGTTCATGACTTGAGGTGCGCGCTAGTATAGGCCTCGGACAGAGCCTCCTGCAGCGGTCGACCCGCTGCATAACCCGCAAGTGTTGCCGGACGCTGGACTCCCTCCAACAATAGTGGACAGGGCTCGGGCTGACCCAGCACCGTGATCACGGGGATACGCTCGGCATAAATGGGCAAGTCATAGTCCTCATCATCGTCCACCACACCGCGCGCACGGATCTTGGCCGACGCTTGCTCAATGTCCATGGCGATTACCGAGGTCGCTTTGATCTCCTGTGCGCTGGCTGGCCGCAGCCCAGCGGTACGTTGCGGATACAGCCGGTCAACCATCATCACCAGCGCACGCTCTTTCTCTTGCGGATCCTCAACCAATTTGGCCTTCCCGAAGGCCATAACCGATCGGTAATCGGCCGAGTGATTGAACCCCGACCGCGCCAAGACCAAGGAATCTAGATGCGTGACTGTCAGGCAAGCCGGCTCGCCATGGGCAAGATTGCGCAACATGCGGCTTGCGCTGCTGCCGTGCCAGTAAAGGCGGCTGCCCTCGCGCCAGAAGAAGGTTGGCGTGCAAAAGGGCTGCCCATTGATCACATAAGACACATGGCACAGCATGGCTGCGTCCAGCAAGGCATGCACCGTGGCATGGTCGTAAAAACCTCGGTCGTGCAGCCGCTTGACCTTATTGCGCTCCGACACCGGATAGCCGGCTTGCATTTGTTCGCTCATATTTAAGATGACTCCTTCATCACATTCCGCATGGCTGTGCCCAGTCCTTCTGCTCCCTTCGCCATCAGGGTGTCGGCTGCATTCAGGCGATCTCGTGGCTCACGGTTTTGGCTCAACTTGGCTTTACCTTCCATCCGGGTGACAGTGACCTCAATACCCACGATCGCTTTGAGCATGCCGTCGATGTACTCAGGTGTGGAATCACCCATCTTCCACGGTTTGGGCTCGCTGGATTCATGGGTCCGTGTCAAGCGCGCCACGACGCCTCGCACGAAGCGCTCCTCATCCATCACTGACAGGCGGCCATGCACATGCACCACTTCATAGTTCCAAGTGGGTACCTGTCGGTGCGTCTCGTGCTTACTGGGGTACCAGTTGGGTGAGATGTAGCTCTCGTTCCCGCGAAAGATCACTAGCACCTCTGCGCCGTCCTTGCACTGCTGCCAAACCGGATTAGCGCGAGCGACATGGGCCGTGAGTACACCCAATGCTCCTCGGGTTGGATCAAACTCAAAAGGAATGTGATTGGCGTCCAGCCCATCGGCCCCAAACGTGACCAGGGCGCCGAGTGGGTGTTGCTCGATGATGACATGCATCTGATGGGGCCGCGCCATCGCGAAATGGTCTGGAATGTACATCTGATAAACCTAGAAGTTGGCTGAAGAGAAGGCCATCTTGCTTTATAACTGGTTTTATTAGAAGATCCAGTTATTTACATTAAAACCATACCAGTTGAAGCCCTCCTCAGAAACCACCAGTCACCGGATCTACGAACTGATTCGCTCCCGCGTCGATTCGGGTGCCATGTTGCCCGGAGAAAAACTGCCTTCCACCCGGGCGCTTGCGGCCGACCTTGGCGTTTCCCGCAGCACCGTGGTAGTGATTTTTGAACAACTCGCCGCTGAGGGTTACATCGAGACAGCTGCAGGAGCACGCGCACGCGTTTCAAACGGACTTAAGTCGGCTCGGATTGAGCAAAAACCAACCGACAGCAAACCTGCCAGACAAGCCGCTGCGCTTTCGGGCTACGGACAAAGGCTAAATCAACTCTCTCTGCCTCAGCCCCCGTCGGCAGATCCTTGCCACATCAATTTTCTTTACGGGGCAATTGCTGACGAAGATTTTCCAACGCTCACATGGCGCAGGCTTTACAACCGACTGCTGACTCGCCGGCAACAGCATCTGTACTACCGGGCCCGGGAAGGGGAGGAACTGCTCAGAAAGGAGATCCAGGGCTACCTGATGAGAACGCGCGGCCTGCAATGCACGGCCGATCAGGTATTGATTGTGCAGGGGACACAACAGGCACTAGAGCTCTGTGCCAAGCTCCTAATTGATCCAGGAAACGCTGTGGTGATGGAGGAGCCGTGCTACCTGATGGCGCGCCGCACATTTGAAGCAGTAGGAGCCAAGATCATCGCAACGCCGGTTGACGAACAGGGAATGGTCACTTCCGCCCTTCCTGAGACGCGTTGTAGCCTGGCCTACGTGACGCCATCGCATCAGTTTCCCTTGGGCTCGGTGATGTCGATCAGTCGCCGCCACGAGCTACTGGCTTGGGCACAGCGCCGTTCGAGTTGGATCATTGAGGACGACTATGACAGCGAATTTCGCTATGGACTGCGACCGGTTGATCCCTTGCAGGCACTGGATAACAGCAACTGTGTGATCTACATCGGAACCTTCTCCAAAGCGCTTTCACCGCAGTTGCGGATGGGCTATCTGGTGCTACCCCTAGCGCTTGTCACACCATTTCGTCAGGCCAAACAGCTGGCCGATCGGCATGCGCCCGTTCTGGAGCAGGCAGTGCTGGCTGAACTCATTCGCAGCGGCGCTTATGAACGCCATTTGCGACGGCTCAAGCGGGAAAACGAACGCCGAAGGAGCGCGATCGTGGAGGCGATTTCGCGACATCTGGGCGCCCGTGCACGCGTCGAAGGGACGGACTCAGGGCTGCATGTTGTTGTTTGGTTCAAAGGTATTCCAAGAAGCGCCGAACAACAATTTGTCGATAAAGCCAAGGAACGAGGGGTCGGTATTTGGCCTGTTACACCGCTTTACGCTGAGGGGGGGAAGTTTCGCAAAGAGCGCTGTGCTGGCTTCGTACTCGGCTACGCAAGTCTCAAGGTCGCAGATATCGACAAAGGCATCAGATTGTTAGCCGCAGCATTGCCTTAGGCTGATCTGGATGGCCAACAGGCCGGACTCGGCTACCGTTATGGATAGGTTGAAAGTTTGGTTTGAACATTACAATCAAAAGCATCCCCATAGTGCACTGAAATATCTTTCACCTAGGATGTTCCGAGAAAGGTAGTCAATTAACTAACTGATACCCATGGTCCTGTAATGCGGGGGCAAATCCACGGGGGCAAATCCAGTGACTGTAAGCGTGCGCCCAGCACCCTCCTCCATGCGCGTCACCCCGCGCATGGGCGAGACAAAGCCACGAGGCAGAAGTCTTCGCCGCTTTAACTCTTTAAATACAGTTCCTAGACAGGCGACATGCCGATTAATTGTCGATGGTGACAAAGGCGAGCCTGTGACTGTCTTGGTAACGCCCCTTGTCGTGGTCAAGACTTTGATTTTGCCGAGTTTGACAAGCGCGTCTACGCCATCTTCAACGTCGTCTGTGGTGATAGATGTGATGTCACGGTGCCCAAAGAAGCTGACTCAGTAGTCAACCCGAGCTGGGAACGAGCGGTCTCGTCCTGTGTATGATGAAACAACTGCCAATGCCATGTCTGAGAAAGAAAGTGACATGATTGTTCTCCTGAATAAGCCCGAAACGTAGCGATGGTTTTGTGCATCGCTGCCTTCCGCCGGAAACGGCTATCAGAAGTAGATTGGCTCCCCGAGCTGGACTCGAACCAGCGACCTGCGGATTAACAGTCCGTCGCTCTACCGACTGAGCTATCAGGGAATAGTTGACGCAAATCAACAAGAGCGAGACTGTAGCACAAATCACTCAAATCATCAAAATAACCCGGTGCTTTCCTCGAGGAGATTGGCACAAAGTGCATTGAAAACTGACGTAAAAATGACCCTCTAAACGAAGGCACATCAAGCGTTGAACTCACCAAAACAAGCTGCGTTCTTCACGCACAGTAAGAAGCGTTTTTTGTTGCGTGCACACTGGCAGCGCCTTCAGAGGCAACTGCTTCAGAGGCAACCGCTTCGTTCCATCACAATGTATTTGCGCAGGTGCAGTGCTACGCAGATGTAAGGCGTATTCACAGCGCCCATCAATCACTGCACCACATCAACTTACGTTAAACATTTGCGCCAGACAGAACGTGAGCCAATCCAACCAAGGAAGTTAAACTTAACTTACATTAAAAAATGACAGCTGATCACGACTGAACAACGTTGAACGATTGGTAAAAAGCTTGGGTATACAACTGGGTTTAGAGAGTGAACGTCTAATTTAAGTAGTACATCAAATTATATATTAACTAGTACATCAAAAAATAAAATAATCAATATATCAATCCTTTACCTGCTTTTAACGCCTCATGCATCGTCATGAACTCTGCGCCCTCTTTGATCAAACTTTCCACGAGCCCTTCAAAAGCCAGCATACGATTGCCCCGGCCTAAAACATACGGGTGCATGGTGTAGGTCAGGATCCCAAAGTCGGTTGTCTTTTTGAAATAACGAAATTCATCTAACCAGCTCTCCATCACCACTCGGGCACTTTGTAGGCCTGGATTGACGGTGTTGGCCACTCGCCAGTACTCAAAGTGCGGGTGATCATCCAAGTGCCAGCTGATGGGCATTTCAATTAAGGAGGTCGCCGGGCCAAAGCGCACGGGCTCGCCAAGCTTGACCTGATCGCCCTGCCGTACGGGATAAGGGACATAATCGCCACCCATCATGCTGCTGTCGTATTCAAAGCCGTACTTCAGCAGCAAATTCAAGGTGTTATCGCTTAAATCCCAGGCCGGGGACCGGTAACCAACAGCCCGCGTGCCCGTGAGACGCACAATCGCCTCGCTGGCACGGACCATATCGGCCTCTTCCTCTTCCAGTGTTTGGCTTGCTGGGGCAATGTGTGCCCAGCTGTGGTGTCCGATCTCGTGACCGCCTTTGAGGACTGCCTCACAGGCCTCGGGATAGGTCTCAATCGTGAAGCCAGGAACGAACCATGTGCTTGGAATGCTGTGTGCGGCAAGTAGGGACAGGATTCTTTTTGATCCCACCACACCGAACTCTCCGCGAGACAGGGGCGTGGGCGACGTGAGCCCTCGGGAAATAAAACCCGATTGCACGTCAAAGTCATAACTCAGGCAAACAATATGGCGGGCCATAGGGATTCCTCTATATACAGCTATCAAATGCGTTGACACCAAGGGCGACTGACAACTATCTTAGCTCGGTGACATCTATTTTGGGGGGAGGCATGACTGCCTTAGGCCGTTTTGCGCAAAGTTGGAGCTCAGGCATTTTGATTGCCGTGCTAATTTTGCTTTGGGAAACCGGGGTGCGGTTCTTTGAAGTGCCAAATTTTCTATTGCCCGCACCCACAGAGATCGCCGCATTGTTTGTCGAAGAGTGGGCGCTCATTCAAATGCACTCCCTCGCAACGGTTTGGGCGATTGCCTCGGGGTATGTCACCGCAGTGGTGTTCGCCTTAGCAGTCTCAGCGCTGATGATTCGTTACCCACTCATCGAGCGCTTGATTATGCCTATATTTGTTGGTCTTCAAAGCGTGCCGAAGATTGCGATCGCGCCACTCATTCTTGTATGGATTGGGGCGGGTACTGGTTCTAAGATCGCGGTAGTGATGTCGATCGCTTTTTTTCCAATTGTGATC
>JBILJY010000225.1:0-3902 GCA_044376975.1 Burkholderiaceae bacterium | reverse complement strand
GGATGACTTTGCCTCTGTACTGAGAACCCATGTTTGCTTTTATTTTGCGCCGGTTGATTCAGGCCGTTGGCGTCATGCTGGCAGTCGCCTTGCTTGCGTTCGTTTTGTTTCAATATGTCGGCGATCCAGTCATGATCATGCTGGGTCAGGAGGGCACGCCGGCCGAGCGCGAGCAGCTGCGCCAGTCCCTGGGGCTCAACGATCCGGTTGTTGTGCAGTTCTATCACTTTCTTACCAATGCAATACAAGGTGATTTTGGATTGTCTTTGCGTCAGGGTCAAAAGGTGTCGCTCTTGTTGCGTGAGCGGTTGCCCGCTACGCTTGAGTTATCGATTGCTGCCGCCTTGATTGCTTTGGTGGTTGGAGTTCCGCTGGGTGTGTACACAGCACTCAAGCGTCATGGAAAGTTGTCGCAGGCATTGTTGGCGTTCTCTTTGTTTGGCGTTTCTTTGCCAACCTTCTTGATTGGTATTTTGCTAATTCTGATTTTTTCTGTGCAGCTTGGCTGGTTGCCGAGCTATGGTCGTGGGGACACGATCCGCTTGGGCTGGTGGTCAACAGGCTTGCTCACCGCAAGCGGTTGGCACCATTTAATTCTACCGGCCGTCACCCTTTCGCTCTTTCAGGTAGCGCTTGTGATGCGCCTCGTGCGCTCCGAGATGCTCGAGGTGCTGCGTGCGGACTACATCAAATTTGCGCGTGCGCGTGGCTTAACCAAACGTGCAATTCATTTTGGCCATGCTTTGAGAAATACACTTGTGCCGGTCATTACCATCATGGGACTGCAGCTGGGTGGAATTATTGCGTTCGCTATCGTGACTGAAACTGTCTTCCAGTGGCCAGGGATGGGATTGCTCTTTATTCAGGCTGTTCAGTTCGCTGATATCCCGGTGATGGCGGCCTACCTTTGTTTGATTTCTCTTATTTTTGTTGTGATTAACTTGACGGTTGACCTTCTGTACTTCGCTGTGGATCCTCGCTTGCGTGTTGGATTGGGCAAGTCCGGCGGAGGTCATTAATGCGCGCGACACTTGCACGGTTTTGGGATGGTGACTTAGCCTGGTCCTGGCGCCATACGCCTGTTGCAATGGTGGCGACCTTTCTGCTGATCGCGTTATTGGTGGCTGCCTTTGGTGCGCCCTGGATCGCACCGCACAACCCCTTTGATCTGGCAACGATTGATTTGCTTGATGCACTGAAGCCACCAGTTTGGCTGGTCGACGGCACAACGAAGTATTTGCTCGGGACCGATAGCCAAGGGCGTGACATGCTTTCCGCACTCATGTATGGCACCAAGGTATCGTTATTGATTGGTTTGGCTGCGGTGGCGGGTGCGATGTCGCTTGGAATCGTTTTAGGTTTGATTTCTGGGTACGCTGGTGGTCGCATCGATGCATTGATTATGCGTGTCGCCGACGTACAACTGTCGTTTCCAGCCATCCTGATTGCGCTATTGATTGATGGCGTTGCCCGAGCCGTTGTGCCGGGCGACATGCATGAGGTGATTGCCTTTCCGGTGTTGGTGGGGGCGATCGCCCTGGCAGGTTGGCCGCAGTATGCGCGTACGGTACGGGGCTCGACCTTGGTCGAGAAAAACCGGGAGTATGTGCAGGCGGCTCGCGTGATTGGTATCTCGTCGCCCGTGATTATGTTTCGTCACGTGTTGCCCAATGTCTTAGGGCCGGTGCTGGTGCTGGCGACCGTGCACTTGGCGACTGCGATCATCACTGAGGCGACCTTGTCATTTCTTGGCGTAGGCGTGCCGCCCACATCGCCGTCCTTGGGCACGCTCATTCGGATTGGAAATGATTTCCTGTTTTCTGGCGAGTGGTGGATAACGATTTTTCCTGGTGCGGCCTTGGTGCTATTAGTGTTGTCTGTCAACCTATTAGGGGATTGGCTGCGTGACGCCTTGAATCCCCGTTTGAGTTGAGGCCACCCATGTCAAATATTCTAGAAATTAAAGAGCTGAGTGTTGAGTTTCCCACGCGTCGGGGCACGCTCAAAGCGTTAAACGAAGTGTCATTTTCGATCGCGGCGGGTGAGGTGGTTGGTGTGGTGGGTGAGTCGGGCGCTGGCAAGTCGCTCACAGGCGCCGCGATCATCGGTTTGCTGGAGCCCCCGGGCCGTATTTCTGGCGGACAGATCTTGCTGGAGGGACGACGTATCGACCAGTTGCCCGATGAGGAAATGCGCCGTATTCGTGGACGTGAGATCGGAGCAATTTTTCAGGATCCACTCACATCCTTGAATCCGCTATACACCGTTGGTCACCAGATCGCCGAGACGATCGTGACGCATTTGCCAATGACTTGGACGCAAGCGCGTAATCGTGCCATTGAATTATTGGAAGCAACCGGTATACCGGCGGCGCGTGAACGCATCGATCACTATCCTCATCAGTTTTCGGGCGGAATGCGTCAGCGCGTGGTGATTGCACTGGCTTTGGCTGCCCAGCCGAAGTTGATTGTTGCGGATGAGCCGACGACGGCGCTTGACGTGTCGATCCAAGCGCAGATCATTGAGCTGCTAAAAAAGATGTGTCGCGAACAAGGTGCGGCCGTGATGCTGATTACCCATGACATGGGCGTCATTGCAGAAACGGCAGATCGCGTCGTCGTCATGTACGCAGGCCGCGTCGCCGAGATCGGCAAAGTTCGCGATGTGATTCATGCACCACGCCATCCCTATTCGGTAGGATTGATGGGCTCGATCCCTTCTATTCATCAACATGTTGAACGGTTGGTTCAGATTGACGGCAGCATGCCCAGATTAACGGCGATTCCTGCTGGCTGTGCTTTTAATCCTCGCTGCACGAAAGTGATGGATCGTTGTCGAGTCGAGCGACCTGAATTGCAGCAACTGGGAACTTCCCAAGCGGCTTGCTGGCTTCATCCCGCGCAGGAGGTTGCATGACGACTCAGCGAGCGTTGGTAGAAGTTAAAGATGCTGCACGGTGGTTTGATGTGTCGGCACCTTGGTTAGAGCGTGTGCTGTCGCGTAAGCCTCGCACACTCCTGCGTGCGGTCGATGGTGTGTCCTTCACGATTCGCAAAGGAGAGACCTTGGCTTTGGTCGGTGAGTCTGGCTGTGGCAAGTCCACCATTGCCCGTTTGCTGGTGGGTTTGTATCCATTGACACAAGGAAGTATTTTGTTTGACGGGCAGCCACTGTCAAACATGCGGGGACGTGATGGCTTGGCGTTGCGCAAGCGTTTACAGATGATTTTTCAAGATCCCTATGCGAGTCTGAATCCGCGCTGGCGCGTGGGACGAATCATTGCCGAACCGATTCTTGCGCACACGAAGCTCACTCCTGCTGAACGTGAAGCGCGCGTAGATGCCTTGTTGACGCAAGTTGGTTTACACCCCTCGGATAAAAGTAGATTTCCACATCAGTTCTCAGGGGGCCAACGGCAACGTATTTCGATTGCACGTGCGCTGGCGGTGAATCCAGAGTTTTTGGTCTGTGATGAGCCGACCTCCGCGCTCGATGTTTCGGTTCAAGCGCAGGTTCTAAACATCATGAAGGACTTGCAACGTAATCTTGGCCTGACTTATCTGTTCATCTCTCATAACCTTGCCGTCGTACATCATGTGGCAGATCGTGTGGGCGTGATGTATCTAGGTCGTATTGTTGAGATCGCGGATCGAGACACGTTGTTTGCCGATCCTAAACACCCCTACACACGCATGCTGTTGTCAGCGATTCCCGACATGACGGGACAAGGTGCGTCCCGTACACCAGTAGCTGGTGAAGTCCCCAATCCTCTCAATCCACCCTCGGGGTGTACGTTCCACCCCCGCTGTCCGTTTGCGCGTGATCTTTGTAAGACAGAATCTCCTGTCACGCAGAACTTCAAGGGTGTGGAGATTGCGTGCCATGGGGTGATCCAAGGCTGG
>JBILJY010000224.1:0-3905 GCA_044376975.1 Burkholderiaceae bacterium | reverse complement strand
TGACTATATATAGACTCGAGTTCTGAATATGAAAAATACCAATTATTCACGCCGAAAATTCATTTCAGATGGCTCTGTGTTTGCAGCTAGTGCCTTAGTATTTTCATCCTCCGAGGTGTTGGCGCAGACGCCTGGCAATGTAAAGATCGCTGGTCAAAGTGTTTGGCCTTCTGAGACATCTTGGCAGCAATTGAAAGAGGCGGTTGATGGTCGTCTGATCAAACCTATCGCTCCTTGGTCATCGCTGAAGGCGGGCGAGATGAACGAAGATTTAAAAAATCCTTGGTATCTCGAAGAGCAAGCGGGTGCAACACAGTCAACGGGTATGTATCAGGCATGGGACTCTACTCCCAGTGCGTATGCAGTCGCAGTAGAAAAAGTTCAAGATATCGTGGCCGCCGTAAATTTTGCTCGTCAGAATAAGATTCGATTAGCCGTCAAAGGTACGGGGCATGATTACTTTGGACGATCCTGCGCGCCAGACTCACTGCTTGTCTGGACACATCCCTATCGTGGTGTGACACACCACCCACGCTTTTTTCCTCAAGGTGCCCCTCCAACGACTGAGCCTGTTCAAGCGGTCTCTGTCAGAGCGGGAAATCGATGGTTAGAAGCCTATCAAGTCGCAACAGCGGCTAACTGTTACGTACAGGGTGGGGGGTGCACGAGTGTAGGTGCCTGTGGCGGCTTTGCGTTAGGCGGTGGTTTTGGTTCTTATTCCAAAAAATTCGGTAGTGGTGCAGCGGGCGTTTTAGAGCTTGAGGTTGTCGTGGCTGACGGTCGAGTTTTGATTGCCAATGCTCACCAAAACGAAGATCTCTTTTGGGCCTTGCGTGGTGGTGGTGGAGGTACTTTTGGTATTGTTAGCCGCATCACCTTGCTTGCTCATCCGATGCCCAAAACTGACGGATGGATTTCTGGAACGATCTCCGCCTCGAGCGACGCAGCGTATCTTGAGCTCATTCACCGCTATGTTAGTTTTGTGCCCGCTGCATTGAATAACGGTAGTTGGGGCGAAGGTGTGATTTTTCCAAAAGGGAAAAATCATCTAGAAGTTGGAACCGCTTTTTTGGATCTCACCGTTGAACAGGCGCAGCAGGTTTGGAATGAATTTACTGCCCCACTCAAAGGCAGGCCAAAAGAATTTTTGGTCGATTTAAAGTTCAGCGTTGTCCCTTTCAAAGAAAAATGGAATCCTAAAAGTGATGGAGTCATCACGGATTCAAGACCCGGAGCGCCAGCTGGATACTTTTGGTGGAAAGGCAATGACGTGGAGGTCGGTGCTTACTGGGCTAATTATCAAGGGCGCGGCGTCCCCTTAAAATCCATGTCTATCGAGCATTCAAAAGTTCTTGCTAAAGCGATCTTTGATGCATCGAGAACAAGTTTGATACTGTTTCAAACAAACAAAGGTCTTGCTGGAGAGCCTCAAGAGGCTCGTGCAAGAGAGATCACGACATCCTTGAATCCCGTCGTCTTTAACAACGTTGGCTTTTTCACCTTAGGTAGCTGGGTGCAATATAAATATCCGAAGGTGCCAGGACATGAGCCGGATATGCTGTGGGCAAAAAAGGAAGCTGATGCTGTGAATCAGGCGATGGTACACATCAAAAAAGCCACGCCTGATGGAGGTTCCTACACCAACGAGGGTGATTTTTCGGAAAAAAACTGGCAAAGCGAGTTTTGGGGAATTCATTACGCACGTTTGCTATCGATCAAGCGTAAATATGATCCTGAAAATCTCTTCCGCGTTCATCATGGCGTTGGAAGTGAAAGTCAAACTGTAGACTCCACTGCCATGGTTACCACTCAAAAGTTGAACTCACGATGACTCGAGAAACGAACTTGTTGCTATTGCAGTCTGGATGGATCTATCTAGGATTAACAATCGCGGTTGTGATCGTGTTCGTTTTGAGTTGGCTTTATGGCACACGGGTAAGGCGCAAACTCAACAAAGAGACGGTCGATGTCAGTAGTATTTTTATTACGTCGATTTTTGGTTTTTTTGCGATTCTGGTTGCGTTCCAGCTGTCTGGGTCGACGCACATCTACGAGAATCAGCGCAAGCTCACCGTAGATGAGATCTTAAGTATCTCAGCGGTTGTTGACTCAACGCAGATGCTAAGGGCAGACGATAGGCGAGACGTTTTAAAGTTGTTAATCGAGTACGTTGAGCAACGAGAACATTTTTACGACAGACCGATACATGCCCTGGGGCTTGAGGAACGTGGCCGTGCGCAGAAAGATGCTGGTCTACGAATTTTGCGCCATGCCTATGCCTTGCTTCCGCAATATAGTGGCGATGATCGCATCATGTTTAAGAGTTTTCTCACTCGAGTTCAGTTGATGAACTCAATTTTTGATCAACAGTATGCATCTATTTTTATGCAGACACCGCGTATTCTCTGGCAAGCGCTAGTCGTATTATTGATGATTATTTCTGGCATATGTGGTTATAAAACCGGGATTGAACAAGGACAGCAATTTGGGCTGACTGTGTTATTCCTTTTTGTTATTCTCGCGGCAATTGTTATTTGTCTGAATTTAGGCAACCCACGTGTAAGTGCTATTAACTTAGACGTGGTTGATGCGCAATTTACAAAGTTGTTAGATCGTTTAGAGTCGTCTCGGTAGCTGTACTTATGGACAACAAAACAATGCCCGCTCCCAGCAGTATTCGCGCCGGAGTGCTTGACATCTCCTATCACGAGTACGGTCCTGCGAATGATAGCGTTGTGTTTTTGATGCATGGCTTTCCCTATGATGCGCATGCGTATGCAGAGGTTGCACCGCTGCTAGCCTCGACGGGATGTCGGGTGATCGTTCCTTATTTGCGTGGCTATGGAGAGACGCGTTTTCTCGATCCGGCGACACCACGTTCCGGCGAGCAAGCCGCGTTGGGTTCGGATCTGTTGGCCTTGATGGATGCGCTTGGCGTGCAAAACGCTACCCTTGCAGGGTACGACTGGGGCGGCAGGGCCGCTTGTGTCGTGGCCGCGCTTTGGCCTGAGCGCTGTCGCGCGCTCGTTTCGTTTAACAGCTACAACATCCAAAATATTGCGATGGCCTTAAAACCTGACTCCCCATCGAATGAGCACCGGCTCTGGTACCAGTATTATTTTCATAGCGAAAGAGGGCGCGCGGGTCTGACCGCGGATCGGCGCGGTCTCATCGAGCTTCTTTGGAGGCTTTGGTCTCCTACTTGGAACTTCGACGCTGCAACGTTTTTGCGTAGCGCTCCCGCGTTCGATAATCCCGATTTCGTAGCGGTCGTGATTCATAGTTATCGACATCGATTTGGACTTGTGCCTGGCGATCCGGCCTACGCTGAGATAGAAGCGCGTCTGGCAAGGTCTCCGATCATTAGTGTGCCTACGATTACGTTTGATGGTGCCGATGACGGCGTGCGTAGTCCATCGAGTGCCGCTGCGCATGCACACAGGTTTAGCGACAGACGCGAGCATCGCGTCATACCAGGAGTCGGTCACAACATGCCCCAGGAGGTTCCAGCTGTGTTTGCCCAAGCGATTCTCGAACTGAGCGGTAGGCCATGAAGCCAACGCCCCCCTCATTTTTCATTCGGGATAGTGCGGAGCACGATATTGGTGTCATCCAGGAGATTTATTCTCATCACGTGCAGCACGGTACGGCCTCCTTCGAACTGTCACCTCCGTCGGTTCCAGAGATTCAGCAACGTCGTGCGGATGTCGTCGCCAAAGGTCTGCCCTATCTAGTGGCGGAAAGGGACGGAGTCGTTGTGGGGTATGCCTATGCAACGATGTACCGTCCTCGACCAGCCTATCGTTTCACCGTGGAAGACTCGGTATACGTGAAGGAAGGGTTGTCTGGCCAAGGTATCGGTCGTGCACTTCTGGATGCCGTCATCGAGCGCTGCACGGAACTGG
>JBILJY010000054.1:0-13872 GCA_044376975.1 Burkholderiaceae bacterium | reverse complement strand
GGAGCTTGAGTTCGTGGCTGGTTTGCAGTTCTATTTGCAGCCGGTACAAGACCTCACAGTCGAAGATCGCGTGAGCCGTACGCAGTATCAGCTAACCCTTGAAAGCGCTGACTCTGAACTGCTTGCGCTGTGGACACCAAAGCTTGTGGATGCCTTGCGCAGTAAGCCACAGCTTGCAGATGTCATTGATGACATGCAAGAGGATGGCCTCAATACGTTTATTGACATTGATCGCGATGCGGCTGCAAGGCTCGGCGTGTCTGCTGCTGCGATCGATGATGCTTTATATGACGCGTTTGGCCAACGACAGATCTCGACGGTGTTTACGCAATCGAATCAGTATCGTGTCGTGATTGAAGTGCCCGAGCAGTTTCGCCGCGATCCAGGATCTCTCTCGACAGTCTATGTCAAAAGTACGACGGGTAAGCCCATTGCGTTGACGAGCGTGGTGAAGGTGACTGAGGGACGTTCGCCTCTTGTCATTAATCGCCTCGATCAGTTTCCCTCCGTCACCGTATCGTTTAACTTGAAGCCAGGGGCCTCTTTGTCGAGCGCGGTAGATTCTGTCACTCAAGCAACGAAAGAAATTGGTTTGCCCTTGAGTGTTCAGACTCGCTTTCAGGGCGCCGCACGTGCCTATGAGGCTTCACTCTCAAGCACCTTGTTATTGATTTTGGCTGCGGTCATCACAATGTATATCGTTCTCGGCGTGCTGTACGAAAGTTTCATTCATCCCATCACGATTCTTTCTACTCTGCCTTCCGCGGCGATCGGTGCCTTGCTCGCTTTGCAGTTGTCAGGTCGCGATCTCGATATGATCGGCATTATTGGCATCATCTTGCTGATTGGTATCGTCAAGAAGAACGCCATCATGATGATTGATTTCGCACTCGAGGCTGAGCGCAAACTCAAACTGTCAGCGCGAGAGGCCATTGAGCAAGCAGCGATTCTGCGGTTTCGTCCTATTTTGATGACAACGCTTGCCGCCTTGTTTGGTGCGGTTCCTTTGATGCTGTCGACAGGCACGGGGTCTGAATTGCGTCAGCCCC
This sequence comes from Burkholderiaceae bacterium, assembly GCA_044376975.1. Lineage (GTDB taxonomy): Bacteria > Pseudomonadota > Gammaproteobacteria > Burkholderiales > Burkholderiaceae_B > Zwartia. The sequence goes on along the minus strand of JBILJY010000054.1, from coordinate 12,823 downwards.
TAGGTTTGGTGATGGTGGGGGGGCTCATCGTGAGCCAGGTTTTGACACTCTTTACAACGCCTGTGATCTATCTTTTCTTTGATCGCCTGCGCGGCCGCGGTCTGCCTGTTGCTCAAGGAGGGGCTCAGTAATGAGTCTGTCTGGGCCATTTATTGTGCGCCCCGTGGCCACCACCTTGATCTGGGTCGGGGTGGTACTGGCCGGCTTGCTCGCACATAGCCTGCTACCGATCGCACCACTCCCACAAATTGAGTTGCCTTCGATTTCGGTACGCGCTGACATGCCTGGGGCAAGTCCTGAGGTGATGGCGGCAACCGTGGCGACACCGCTTGAGCGCTCCTTGGGGACGATCGCGGGCCTAACCGAAATGACCTCGCGCAGCACAACGGGCCAGACGCGTATCACCTTGCAGTTCGACTTAAGTCGGGATATCAGTCGTGCTGCGACCGACGTACAGGGGGCCATTAACGCGGCACGCGCCATGATGCCAAGTGGGCTGCGTAACAACCCTTCTTATAAAAAAGCGAATCCGTCCGCTGCGCCCGTCATGACGCTCGCGCTGACGTCTGCGACTTTGTCTCAAGGCCAGTTGTATGACATTGCTTCGACGACTGTTCAGCAAAAGTTATCCCAAGTCCAGGGAGTAGGTGAGGTTCAAATTGGCGGTAGCTCATTACCTGCAGTCAGAGTCGATCTTGATCCTGAAAAACTGACGCAGTACGGTGTGTCGTTGGAGGCCGTCCGCTTGGCCATCGCGGCAGCAAACTCCACGCGACCAAAGGGATTTCTAGAGAACGATACGCTTCGCTGGCAAATAGTTGCCAACGATCAACTCTGGAAGGCATCCGACTATCGCCCTCTGATCGTCGCTTGGCGCAATGGAGCAGCGGTGCGCTTGTCTGATGTTGCGCAGGTCGAGGACTCTGTTGAAGACACTTTCAATCTTGGCTATTTCAATGCGCAACAGGCGATCTTAGTGCTTGTGCGCAGCGAGGCGAAGGCAAATATCATTGAGACGGTTGATCAGATCCGTGCTGATTTACCTGTCTTGCGGGCTATGTTGCCCGCGGATGTGACGCTTGATGTCGCGCAGGATCGTACGCCGTCCATTCGGGCCTCTGTGCGCGAGGCAGAGCACACGCTCGTCATCGCGATTGGTCTTGTGATGCTAGTTGTATTGCTGTTTTTACGGAACTGGCGCGCAGCCTTGATCCCAACTGTGGCTGTCCCTGTATCGCTCATCGGGACCTTTGGAGTGATGTATTTGGCGGGCTATTCGTTGAATACGATGTCCTTGATGGCCTTGATTGTGGCAACGGGTTTTGTTGTTGACGATGCGATCGTTGTGCTTGAGAACATCATGCGACACATTGAGCGTGGCGAATCCGTAAAACGCGCTGCGCTGCGTGGCACGCGGGAGGTTGGGTTTACCGTTCTATCGATGAGCATTTCCTTGATCGCTGTTTTTATACCGATTCTATTGATGGGGGGACTCCCTGGACGTTTGTTCCGTGAATTCGCGGTGACTTTGTCAGTAGCGATCGTTATTTCGATGCTGGTCTCACTGACCCTAACGCCCATGATGGCTGCACGCATGCTACGGCGACAAGAGAAGGATGAGGTTGCGTCTCGAACACCTGGTTTTATTGGACGCATGCTTGACGCTGCGCTGAATGCTACCGTCAGAGGTTACTCGTTGACGCTCGACTGGGCATTGCGTCATGGTCGGATCATGATGTTGTTGTTAGCCGCGACAATTGGATTAAATTTTTATCTTTACGGAGCCGTGCCAAAAGGCTTTTTTCCGCAACAAGACACGGGCATGATGTTGGGATTTTTTTCGGCAGACGAGGGTACGTCTTTTGAGTCGATGAAGCCTAAGCTTGATCGATTTCGACAAATCTTAATGCGGGATCCCGCGATTAGCACCGTGACGGCTTATGCCAACGGACGTGGTGGTAGTAACTTCAGTTTTCTAGCCGTACAACTAAAGCCCTTTGCCGAGCGCAAGGTCTCGGTACGTGAGGTGATCAATCGTTTGCGACCACAGCTCAGTGGTAATCCAGGAGCACGTCTATTTTTAGTGCCGCAGCAAGACATTCGGATCGGGGGTCGGCAAAGCAGCTCTCAGTATCAGTACACCTTAATGGCGAGCGAGCTTGGTGATTTAAAAGAGTGGTTGCCCAAGGTGCAAGAGGCGTTGGCGAAATTGCCAGAACTCGTGGATGTGGATACTGACGTTGAGGATCGAGGACGACAAGTTTCTATTCTTGTAGACCGTGATGCAGCGCAACGCTTGGGGATTTCGATGGCCAGCATCTCGGCCGTTCTCAATAACTCGTTTAGTCAGAGACAAATCTCTGTGATGTATGGCGCTCGCAATCAATATCGAGTCGTCATGGGAGTCGCTCCACGCTTTGCGCAAGATCCGGACTCTTTGAATGATGTGTATGTGCTGAGCCAGACGGGTCAGCGCGTACCGTTTTCTGCTTTTGCAAAGTTCGAGGTCAGCAATTCACCGTTGAGTGTGCGACACCAAGGGTTGCTGGCCGCAGATACGATCTCGTTTGATTTGGCCCCAGATGTTTCACTTGGCCAGGCGAGTGCAGCGATTGAGCAAGCTGTGTCTGAAATTAACTTGCCAAGTGATCGGATACAGGCGGGCTTTCAGGGTACTGCCAAAGCCCTGCAAAGCGCGTTGTCGAATCAGCCGTGGTTGATTTTGGCGGCGTTGGTCACCATGTATATTGTTTTGGGGATGCTGTACGAGAGTACGATTCATCCGCTGACGATTTTGTCGACACTGCCGTCGGCGGGTGTAGGTGCCTTACTCGCCTTGTTATTGCTCAAGACCGAGTTCACCCTGATCGCGCTGATTGGCGTGTTTCTTTTGATAGGTATTGTGAAGAAAAACGCCATCATGATGGTGGATTTTGCCTTGGATGCGCAGCGTAGGCTCGGGCTTTCGCCGCGCGATGCGATCCATCAGGCCTGTTTGACGCGTTTCCGTCCTATTCTAATGACCACCGCGGCAGCTATTTTCGGTGCGATGCCTTTGGTCTTCGCATCCGGCGCAGGCGTGGAGTTGCGCAAGCCTCTGGGAATCACCATTCTTGGTGGTTTGCTCGTCAGCCAATTACTCACGCTTTACACTACCCCTGTGGTTTATCTTTATTTGGATCGTTTCCGTTTGTGGATGCTAACCAGGCCTTGGAGCAAGCAGTCGGGCTCCTCTGCTTCGGCTAAACCGGTTACCTCTGCATCCTCAGGATTGCCTCACGCATGATGAACATTTTTTTCACGTTAACGAACAATGTACAGCGCATGCTGCGTGTCGGAGTGACGTTGCTAGCGCTGATTGGGTTGACCGCCTGTATGGTGGGCCCGGACTACGTGCGCCCCACCATAGATGTAGGAGTGCAGTTTAAGGAATCGCCCGGATGGAAGCTCGCCCAACCGGCGTTAGCGAGTGCGCCGCGGGAGCCTTGGTGGTTGATGTACGGTGATTCAACCCTGACACAGCTAGTGCAAGAGCTGAATGTGTCGAACCAGAATATTGCGCTGGCCGAAGCACGTTTTCGTCAAGCTGTTGCGGTGACTCAGGGCGCGCGAGCGCCATTGTTGCCCTCGATCACTGCAACGGGAAGCGCCACGCGTGCGGGCGCTGCAGGCTCCGCCTCGGGTTTAAGTACGAGCGCGACGAACAACTCTTACGGTTTGAGTGCGCAGGCTGCTTGGCAGATCGATATTTGGGGAAGTGTGCGCCGAAATATTGAATCGACTGATGCGACAGAGCTTGCATTAGCAGCGGATGTTTCGGGCGCACGCCTGACGGCACAGACCGCGTTGGCGCTGGCCTATCTACAAGTCCGTGTTCTGGACGAGCAGCGCCGCTTGTTGACAGCAACGGTTGACGCCTACCAGCGGGCGTTAAAACTTACCCAGAATCGGTATAACGCAGGAATTTCTGGGCAAGGGGATGTATCTGTTGCACGTACACAATTGGAAAGTACCCGGGCGCAACTCATCGATCTTGAGCAGCAACGAGCAATTTTTGAAAATGCGGTGGCAGTCTTACTAGGCCGTGCGCCCTCAACGTTCGCGATTCAGGCAGAGAAAGTTCCACTGGTTCCGCCCATGGTACCAGTGGGTTTGCCGTCCGAGTTACTTGAGCGACGTCCTGATGTTGCCGCAGCCGAGCGACGCACTGCTGCGGCAAACGCACAGATCGGTGTGGCGACGGCCGCTTGGTTTCCGAACCTCACACTGAACGCCAACGCGGGCTACCGTAGTAACGATTTCACGCAGTGGTTCACCGCGCCCGCTCAGTTTTGGGCGCTTGGCCCACAGCTCGCCGCATTGATTTTCGATGGTGGAGCGCGTCAGGCTCAGATCAATCAGACGCGTGCCCAGTTTGATGCACAGGTGGCGATCTATCGGCAAACAGTGTTAACTGCGTTGCAGGAAGTCGAGAACGCGATGGTGCAAATGCGCGTGTTCGAGCAGGAGGAGGCGGTGCAGCGTTTGGCTGTACAGTCAGCGCAACAGTCGCTGCGTTTAGCCCGCAACCAGTATGACCAAGGGTTGATTGATTATTTAAGTGTGGCTGTTTTGGAGACGACTGCGCTGAATAACGAACGTACTTACATCACCTTGGTTGGTAATCGATTCGCAGCCAGCGTGCGCTTGGTTGCATCGCTAGGAGGCGGTTGGTCGGCAGAGGATCTTAAGCGCTTGGATGACTCAGGTAATCCAACGACGCAGCCCAGCAAAGCCGTGCCCACCAACTGATTTCGCCTGCGCAAGCGTCTCGGCAGATTGCCCGCCGAGCGCATAGACAGGCAGCCCCGCCTGTTGATTGAGACGCGCAAACTCTTCCCAACCGATTCCAGGATGGTCTGGATGTGAAGCGGTTGGCAAAACGGGTCCCAGGACTGCGAAGTCGGCTTCGAGTTTGCGGGCATGTTTTAGTTCAGATAAGTCGTGTGTCGAGATACCCACTAGATGTCCTGCAGGTAGTTCTGGACGAACATTAATACCGAGGGCATCGGCTGCGCGTAAGTGCACGCCGTCACCTTGCACCCACCAGGCTGATGGGTGAACACTATTGACCACAACACGCGCCCCGGCTGCGTGACACTGCGCGAGAACTGCATCAAAAGCAGTTTTTAAACTCGTGCTTGCCGGGCCTTCTGGCCAGCCAGGCTCGCGCCATTGCAAGAGTTTGATACCCTCTTTTAGGCCTTGCGCTAAACGCTGTTGGAACGCAGCCAGGCTCTGAGGCGACCCTGCACTTGAGATTGCATAGACCTCCGGCAAGTTCAGCCAGCGCAGCGGCGGATAGGTTGCAGGTAATAACTTTGGGACATCCAACGCCTGTGTAAGTGGTACCCAACGCAGAAGCTGTCCTTCCAAGCCTTGTGGCTCCCCGTCCCAGCCGGTGACGCGACAGAAGGCAAGTCGCACAGTCGTGGTTGGGTAGGTGTGCACGTAAGTGACCCAGGGCGTGGCGGTGTGTATCTGGATGCCGAGTTCCTCGTGTAGTTCACGTGCGAGTGCCTGCATCACGGATTCGCCCGGCTCTAGCTTGCCACCCGGCAGTTCCCACCAGCCTGGCCAAGGTTTATCTTCTGGGCGATTACCCAACAAAACCGTGCCATCGGGTCGCAGCAAGACTCCTACTGCGACATCGATAATTTTTTCAGGCATGCCGAGCGGCCCAGTCCCGAGAGAAGTGCCAGGCAACACGGCCCGAACGTGAGCCACGCTCAAGTGCCCATTGCAAGGCTTCGGTGCGCGCTTCGGCGATGCTCTGCTTGGAACAACCGAGTGTTTCAAGCCAGTGCGCAACGATGTCCAGATAATCGTCTTGCTTGAAGGGGTAGAAAGACAGCCAAAGCCCAAAGCGCTCAGAGAGCGAGATTTTTTCTTCGACTGTTTCACCAGGATGCACTTCCCCGTCGGCCTGGTGGCGCGCAGCAAGGTTCTCGCTCATGTATTCGGGCATGAGATGTCGGCGGTTTGAGGTTGCGTAAATCAGCACGTTGTTACCGCTCGATGCCGCAGAGCCGTCCAGTACCGACTTTAGCGCTTTGTAACCAGACTCGCCTTCTTCGAAAGAGAGATCATCACAGAAAACGATAAATTTTTCAGGACGCGAGGCGACTACGTCAACAATGTCAGCGAGGTCACCGAGATCTGCCTTGTCGACTTCAATCAGTCGCAGGCCACGACCAGCGTAACTTGCCAACATGGCTTTCACAAGTGAGCTTTTGCCTGTGCCACGTGCCCCGGTCATCAGCACATTATTGGCGGGCTTGCCCTCGACAAAATGGCGCGTATTACGGTCAATGATATCTTTCTGTCGTTCAATGTGTTGTAAATCTCCCGGATTAATCAAGGACACATTAGCGATTGCATCAAGCCAACCATGAGAGGCACCGCGCTTGCGCCAGCGATAGGCGTGCGCTTCCCAATTGATAGGGGGCGGTGCCGGAGGCAGCCACGCCTCGAGTTGCGCTAAGACGCGGGTGGCCCGCGCCAGAAGATCGGCCATGGGTAGGTTATTTTCGGTGTTGGGTTTCATCTTGAATCAGGAACGGTAATCGGCGTTGATGCTGACGTATTCATGGGAAAAGTCGCAGGTGTATACGGTTTCGATCGTGTTGCCGCGACCCAGCGCGATACGCACCAAAATTTCGGCTTCTTTCATCACCCGCTGACCATCGGTTTCCTGGTAAGACGGATTGCGACCGCCTTGTGTGGCGACCAAGACATCACCGAGCCATAGCTTGACGCCACCGACATCTAGGTCATTGATTCCAGCGTAGCCAATTGCTGCCAAGATACGACCGAGGTTTGGGTCGCTCGCAAAAAACGCTGTCTTGACCAAGGGTGAATGCGCGACGGCGTAGGCGACTTGTAGCGCCTCGGCCGATGACTTGGCCTCTTCTACCCGGATCGTCATGAATTTTGTTGCGCCCTCGCCATCTCGCACAATTTTTTGTGCGAGATCAGTGGCGGCTGCAGCGAGTACAGCCTTGAGCGCTGCATATTGGGGGTGCGCAGTACTGTCGACCATCAGGCCGCTTTTGCCTGTCGCGATCACGATGAAGGAGTCATTCGTTGAGGTGTCGCCGTCAATCGTGATGCGATTAAACGAGACATCAGCGATTTCACGTGCTAGCTGATTCAGCAAGGGTTGCGCAATGCCAGCATCGGTAGCCAAGTAGCTCAGCATGGTAGCCATATTCGGGCGAATCATGCCAGCGCCTTTGCTAATCCCGGTAAGCGTAATTGTTTTGCCACCCATGGAAATTCGCTGTGAGTGAATCTTTGGGAGGGTGTCGGTGGTCATGATGCCGTGTGCAGCGGAGACCCAGTTGTTTGCGTTCAGGTTCTTTAACGCAGCAGGCAAGCCCGCTTTAATTCGATCAACGGGGAGGGGTTCAAGAATGACCCCGGTAGAGAACGGCAGGATTTGATTACTTTGTAAGCCCATGAGCTTGGCAAGCGCATCACAGGTTTCATTGGCGGCCTTTAGGCCTGGTTCGCCCGTGCCTGCGTTGGCGTTGCCCGTGTTGATCACCAAGGCTTGAATTGCAGCGCCTGCGCTCAAGTGCTCTTGGCAAACCAGTACGGGTGCCGCGCAGAAGCGATTGCGCGTGAACACCCCGGCAACGGTTGACCCGGGGCTCAACTTAAAGACTGTTAAATCTCGTCGGTCTGCCTTCCGGATTCCAGCTTCGGTTACACCGATTTCGACGCCCGGAACGGGATAGACGGCGTCATCTTTTGGGATATGTAGGTTTACGGCCATGGTGGGTCACAGGGTGGAGTGAACAAAACGCAATTATCACCTGTTTTGGGCTCGGGTATACCATTAGGCGCGCCACAACGGATTCTTGGCGTAGGGTGGCAAAAGTTGGCTCACCTGCTACTATTTGCGGTGACAAATTTCGCCCGTACCAAGCCCAATTGCCGGGCCTTAAACATCTAGGAGACCCAGAGATGCGCCTGATTCAAAAACTGTTTGCGGCCGCCGCATTGTTACCTTGCCTCGTCATGGCACAGACCCCTATCAAAGTGGGGATAGCAAATGACCTCTCAGGCCCGTTTGCGGCACTAGGCGCCGAGGCCCGTGACGGCTTCAATTTAGCGATCAAGCAGCTGGGTGGAAAACTCGGTGGACAACCTGCCGAGTTTTTGCAGGCGGATATGGGCGGCAACCCTGACCAAGCCCGTCAGTTGGTTAGCCGTTACATACAGCGCGACAAAATTGATTTCTTCACCGGTCCAATTGGGTCGAACGTCGCACTCGCCGTGGGCCCAGCACTCTTTGCGGCCAAAATCCCCTACCTGTCTAACAATCCGGGTCCTAGCCAGTTTGCTGGTGCACAATGCAATGACTACTGGTTCGGCGTGTCCTACCAGAACGATGCTTTCCACGAAGCCGCCGGCAAGGTTGCGGCAGACCGGGGCTTTAAAAAGATGGTCATCATCGCGCCAGACTATCCAGCCGGCAAAGATGCGTTAAACGGCTTCAAGCGTGGTTACAAGACTGCGGTAAACCAAGAGGTTTACACCAAGCTTGGGCAAATCGACTACGCCGCCGAGCTTGCTCAGGTTCGTGATGCCAAGCCTGATGCGATCTATATCTTCTTGCCAGGCGGGATGGGCATCAATTTTATTAAGCAGTTTGTTTCTGCGGGTTTGAACAAGAGCGTCAAGCTGGTGGGACCCGGATTCTCGGCCGATGAGGACGTGATTCGTGCAGTGGGTGAGCCGATGATTGGTATGTTTAATACTGCACAATGGGCGCATGATTTAGACAATGCCCAAAACAAAGCCTTTGTTGCTGCCTTCCGCAAGGAATACAACAATCGCCAGCCTACTGTTTACGCTGCACAAGCGTATGACACCATTATGGCGATAGATGCTGCTGTGAAAGCCGTAGGCGGTAAAGTTGCGGACCGTGGTGCAGTCATCACTGCACTCAAAAAAGCTGACTTCCAATCGGTGCGTGGTCCATTCAAATACGGTGTAAATAACTTCCCGATTCAGCCTTATTACGTTCGCGTGATTGAAAAGGCGGCAGATGGCAGTATTACCAACAAATTGGTGGGTAAAGTGTTTGACTCCTATCAAGACGTTTATGTTGGCGAGTGCAAGAAATAAGAAACCTAATCCGACTGTTCGTTTGATATGAGTGCAACGCTAATAGCCGAGCAATTGCTCAACGGCTTACAGTTCGGACTAATGTTGTTTCTGATTGCGGCGGGCCTGACGCTGGTGTTTGGGATTCTAGATATCCTGAATGTGGCGCATGGCTCGTTGTACATGGCGGGCGCCTATGTTGCGGCCCAGACCATGCAGGCCACCCAATCCTTTCTGCTCGCCGTCGTTGTTGCTGCGGTGGTGACTGGGCTGGTCGGCTTGATTATTGAGCTTGTGTTGATACGACGCTTGGTCGTGCGCGACCACTTAGCACAAGTGCTGGGTACCTTCGCCATTATTCTGATCGCCAACGATGTCGTGAAGATGATTTGGGGGCCTGCTCCTGTGATGATGAGTATGCCAGCAGCACTTTCCGGCCCCGTGCATATCTTGCCCAATATGTTGTATCCCGCGTATCGGCTTCTGATTATTGCGGTTGGGCTTGCGGCTGCGCTCGGTCTGTATTTGTTTGTCACGCGCACGCGTGCTGGCGTACTGGTGCGGGCCGGAGCCTCGAATCGACAAATGGCTACTTTGATGGGGGTGCGAGTGCCCCTGCTATTTTTAGGTGTGTTCGTATTGGGTGCGATGTTAGCCGCCTTGGCGGGCGCAATGCTTGGCCCAGTGACTGCGATTCAAGCCGGCATGGGTGAGCAAATTCTGATCTTAGTGCTCGTATGTATTGTGATCGGAGGCATCGGCTCTATACGTGGCGCATTTGTGGGCGCGTTATTAGTGGGATTCGTCGACACGGCGGGCCGTGCTTTTTTGCCGACGTTGTTAAAGGCATTTTTTTCGCCGGCAGTTGCCTCCAGTGTGGGACCGACACTGGCCGCAATTTCAATCTATATCTTGATGGCGGTGGTGTTGGTGTTTAGACCCGCTGGTTTATTTCCGGCGCGCGGCTAATCATGCAATCTCTCTCTTCACGCCTTCCTTGGCTGTGTCTGGTTTTGTTGATTGCCTTCCCGTTGATTGCGCCCGCGCTCAACCTTGATTTTTACGTGTCCTTTGTGCGACGCGTTCTCATTTTTGCGCTCGCGGCAAGTAGCCTGAACTTTATTCTTGGGTACGGCGGAATGGTGGCGCTTGGCCATGCTGCCTTCTTCGGTGCAGGCGCTTATGTCGCTGCCATTTTATCGACGCAGGGTTTGCAGCAGGCTTGGCTCGGTTGGCCAATCGCGATGTTGGTCTCTGCTGGGCTGGCGTTGATTGTGGGGGTAGTTTCGCTTCGTACGCGCGGGGTCTACTTCATCATGATCACACTGGCGTTTGCGCAAATGGTGTTTTACTTGTTCATCTCGTTACGTCAATACGGTGGTGAAGATGGGATTAATTTGCCGGCGCCCCTGCAGTTGCCAGGACTGAATCTTGCTAATGACCTGACGTCCTACTATGTCGTGCTTGTGATTGTTGTGGGATGTCTTTGGCTGATGAATCGGGTTGTTCAAGCCCGCTTCGGCCAAGCGTTACAAGGGATTCGAGAAAACGAGCCCCGGATGGAAGCTCTGGGGTATCCCGTATTTAAGATTAAGTTGCTCGCGTTTGTGTTGGCTGGCGCCGTTGCGGGTCTCGCTGGTGCCTTGCTGGCCAATCACAACTTGTTTGTATCACCCAGTTTGATGCACTGGACGTCCTCGGCGAGTCTGATCATTATGGTGATCGTGGGCGGAATCGGTCTGCGTTATGGCGGAGTAGTGGGCGCCGCAGTGATGCTTTGGCTTGAAGAGGTCCTGCGTCTTTACACGGACTACTGGCATATGCCGCTCGGTTTTCTGTTGCTGGCGATTGTGTTGTTTGCACCGCGTGGGCTTTCGGGCGCATGGAGTACCTTTGCTAGGCGGTTTTTAAGACCGGGTCGTGCAGCATGACAGTTGCGTTGCATGCTCATCAGCTGACAAAGCGATACGGCGCACTCGTAGCCTGTGACCAAGTTTCGCTAACGGTCTTGCCAGGTGAAATACATGCGCTCATTGGCCCTAATGGCGCTGGAAAGTCTACATTGATTCATTTGCTCTCTGGCACGATAGCCGCTGACGCCGGCAAACTGCAGTTGGGCGATCGCGACGTGACCCGCTTGTCACCGCACGCCCGGGTCGCAGCAGGCTTATCACGTTCGTATCAAATCACAAACATTTTTAAGCAGCTTTCCGTCTTTGATAATTTAATGCTAGCTGTACAGGCACACGCCGGTAGCAGCTTTGAGTTTTGGCGACCGCGTGAATCGGATCATGCGCTGCATGAGGTTGCGGTGACCTTGGCCGCTCAGTGTGCGATCGACCAGCGTCTGTGGCAGCAGGCAGCAGGCGCCTTGCCGCATGGTGAGCAGCGCAAATTGGAATTTGCGTTAGCGCTTGCGGCGCAGCCCAGTGTGCTGTTACTCGATGAGCCCATGGCCGGGATGGGTCCTGATGAGACGCTTCGTTTAACAGAGCTGATCGGCTCTTTGCGTGGTCGAGTATCGATGCTTCTCGTTGAACACGATATGCAGGCGGTATTTCGGCTCGCAGATCGCATCTCTGTGTTGGTGTATGGCAGCGTGATCGCCACCGGTACCCCAGCTGAGATACGTGCGAACGCAGCTGTGCGGCAAGCCTACCTCGGCGAGGAGACCGCTTGATGTTGCGCGTGCAAAATATTCAAAGTGGTTATGGTCTGAGCCAAGTGTTATTCGATGTCTCTCTTGAGATTGGTGTCGGTGAGGTGGTTGCGTTATTGGGACGCAACGGGATGGGTAAGTCCACGCTTGTACGCACGGTCTTTGGCCAACTGCCTCTGCAAGCGGGGCGACTAAGCTTTGAGGGGCAAGACGTGTCGGGATGGGCTCCTGACCGCATCGCACGTCTTGGTTTGGCGATCGTACCTGAGGGTCGTCAGTGCTTTCCTAATCTTTCCGTGCGCGAGCATCTGACGGCTTTTGCCGCACAGCGTAACGGCAATGCAAGTCAGCGGTGGGATCTTGAACGGGTCTTTGACATGTTTCCACGTCTGCGCGAGCGACAGGGCAACATGGGTAATCAACTGTCGGGTGGCGAACAACAAATGTTGGCAATTGGTCGTGCGTTAGTCACCAACCCCAAATTGCTGATTCTTGATGAGGCCACTGAGGGGTTAGCTCCCATCGTTCGGGAAGAGATTTGGCAATGCCTGGCGCGCTTGCGCGAGGCTGGCCAAACTATTTTAGTGATCGATAAATATGTCGAGCGACTGATTAAGCTTGCCGATCGACATATCATTCTCGAGCGCGGTCGGGTTGTATGGCAAGGTAGCTCTGCCGCGCTAGACGCCGACCGTGGTCTTTGGACGCGCTACCTAGGCGTTTAATTTCGCAAACACTTTGTCGGCAGCCGCTACGGTCGCTGCAATCACGCTGTCGTCGTGGGTGCTCGAAACAAACCCTGCTTCGTAGGCCGAGGGTGCGAAGTACACCCCTTGGTCAAGCATGGCATGGAAAAACACCTTAAACATTTCAATGTTGCTTGCGGAAACTTCGGCTAAGGTAGTTGGAACCTTGTCTGAGAAGTACACACCAAACATGCCTCCGACACAGTCTGCACTGAATGCAATCTTGTGCGCGCGTGCACGCTCCATCAGGCCATCGCAGAGG
>JBILJY010000053.1:0-13909 GCA_044376975.1 Burkholderiaceae bacterium | reverse complement strand
GACTTTCGCTTTGCCTACGATCATTACGCCACCTATTTGCCAAGTTGAACCGACAGCATACAAAAAAAGCGTCTGCCCGGCTTAAAATGCGCCCTCTTATCAAAAAGCTTTACATTTACGTGCCCGCTTCCCTGTCTCTTTCTGATTTTGACTACCACTTGCCTACCGAGCTCATCGCTCAGGTGCCTGCGGTCGTTCGTTCCACGAGCCGCTTATTGCACGTAGACGGCAATGGCTATCAGCAAGACCTAGGATTTGGAGACTTGGTCTCTTTGCTCACCCAAAAAGATTTGCTGGTGCTCAACGACACACGCGTCATCCAAGCACGCTTGCTAGGAAACAAAGCGACTGGCGGTCACGTCGAGGTCTTAGTCGAACGGATCACTGACAATAATCAGGCGCTGGCGCATGTGCGTGCTAGCAAATCACCAGGTCCTGGAACCGTGTTGACGCTCGCCGAAACGGTTTCAGCTACCGTGCTTGGCAGAAACGACGATCTATTCGTTCTACAGTTTGATCGTCCTGTGCTGGATGCGCTCGCGCAATATGGTGTCGTCCCTCTGCCGCCCTACATCACGCATCAGCCAAATGCGCAAGACATCGAGCGCTACCAAACCGTTTACGCGCGCGAACCCGGCGCTGTTGCTGCACCGACCGCTGGTTTGCATTTTGATCAACAAATGTTTGAACGCCTCGATGCGCTTGGCGTAAAAAGAGCCTTCGTGACCTTGCATGTTGGCGCGGGAACCTTCCAACCTGTGCGCGATAACAATCTTGAAACGCACATCATGCACGCCGAGCGCTACACCGTACCGCAGGCAACGATCGATGCGATTGCCCAGACACGGGCTCATGGTGGACGTGTCGTTGCAGTGGGCACCACCAGTGTCCGTGCCCTAGAAGCTGCAGCCCAAGCACAACCTGCATTGACTTCTCCACAATCGGGTGACACCCGCCTGTTCATCACCCCTGGCTTTCGCTACCAGGTGGTAGACGCTATGTTGACTAACTTCCACTTGCCGCAATCTACATTACTGATGCTCGTTGCGGCCTTTATTGGACTCGACAGTATGAAAGCAGCCTACCAGCATGCGATTGCAGAGCGCTACCGTTTTTTTAGTTACGGCGACGCCATGTTTCTCGAACAGAGGAAGACCCCATGAACGACACTCCAAAACCTGCAAACGGGCTTTCTTTTGAGCTGCAGGCGACTGACGGCTTGGCTCGTCGTGGACGTATGACGTTGAATCACGGCGTAGTCGAAACACCTATCTTTATGCCCGTAGGCACTTATGGCAGCGTCAAAGCGATGATGCCGCATGAGTTAACAGAGGTCGGTGCGCAAATTGTCTTAGGCAACACCTTTCACTTGTGGTTGCGTCCAGGCACCGAAGTCATCGCCAAACACGGCGGGCTGCACGGTTTCATGCAATGGTTCGCCCCGATCCTGACAGACTCTGGCGGTTTTCAAGTCTTTAGTTTGCAGGGAATGCGGAAAATTTCCGAGGAAGGCGTGAAGTTTGCCTCGCCCATCGATGGTGCAAGATTATTTCTAACGCCGGAAGAATCCATGCGTATTCAGACGGCGCTGAACTCCGACATTGCAATGGTTTTTGACGAATGCACGCCCTACATGATCAAGGACAAGCCAGCCATCTCCGAGGAGGCAGCCCTCTCAATGCGTATGTCTTTGCGCTGGGCTCGCCGCTCGCGCGAGGCGTTTGATGCTCTCGAAAACCCCAATGCGTTGTTTGGCATTGTGCAGGGGGGGATGTTTGAGACCTTACGCGATGAGTCCTTGGCGGGCCTGGAAGATATCGGTTTCCAGGGCTATGCCATCGGCGGGCTCTCCGTGGGCGAACCGAAAGAAGACATGTTACGGATTTTGAAGCATGTTGCCCCCAAACTGCCGGCAAATGCCCCCCGCTACCTCATGGGAGTCGGCACGCCAGAGGACTTGGTCGACGGTGTGGCTCAAGGAATCGACATGTTTGACTGTGTCATGCCCACTCGCAACGCTCGCAATGGCTGGCTATTTACCCGTTTTGGCGATGTCAAAATACGCAATGCCCAATATCGGGATGACACCCGGCCACTCGACCCCAGTTGCAGCTGCCACACCTGTGCGAATTTTTCCCTCTCATACTTGCATCATTTACAGCGTTCAAACGAAATAACGGGCTCAAGACTCAACACTCTTCACAACTTGCATTTCTACCTCACGATCATGCAGGAAATGCGAGAAGCCATCGTCGCGGGAACATTTCAAGCCTGGAGAATGCAATTTGCTCGAGATCGCGCCACCAAATCGTTACAATAGCCAGCGTTTCGCATATATCCAAAGGAGACCTTAATGTCTGCTCAATCAGTTTCCAGCCTCGTGCTGGCTCAAGCCAGCGACACGGCTGGCTCGCTAATGGGGATGGCCCCCATTATTTTGATGTTTGTCGTTTTGTACTTTTTGATGATTCGTCCCCAGATGAAACGCCAGAAAGAACATAAAGCATTGATTGCCGCGTTAGCCAAAGGTGACGAAGTCATCAGCGCCGGTGGTTTGCTGGGCACAGTGACAAAAGTCAGCGACAGCTACGTCACGATTCAAATTGCCGAGCATGGCGACAAAGCTGTAGAAGTCGTCATGCAAAAAGCATCGGTGTCAGCCGTCTTGCCAAAAGGTACGATCAAGGCGCTGTAATTTTTGTTGTACCGCCCCGCCGCATGTTGCGGTGGGGTGCAATCCCTTATGGTCCCCGTCGGCAATGAACCGCTATCCCCTTTGGAAATACCTGACGGTGCTGATCGCGGTTGTGATCGGCCTGCTCTACACCCTGCCAAACCTGTACGGCGAATCACCCGCTGTGCAAATTTCTAGCGCCAAGGCCACGCTCAAGATCGATGCAGGCATGCTCGATCGCGCGCAAAGCATTCTGCAACAGGCAAAGATCGCGAGCGCAGGTGCCTCGTTTGATCAAAACGGTCCTGTTGGAACCGTACGGGTGCGCTTTGCGAACACCGACACTCAAATCCAGGCGCGCGACCTGATTGAAAAAGCACTTAACCCTAATCCATCAGACCCTAGCTATACGGTAGCACTCAACCTGTTACCTGCCTCGCCAAGCTGGTTAAGCGCAATCGGCGCCAACCCGATGTATCTGGGTCTGGATTTACGCGGCGGGGTCCACTTCCTGCTGCAAGTTGACATGCAAGGGGCACTGACCGCTCGCTACGACTCACTCGTCACGGATCTGCGCGCCATCCTGCGCGAGCAGCGCATCGAAAGCGGTGGCGTTGAACGCAGCGGCATGTCGGTTGTCTTGTCTTTCAGCAACGCAGCTGCGCGCGACCGTGCAGTCTCTGCCTTGCGTACGCGGCACCCCGACTTACAAATGACAGAGCGCACCGATGGTGCGCGCCTGCAGTTGGTCGGTGTCTTGAGTCAAAGTGCGATCACGACCGTGCAAGCGAAGGCACTCTCGCAGAACATCACCACACTTCATAACCGGATTAATGAACTCGGCGTGGCCGAGCCCGTTATACAACAACAAGGTTCGGA
This sequence comes from Burkholderiaceae bacterium, assembly GCA_044376975.1. Taxonomy (GTDB): domain Bacteria; phylum Pseudomonadota; class Gammaproteobacteria; order Burkholderiales; family Burkholderiaceae_B; genus Zwartia. The sequence continues at coordinate 10,356 of JBILJY010000053.1, read as the reverse complement.
TCGGATTGTTGTCCAATTGCCAGGCGTCCAAGACGTAGCGAAAGCCAAGGATATCCTGGGTCGTACGGCGACCCTTGAAATTCGTATGGTGGATGACACCCCTGCCGCGGCAAGTGCACTCGCCGCTGGCACAGTTCCGTTTGGTCTTGAGCGTTATCAAGACCGAGACGGACGACCCATTCTTGTACGACGTCAGGTTGTGCTGACCGGTGAAAACTTACAAGACGCACAAGCGGGGCGTGACAGCCAGTCGCAACAAGCCGCTGTTCATCTGACACTTGACCAAAAAGGCGCACGCATCTTCCGCGATGTGACACGCGACAACGTTGGTAAGCGTATGGCTATTTTGCTGTTTGAAAAGGGTCGCGGTGAAGTAGTCACAGCACCAGTCATTCGAGGCGAAATCCCTGGCGGCCAAGTCCAAATATCAGGCAGCATGAGCGCAGAAGAAGCCGCTGATACTGCACTGCTATTACGCGCAGGCTCACTGGCAGCTCCTATGGAGATCATTGAAGAACGCACGATCGGACCAAGCTTAGGGGCCGACAATATCGCCAAAGGCTTTAACTCAACGCTCTATGGCTTCCTTGCGATTGCTATTTTCATGCTGGTCTACTACCACCTCTTTGGAGCGTTCTCCACTGCCGGCTTAGCTCTGAACATTCTGTTGTTGCTTGCGATCTTGTCAATGCTGCAAGCGACCCTGACCTTACCGGGTATTGCTGCGATCGCACTGACGCTTGGCATGGCAATTGATGCGAACGTCCTGATTAATGAACGGATACGTGAAGAGTTGCGTAACGGCGAATCACCACAAAACGCCATCCATCTAGGATTTGAACGCGCCTGGGGCACGATTCTTGACTCGAACCTCACCACGCTCATCGTTGGTGTTGCGCTCTTGGTTTTTGGTACAGGACCGGTTCGAGGCTTTGCGGTCGTGCACTGCCTCGGCATTCTGACCTCGATGTTCTCGGCTGTTGTTGGTGTGCGTGCACTAGCCAACCTCTGGTACGGTCACAAAAAGAAGCTCCAATCGATCTCGATTGGAACAGTCTGGAAACCAAAGGACTGACATCATGGAATTATTCCGAATCGGCCGCACCATCCCATTCATGCGCAATGCGCTGGTGCTGAATGCCATTAGCTTCCTCACCTTCGTTGCTGCCGTATTCTTCATAGCAATCAGAGGTTTTCATCTGTCGATTGAATTCACAGGTGGAACGGTCATGGAGGTGAACTACGCTCAAGCCGCTCAGCTCGAGAAAGTGCGTTCTGCATTGACGGGGCTCGGATACACCGACTTTCAGGTGCAGAACTTTGGTACCTCGCGCGACGTCATGATCCGGCTGCCACTTGCCGCAGGACAAAGCTCAGCGACACAAAGTGACACCGTCATGAAGGCGCTAAAGGCGTCAGACTCAACAGTCGAATTACGACGCGTTGAATTCGTTGGTCCTCAAGTGGGTAAGGAACTTGTTGAGAACGGGTTGCTAGCCCTGCTTTTTGTGGTGATTGGCATCACGATATATCTTGCAGTGCGTTTCGAATGGAAGTTCGCTGTCGCTGGTGTGCTGGCGAACCTCCATGACGTGGTGATTATTCTCGGCTTCTTTGCGTTTTTTCAGTGGGAGTTTTCTCTCTCTGTTTTAGCAGGCATACTGGCGGTTCTTGGGTATTCGGTAAACGAATCCGTGGTGATCATGGACCGAATTCGTGAAAACTTCCGTCGGGATCGTGGCGCAACCGTCCGCGAAGTTATTGATGGCGCCATCACACAAACCATTTCTCGAACCATCATCACGCACGGCTCTACGCAAATGATGGTACTGGCCATGCTCATTTTTGGTGGTCCCACCCTGCACTACTTTGCCCTCGCACTCACAATCGGCATTTGGTTTGGTATTTATTCTTCCGTGTTTGTGGCTGCCGCCATTGCGATGTGGCTCGGCATCAAACGCGAAGACATGATTAAACCAATCAAAAAGGCCGATGAAGTCGAAGAGGTTTATCAAGAATAATTTTTCTGCCCACGGGATCAACACCCGCTCCGGCAATATCATGAAAAACAAAGACAATGCTGTACCGGGTGATAAACCCGCAAATCCAAAAAGAGTATTCATTCGCACCTTCGGGTGCCAGATGAATGAATACGACTCCGACAAGATGCTCGATGTGCTTGGCCAAGAGCGCGGGGTCGTCGTCACAAATAATCCTGAAGATGCGGACGTCATCCTCTTTAATACCTGCTCGGTGCGCGAAAAAGCGCAGGAAAAAGTATTTTCAGATCTCGGCAGAGTCAAACATCTTAAGGCCTTAAACCCAGATCTCATCATTGGCGTAGGCGGTTGCGTTGCCAGTCAGGAAGGCAGCTCTATTGTCGATCGCGCCCCCTATGTCGATGTCGTGTTTGGACCTCAAACGCTACACCGGCTACCCGATCTAATTGCACGGCGCAAGGCCGAAGGCCGTTCACAAGTCGACATCAGTTTCCCTGAAATTGAAAAGTTTGATGCGATGCCTCCGGCGCGCGTGCAAGGCGCTACCGCCTTCGTGTCGATCATGGAAGGCTGCAGCAAGTATTGCAGCTTTTGTGTCGTGCCCTATACCCGTGGTGAAGAGATGTCACGGCCTTTCGAAGATGTGTTGATCGAAGTCGCTGACTTGGCCGATCAAGGCGTAAAAGAAGTGACCTTGCTTGGTCAAAACGTCAATGCGTACCGCGGCAAGATGGCGGAGGACGAACACGGCAAGGCCGAGATCGCCGACTTTGCGACGCTACTGGAGTATGTGCACGAGATTCCCGGCATCGAACGCATTCGCTACACAACATCGCATCCAAAGGAAATGACTGCGCGCATGATCGACGTCTATGCGCGTCTACCAAAGCTTGTCTCTTTTTTACACTTACCAGTGCAGGCGGGTAGCGATCGTGTACTCGCCGCGATGAAGCGTGGCTACACCGCGATTGAATTCAAATCGGTCGTACGCAAGCTGCGGGCTGCACGTCCCGGCTTGACGCTTTCTTCAGACTTTATTGTTGGCTTCCCAGGAGAAACCGAAGAAGACTTCGAAAAGACAATGAAACTTATCGACGATATCGGCTTTGACACGTCGTTCTCGTTTGTCTATTCGCGTCGACCAGGTACGCCTGCCGCCGACCTGACCGACGATACGCCACAAACCCTAAAACTTCAGCGCCTTCAAAAACTACAAGCGCGCATTAATGAACAAGCCCACGCCATCGCACGCAGCATGGTGGGCTCAACACAACGCATCCTAGTAGAAGGCACGTCCACACGCGATACAAACGAATTAAGTGGCCGCACAGAAAACAATCGCATCGTGAATTTTGCTGGTCACCCACGCTTAATCGGTCAAATGATTGATGTCGTGATCACCGATGCAATGACTAACACCTTTCGTGGACGTGTGGCACACACATGAGTCGCTCACCCGCCAAAACTTCGACGCGTGGTCGCGTCGTCCCAGTAAAAATCAAACTGGAAGGCGGCAACCAGCAGCTTTCTAATCTGTGCGGACCATTAGATGAAAATCTGCGACGAATCGCGGATGGCCTTGATCTGGATCTTTCTCGACAAGCGGATACGATTTCCCTGCGGGGCCCTTACGCCGAAGCTGCGGGAACAATGTTGTTAGCCTTGTATGAGCGTGCCGCACAGCGTGCGCTGTCTATTGATGACATACAGCTTGCCTTAGTTGAGATTGGCGTTGGCCGCTTAGCGCATCCAGCCGTTCAGCAATTCGATCCCAAAGATTTTCCGCCGCTCGATGATGAAAGCGGTACGATCGCGCTACGCACGCGCCGCAGCGATTTGCGTCCTCGCACGCCACGTCAGCGGGACTACCTGAACAACATTTTGAAGCATGACATTACTTTCGGAGTCGGCCCTGCCGGCACGGGCAAGACCTGGCTCGCAGTCGCCTGCGCAATTGATGCCATGGAGCGCGACACAGTTCAGCGTCTTATTTTGACGCGGCCCGCTGTCGAGGCAGGCGAGCGTCTGGGGTTCTTACCCGGAGATCTCGCACAAAAAGTCGATCCGTATTTGCGGCCGCTCTACGACGCGTTATACGACTTAATGGGTTTTGAACGCGTACAACGTCTGTTTGAAAAACAAACCATTGAGATCGCACCGCTTGCCTACATGCGAGGACGCACGCTGAATCACGCCTTTGTGATCCTAGATGAAGCACAAAACACTACGCCAGAACAAATGAAAATGTTTCTGACACGTATCGGTTTTGGCAGCAAAGCAGTCATCACTGGCGACCCTTCGCAAGTCGATCTCCCCAAAGGCCATAAAAGTGGACTCGCCCATGCTGTTCAGGTGTTGCAAGATGTGAAGGGAATTGCGATGACCAAATTCACTAGCAAAGATGTTGTGCGTCATCCTTTAGTTGCGCGCATCGTGGATGCCTATGAGCAAGCCGAACAAACCAACAATTAAGCTCACACTAGCAGTTCAATACGGCGTGTCAGCACCGCTTCTGCCGCGCTGGCGCATTCGGCGCTGGGTACAACGCGCCTTGATAGCCGCCCTGCGGGATCAAGCTTTTAAGTTTTCTACGTTTGCGGTGGTCGTAAGAATAGAAGGCACCGCGGAGGCGCACGCCCTTAACGCGCAGTATCGTGACAAAGACTACGCCACCAACGTTTTAACCTTTGAATACGGTTTGGCGCCAGATGGCAGTGCCTCGGCCGACATCGTGCTGTGCTTGCCGATTATTAAGCAAGAAGCGCGCGCGCAACGCAAAGACTTTCTTTGTCATGCGGCACACCTGACCGTACACGGAACATTGCACGCGCTCGGTTACGACCACTTACGCGTCCGTGATGCAAAAAAAATGGAAGCCCTTGAAATTGAAATTCTTGCCGAAATGGGAATAAGTGATCCTTATTACCTTGCGTAACGCTGATCTAGGACTCCATTTTTCGGGGTTATATAACGAACCGGCGACTTTCAGGTTATCCTAAGGGTTCCTCCACTCTGTCCCCGGACAATGTCAGATCCCTATCCTGCTGCCGAAGTGACCAGTCCTTCGGCCAAGTCAAACAGACCCCGCCTGCTAGATCGCCTGCTTTCCCTTATGCGCCGTGAGCCCGAAGATCGGGAAGGTATCGTATCGGTGCTCGAGGCCGCGCGCGAACGTAATCTCATCGATGCCGACGCCTACTCAATGCTGAAAGGCACCTTGGCTGTTGCCGAACAGACCGCGATGGATGTCATGGTGCCGCGGGGCAGGATGGATATGCTTGATGTCGAGGAGCCAATCACCGCCCTCATGCCTGAAATCATCGAGACCGCACACTCGCGCTTCCCAGTGTTTGAAGGCAGTCGTGACAATATCATCGGTATTGTGATGACCAAAGATCTCCTACGTTTGATGGTGACTCCCGATCTATCTCTCAAAGACTTCGTCCGTCCTGCGATTTTCATACCTGAAACAAAACGCTTGAATGTCTTGCTACAAGAGTTCAGACGCAATCGGAACCACCTAGCGATTGTGATTGATGAACATGGTGGCATCACAGGGCTGGTCACACTCGAAGATGTACTCGAACAAATCGTCGGATCGATCGAAGACGAGTATGACGTCGATGGAGAGAAAACCATTTTTTCTGATGGTATACGCGCTTGGCGTATTCTTGCTACAACTGAAATCGAAGCGGTCAACGCGGCACTGAACACTGACATTCCAATAGGTGAGTACGATACCGTTGGCGGATGGCTGGCACACGAGCTTGGAAGAATTCCCAAGCGGGGCGACATTCAACAGCACGGAGACTATCGGTTTGAAGTCATGCGTGCCGATGCACGACGTGCGCTATGGTTGCGCGTGAAACAGCGCACGGGAGCTGAATCCCTCCGGGTTCCCCAAACACTGTGAGGCACTTCTGGCTCAAATGGCGTTTAGCCTTTGGGCTACTCGCCGCAGGTGCAACGCAAGCGCTCACTTATGCACCAGAGCCTCTGCCGAGTTGGTCCCTCAGCTTGGTCCAGTTCGCTACGATGGCGCTGCTGGTGGCTTGCGTCTGGCGCGCTCCGAGTCCGCTATACGCCGCTCGTCGCGCCTGGCTCTTCGGGCTAGCGCACTTTGCAGTTGGGCTTTACTGGCTAACGATCAGTATGCATGTGTACGGTTTGATGCCACTGCCCCTTGCCATTGCTTCGCTGCTCGCGCTCAGCGGCTATCTTTCACTTTTTATCGCACTTGCCGCTTGGTTGACGAAGCGCATTGGCTTTGACCCAACGCGCGCACCGAACGTGCTGGGTGCGCCAGTTTGGGCTGCCCTCATTTGGGCCGCTGCCTGGACGCTTAGTGAATGGTTACGGGCAAACTTGTTCACTGGTTTTCCTTGGTTAAGTAGCGGCTACGCACATGTGGATAGCTGGTTCGCGCCATGGGCAAGCCTGCTCGGTGTGTACGGGGTATCTTTTATCACCGCCTTTGTGGCTGCAGTGATCGCAGGGCTGATCATGAAAGACCCACAACAGCGCGAGGCCTCTCAACCGTCGTACGCAATAGCAGGTGTCATCGCACTGATAATCGGACTACTTGGCTGGGGTCTCGGGAAAATAAACTGGACAAAACCAGTCGGCTCACCAATCGCCTTGCGCCTCATACAAGGCAATATCGAACAAGGGCTCAAATTTACGCCAGCTCACTTGCAAGAGGCGATCGCGCAGCATCTAAAGTTGGCCCAAACACCAACCCCAACAAATAGCCCAACACCAGCGGCCATCCTTTTACCTGAGACGGTACTGGCCGTTTTTCAGCATCAACTCGCACCCTCGGTTTGGCAGGCGTGGATCGAGGTGGCAAAGAAACAGTCTGCAACACTGCTGATGGGAAGCGCGCTTTTCAACGCACAGGACCGCAGCTATACCAACAGCGTGATCGGCATCACCCCAGACACGACCGTCGAACAAGTCCAACTCGCGGCAACTGGTTTGCGCTATGACAAGCATCACTTAGTTCCTTTCGGAGAATTCATCCCCTGGGGCTTTCGTTGGTTCGTGGACTTGATGTCAATTCCGATGGGCGATTTCCATCGCGGCGCGAAAACCCAGCCTCCATTCCTCGTGAAAGACCAACTCATTGCTGCAAACATTTGCTACGAAGATATCTTCGGCGGTGAACTGCTTAGCGCAATTGGCCAAGCGCCGAATGTGGCATCCACCATATCCGGCGCGACCATCCTTGCTAACTTTAGCAATCTTGGTTGGTTTGGTGACTCCTGGGCACTGCGGCAACACTGGCAAATGGCACGTATGCGCTCCATCGAAACCTCTCGACCAACGGTGCGCGCAACAAACACCGGCGTTACTGGCGCAATCAATCAGCACGGACAAGTGATCGCAACATTACCCACGCATCGTGCTGGTGTGTTGGATGTCAGTGTGCAAGGACAGCAAGGTACAACGCCCTATGCACGCGTCGGCGACTGGGCAAGTTTGCTGCTATCGCTTGCCATACTGAGCGCAGCGCTGTTGATGAAAGTACGCGTTAATAACCGCGAGCACCCAAACGCATGAGCGCAGTCCGCATAGAAGCGCTCGACCGGATAGGTGACATTAACGCCAAACTATGGGATGCACTTGTCAGCGAAACCGGTGGCTCTGTTTTAAGCAGCCACGCCTTTTTAAGCGCCTTTGAAGAATCAACAAGTGTCTCCATCAAGACTGGCTGGCAACCCAAGCACGTCATCTTGCGCGACGAGTCGGGCGCACTAATTGCCGCAGTGCCTCTTTATGCGAAAAGCCACTCGTACGGTGAATTCGTCTTTGACTGGGCATGGGCCGAGGCTTACGAGCGCCACGGACTCGCCTACTACCCAAAGTGGCTAAGTGCGATCCCCTTCACACCCGTGCCAGGTGCCCGACTACTCTGTGCCCCACAGAACCGAGCGCTGGCGGCACGCGCACTGGTGCAATGGGCTAAAGAAAGCAAACTCTCCTCCCTGCATGTCCTCTACACCTCACCAGAGGACCAAGAGGCGCTTTGCGAAGCGGGATGCATGCCTCGCACGCATACCCAGTTCCACTGGCTAAATAAGGGCTGGGAGAGCTTCGACGACTTTCTCGCCAGCCTAACCCAGAGCAAGCGTAAAAAAATTCGCGCCGAGCGTCGCAAAGTAAGAGAAGCTGGCGTCACCACCCGCGTGTTAACCGGCAGCGAGATTCAAGCATCCGACTGGGAGTTTTTTTATCATTGCTATGCAAACACGTATGCTCTGCGAGGTAACCCGCCGTATTTGACACCCGCTTTTTTTACTTGGGTCGGACATACACTTTCCGAGCATTGTGTTGTGACCCTCGCCTACCGAGACCACAAACCGATTGCCTCCTCACTGCTCTGGCTAGATACTGTCAACGGGCAGCGCAAACTGTATGGACGATACTGGGGTGCAGTCGAGCATGTCGACTGCCTCCACTTTGAACTGGCCTACTACACCCCCCTTGAGTGGGCGCTCTCGCACGACATCGCAGTGATCGAAGGTGGGGCCCAAGGCGAGCACAAACTTGCGCGAGGGTTCGAGCCGGTACAGACTGTATCGGCGCACTGGTTGGCTCACCCAGGATTCGCCGATGCGGTCGAAAAGTTCCTGGAGAAAGAGCGCATGGGGGTCAACCAATATGTCGGCGCCCTAAAATCGCCTTTTCGAGCGGAAATCGGCGATTGATCAAGGCTTTACAGACGCCCCCCGACTTGCGCTAGAGCCAAAATTTGTGCATAATCCCGTTTCTTCGCTAACGACACACTGCGGGCTGTATGCCGAGTGCCAAAATCGAAGGCAGTCCCTCCAAAGCGCTATCAGTTCGGTTCTTTAGTGGTCTGTGCTGAAATTTTTGGGGGTATAGCTCAGCTGGGAGAGCGCTTGCATGGCATGCAAGAGGTCAGCGGTTCGATCCCGCTTACCTCCACCAGTTAAAGCGAAGAATGCATTAGTCCTGTCCCCTTCGTCTAGAGGCCTAGGACATCACCCTTTCACGGTGAGTACAGGGGTTCGAATCCCCTAGGGGACGCCAGTTTTCTGGTTCGTTTAGTAGGCAGTAACCGCTGCGGAGCGGTAGTTCAGTTGGTTAGAATACCGGCCTGTCACGCCGGGGGTCGCGGGTTCGAGTCCCGTCCGCTCCGCCAAGCACGTCCGCACAAGCATGTGCCACATCGTCAACCTCGACCCGCCTTATCTCCAGAGATGCATCTCTGGGGGTCACGTATCTTGCATACGACCGGTCCCAGAACCATTCTGGATTAGGCTCGTGCAACACTGTCACATAAGGCACACAGGCTAACTGCGCCAGATGGCTCGGACCACAATCATTCGTCACCACCAATCGCGCCCCCGACATCAGCCGACATAGCTCGCCGAGCGGACGATTTTCAAAAATCAAAACATCTGAGCGCGCTAAGCTCTTAAGCACTGCTGCCTCGGCACTTTCGTCTGGGCCAAGAACAAACCCAAAGCTCATGTCAGGCGAGAGCTGGCCTTTCAACACATCACACAAGGCTAAAAAGGACTCGAGCGGCCAACGTTTGTAAGGTCCTGCGCCCCCACCGGGAATCATCATCACCAAACCGGACGGCAATTCTTTCGAGGGGGCCACCGCAAGCGCCGCGATGCAGTTCTTTGCGGCAGTTTCGGGATCAAACGGCGATAACTCGCCAAGTAAGCGCATGTTTGATAGAGCCATGTATTCAGACCAATCTTTTTTATGTCGATGGCTCCAAATGAAATCAGTCAAGCGGGCATTACTAAAACCGAGTCGATACTCCGGTCGGCGCAAAATACCCACTGCTCCGTAGCGCTCACTCGCGAAGTGCAGGGCTAACATCAGATCGGTGTCAGAGCTAACACCCTTAAGTAGCTCAGCAAACCCTTGCGCATTCACATAGCGCTGAACCCAAGGCAAGGTCTCATAATACTTATGCAACGGATCCGTTCCGACCACGGTGATTTCACAGTTGGGCCACAGCTGACGCATTTGGTAAAGCACCGGATAGGACACGAGCTGAGTGCCCCAAAACGGCATACTCCGAATAAAAACAGTGGCTTTTTGGACTGATACGGTCATACGCTGAATTATCTACAATTTTGGCAGCATTATCTAGGTACTATCGGAGCAATATTTAAGCCCTAACGTTTGCAGCCCTGCAGGCAAAGGGCTACCTAGTGGTAACCTAACACTTACCAATGCTGTGCACAACGTAACGTGCGCGATAACTTTTCTACCTGGTGGATGACATGCTACTGAAAAAACTACTAATAACAGCTCTGACCGGCCTGACCTGCCTCATGGCAGGGGGCGCACACGCCCAAGGTGACTA
>JBILJY010000223.1:0-3982 GCA_044376975.1 Burkholderiaceae bacterium | reverse complement strand
CTTCGCGGACAAAGCGTGAAAGGTCCGCTCCAAACAAGACGTTGAAGATCGCATCCGGTTTGGCATCTCCTAGCGCTTGCACCACGCTACCCGCATCTACTTTACCCAACGGTGTTGCTTGCTCTGCCACAAATTCGATATCTGGTTGAGCAGCCTTCATCAGGGTTTTGAAGGTCGCCGCGGCAGATTGACCGTATTCATAGTTTGGGTAAACGATTGCCCAGCGCTTCTTTTTCATGGCACTAGCTTCTGGCACTAACATCGCCACTTGCATGTGGGTGGAAGGGCGCAGACGGAACGTGTAGCGGTTACCGTTTTGCCAGACGATTTTGTCGGTTAACGGCTCGCTTGCAAGAAAGAAAACCTTTTTCTGCTTCGCAAAATCGGTGAGTGCTAAGCCGATATGTGACAGAAAGGATCCTGTCAGAACATCGACTTTATCGCGTGAAATGAGTTCCTCGGCGACGCGCACTGCATCGCCTGGATTTGCATTGTCATCACGCGTGATCAGTTGGACTTTCTTCCCATTTAATCCACCAGCTGCATTGATTTGGTCAATCGCTAGCTCCATGCCCTTCTTGTAGGGCTCCAAGAAAGCGGGCTGCGCTTTATAGCTATTGATCTCTCCAATTTTGATGACGCCCTGAGCCGAGGCTGCGATAGACGCACCGAGCAGCGAGGCCCCTAAGAAAAATGACGCTGTGATGCGTTTGGTAAATATGCGAGGCATGAAGTTCTCCTGGAAATTAAAACTGTTTTTATTAACGTAAGCCATCTTTACCCTCGATTTCACTGGCCTGCAGACCGCCGATACGAGGCAAAGGGCGACCGCTATCCGTTACTGCAACCGCAACGACGATTTCTTTTGCACCTGGGGCATCTGTCACGCGCGCTTCAATTGCGTCAAAGTGGCTACGGACAAAAGCCGCATCTTTGTGGCCTAGCGGTACGTCAATCGCACAACCTGGCCCACCGCGTTTTTTACTTGAAGGAACGAGCGCCGCGCCTTGCTGCACAGCTTGACGCAGCGGAGCACCTAACTTAGGGTGCAGAATTGCCGCTGCGTGCTCGAGTTCGCCAGCCTCTCCGACTATTGCCGCTTTTCCATAGCTTTGAGCCTGCTCGGGCTTGATGCCTAGCGCTTGCACGCACTTGTTGCCAAGAAGCGCGCCTAGTTCCTCTCCTATTTGAATCAACGCGTCTAGGTTCTGGCTAAAGGTGCCGGCATAAGGATTCTCAATGACGGCAATGGCAAGGGCTCTGCGCGTAGGGGGCGAGACAACCTGACCCATTTCAAGATGGGTCTCATCGACCTGAACGATGAGCTTGCGAATTTTTGCGGCCATGCGGACTCCTGATTGATACGTAAAACGTTAGTGAAGGTGATTGCGAACAACGTGGGGCGAAGCGGTACTAACGATCCAGCCTTGACAGGTTAAGACGCAATCAGAGATTAAACCGCTTTGTTTCATTTGTAGAGCCTGCTGTAAACCCTGTTGCAAGGCATGCCGAATTGTGTCTGACGCTAAAGCGGGAACATGCACAGTGACAAGTCGTTGCCCCAAGTCGGAGTTATCTTTGACTGCGTTGGCGGGTTGTCGTTCGACGGCAGGATGGTCGGTATCAACAGCATTCGCGATGACAGTTGCAGCAGCATCGGCCAAACTTGCGGTTGCGGCTAAAACGGTGACGCTATCGGCGATGCCGAGAGACAGACTGCGACCTCGCCAACCGCTGGTGGCGACGCCGCGAACGGGCATTGCGTAATCGATGCTTAGTGTCCCATCCAAGGCAAGCCCTTGTTTAAGAGCGTGAGCATCAAATTTCGACAGGTCGGCAAACAAGCCAATGTCCACTTTTGTTCCAGGCGTTAAATGCAGCGCAATGTCACCACCATTGTTTACCCAGGCCCGCGTGACACCTGGCTGGTGGTAAAACGCAATAAGTGCCTGTGCGACAGAGCCCGCCACGGCTGCCATCGGCGTGATGAAGTCGCTCGGGCAGCGTTGGCAGGCCTCCCACATTGCTTGGGCGATTGGGCCTGTCACGGGGCAGGCAGATTGTTGCTTGACGGGTTTGCGCAGTGTCGGTAGTTCTTGAACTAGCTCAGCCAGGATTGTTGCGAAGCGTTCAGATGCGGCATGATGCGCGTCCGCGACCGCAGTCCGATCACCTTCGGCATGCGCCACGATATCGATTGGGCCGTGTTGAAAGTGTCGACGTCCGTCTTCGAGCACGACAGAGGTTGCATGTGACATGTTTGCTTAACCTAGCATTGGCGGCATGCCTAACGGCCACGGGGTGTCCTCGCGAGGAGCTACCCATAATCTGTTCTGCGGCGCCCCGTCGTCATGCCAAGCACCTTCTCGTAAGACCTGATCCAGCCCTCGCACATAATCGACATGCCCACCCAGCTGTTTGAAATCCTCTGCGCGCATACTGAACTCAATCGGCGCAACGATGGCGGGCGTTGGAACTGTACCGAAGCTATTGTCGGGCATACGCAATACGTCGACCATCACAGTAATCCCGCCGCCTGGCCAGACATAGGCCGGGGCTCCACCGCAGGTGACATTGACGAGCGCCTGCTTGATGGCTCTGGTCAATAGAATCGGGTTGTTTGTCACCCCTGCGCGCAGGCTACCTCCCGCACCACCCAAGAACAACACGGATGCCAGCGATGGTTCACAGTTTTCACCTATGCGGTCGATGACAGTTTGAACTGCGTCAGGCATCGCTTGCTCAATGGGGCGCAACTGCTCGTCTAGGACGTACCAGCAGGCATGTTCGCCGGTTGTCGAGGTCATCAGTAAGCGCAGGCCTGGCCAGGCGATATCGGGCTCCCAGCTTTCAATGATGCTCAAGGGATCAGCAATATCTGTCCCCCCCCAGCCCGTGCCAGGGTTGGCAACTTGAAAATAGCGCCCAGGTGTCGAACGCCTGCCTCCAATGACAATTCCAGAGGCGCGCATACCCAAGCACTTGCCTGCCTGGTGCTCGGTCAGCACACCAGTGATGTGGTCATCCACAACAACCACTTCGTCGGCGAGCTCGGAAAACTGCTGCGCAAAAATCCCAATCGCGGCTGAGCCACACCCAACACGCATGCGTCGCTCTTCTATGCCGTTGACGATCGGTGCACGGCCCGCCTGCACGATCAGGTTCGATCCGCCTTCGATGTCGAGCTCAACAGCTTGTTTGTTGCCTAGCGTCTGCATCATCTCCATGGTGATGCGACCCTCTTTTTTACTTCCACCAGTTAGGTGATGTACGCCACCGAGCGAGAGCATTTGCGACCCGTACTCGGCAGTGGTGACATGACCAACGACTTCGCCCCGGCAGCGCACATTTGCCTGCTCAGGCCCGAGGTAGCGATCAGTGTCAATTTTGACCTTTAGGCTGCAGTAGCTGAAGATGCCTTCGGTGACAACGGTCACCATGTCAACACCATCTACTTGCGAGCCGACGATAAAAGGAGCTGGCTTGTAGTCGGGGTAAGTTGTGGAAGACCCGACACCCGAGACAAAAACTTGGTTGGCGTGCAGTAAGTCCTGGTCCCAGGCTTGCGCTTGCTCGGTTGTCCCTAGCTTTTGAGGGTCGACGAACGGGACTAGCGCTGGAGTCTCATTGTTTTGTAGGCTGCGGTTCAGCAAGACAACAGGATCCACCCGAATGAGCGTTCCATTGGCATTTGCATACCGGTCGCAGGCGCCGGTCTTTCCCGGACTGATCTGGCATAACACCGGGCAAGCGTTACATTCGATCTTTGCTTTAGTCTGGTCTGTCATCCGAATCCACTAGCTTTTGTCAAAATTTCATGTTGCAATTACTACATTAATTAGTACCTTATTACATTTGTTGCCCTCTGGCAATGACTCTTATGATTCTGTCTCCAAACGGCTCGGCGCAAGACGACTCCCCTCGAAAGTTAGGGGTGCGTGAAAAAGCGGCCCTCGCAACGCGTGCGAGCCTGTTGCGGGCG
>JBILJY010000052.1:0-13980 GCA_044376975.1 Burkholderiaceae bacterium | reverse complement strand
CGTAGCGTTGCCTGGGCTGAGGTTGCACGCCGCCTCGCGCATGAGATCAAGAATCCGTTGACACCCATCCAGCTGTCGGCCGAGCGGCTGGCAATGAAGCTCGCTCATAAGCTAGAGCCCGCAGACGCCCAACTTTTGGCGCGCGCCACGAATACGATCGTCAATCAGGTGAGCTCTCTGAAACACATGGTCGACGATTTTAAAGAATACGCGCGCAAGCCAGCGATGGTGATGGTGAGCTTGGATTTCAATGCGTTGGTCGATGAGGTGTTGGGCTTATATGGCTGGGATCCAATTGAAGGGATGGTTCGGGATGCTCATCATGCGTGGCACCTCAGCGTATCGCTTGAGCCAGATTTGCCCTGGGTGGTGGGCGACCCAACACAATTGAGGCAAGTTGTACATAATTTGTTGGCGAATGCGCGTGATGCGTTGGTGGATCAGCCCGAGTCAGGAGTCATTGAGGTGACGACGCAACGGGTGGAATCAGCTCCCAGCGAAGGCTTGGAGCAAGCTGGCATTCGTCTGACAGTTTCCGACAATGGCCCCGGGTTTAGCGCACAAATCTTACAGCGGGCTTTCGAGCCCTATGTCACCACGAAAGCGCAAGGCACAGGCCTCGGGCTGGCGATTGTGCGCAAGATCGTCGAGGAGCATCAGGGGCGCATTGATGTTTCGAATCGCAAGGAAGGCGGGGCACGAGTTTCAATTTTATTGACCCAGATTGCGTTGGCGGTGGACGGAAAGTCGTAAGATGACGATAATGCACGTGTGCAATAGGTGATAAGAAATATATGGCAAGAATTTTAGTTGTCGACGATGAAGTCGGAATTCGTGAGTTGCTTTCCGAAATCCTCTACGACGAGGGGCATACGATCGAGCTCGCCGAGAACGCGGCGCAAGCGCGTGCGGCACGGCTTCGCATGCGACCCGATCTGGTGTTGCTGGATATCTGGATGCCGGATACGGATGGTGTGACGCTGCTCAAAGAGTGGGGCTCACAGGGCCTGCTCGATATGCCTGTCATCATGATGAGTGGCCACGCAACGATTGATACTGCGGTTGAGGCCACTCGCATCGGTGCGATTGATTTCTTAGAAAAACCCATCACATTGCAACGCTTGCTCAAGACTATCTCTACTGGTCTTGCGCGCGGCCGCCTGCCAGTGGTGAAGTCAGCGAGTGGCGCGTTCGTG
Source organism: Burkholderiaceae bacterium (assembly GCA_044376975.1). Lineage (GTDB taxonomy): Bacteria > Pseudomonadota > Gammaproteobacteria > Burkholderiales > Burkholderiaceae_B > Zwartia. The sequence continues at coordinate 12,784 of JBILJY010000052.1, read as the reverse complement.
CCCGTGGTGCCTCCAGCCGCTGCGCCTGTGGCGGCGATGCAAGAGCCGGCGGAAGCAGTTGCTCCTGCCGCAGCGGTTGTCGCAGCGTCTCTTGATCCAAGCTTGCTAGGAGACATCTCCCTTGAATTGCCTCTGCGCGAGGCGCGGGATGCATTTGAGCGGGTGTATTTTGAATATCACCTCGCTCGCGAAAACCACAGCATGACTCGCGTGTCAGACAAAACTGGTCTGGAAAGAACCCACCTCTATCGCAAGCTTAAGCAACTGGGCATTGAGTCGCGCAAGCGTGGTGGGTAAGCACCCGCGCTGATCGTCTGACTTCAGCCAGGTTGTTTGGGTGGATGGCTCAGCCCTGCGACCCGCTCATCCTCAAGCCTGCGCCTAACCTGAACGAGCTGCGCGCCCACAGCAACAGCGATTTCTGCAGGCGTGCGACTACCAATTTGTAGTCCGACCGGACCATGCAGACGAGCAATATCGTCCTCGGTTAAGTCAAAATCCAATAAGCGTTGACGACGTTTGGTCTGATTGCGCGATGAACCAAGTGCACCGACATAAAACGCCTTGGATTTAAGTGCTTCGAGTAGCGCCATGTCGTCTAGCTTGGGATCGTGCGTAATGGCAACGATTGCAGTGCGCGCATCGGTTTGTATTTCCAGTACGGCGTCATCCGGCATGCCGGGTTGCAGGGATACACCCGGCATATCCCAATCTGCAGTGAATTCCTCGCGCGGATCGCAGACAATCACCTGAAATTCCAGCATGGTCGCGATTTTTGCCAAGGCCTGAGCGGTTTGATTTGCGCCAATAATCAATAGGCGCCAGTGCGGGCCGTACACGAAATGACAGCCTTCTTCCTTAACTTCAGTCAGTTGTCCGGGGCGAGCGTCGGTTAAGGTCGAAACGCCGGTTACCAGGTCAAGCCAGCGCCCAACGAGTTGTTGCGCTTGCGTGACTTCGACAACGCGGTCGATCCAATCACCGAGCTTGAGTGGTTCAATGACGAGACGTAACGTGCCGCCGCAAGGCAGACCAAAACGCGCGGCTTCTTCTTGGGACACCCCATAACGCGCCCACTCAGGCTTTGACGGAAGTTGCCCACCTTGCGCGCGCGCGATGAGGTCGTCTTCAATGCAGCCGCCAGAAACAGAGCCCACAACGCGTCCGTCTTTACGAACTGCCAGCATGGCGCCTGCTTGGCGGGGTGCCGAACCCCATGTTTGGACGACGGTCGCGAGGTGCACGGAATGACCTTCGCGAAGCCATTCCAATGCGTCTTGCAAGACTTCGGTATCGAGAGAGTTCATGCTGAGTATTCGTTAGGAGAAGAGGTTGGCACAATCGTGGCCGGCACAGTAAAGATCCTATCAGTATACTGAGCCACTTTTACAGCGTCGAGGCAACGATCACCGTCATGGACCCACTATTTATTGTCGCACTTGTCATTCTAGGCTGTGTCACGGGCTTTGCCGCTGGATTGTTGGGAATCGGGGGCGGGATGTTGTTGGTTCCCTTCTTAACGCTGCTGTTGACTTGGCAAAAGCTTTCGCCTGAGCTCATCGTACACACAGCGATCGCCACCTCGATGGCTTCAATTCTGTTTACTTCTGTGTCGAGCGTTCGTGCGCACAATAGCAAAGGTGCGGTTCGCTGGGATCTCGTGATCGCCCTCACGCCAGGCATTCTGATTGGTGGGTTGATTTCGGGTGGCGCAATTTTTGCAGCACTTAAGACGGGTTGGTTAGCGCTCTTTTTTGCAATCTTTGTTGGCTATTCAGCCCTACAGATGTTGCGTGACAAAAAACCAAAAGCGGCCAGACAGATGCCTGGTCCTGCGGGATCCGTTGCTGCGGGTGGAACGATTGGCTTTGTCTCTGGTTTGGTGGGAGCAGGCGGCGGGTTTATTTCTGTGCCGTTCTTGCTCTGGTGTAATGTCCCTTTGCATCAGGCCGTTGGGACTTCGGCGGCGTTAGGTTTCCCGATCGCTTTTGCCAACACAATTGGGTATGTTTGGTCTGGTTGGGGCAAAGAGGGTTTACCACCAGAAATGATTGGCTACATTTACTGGCCTGCGCTCTTGGTGTTGGGTTCGGTCAGTATCCTACTGGCACCGATTGGCGCCAAAGCGGCTCACAAGTTACCTGTCAAAACACTTAAACGTATTTTTGCGTTCCTGCTGTTCGGTCTAGCAACCTATATGAGTATTAAAGCGTATCAGTCATTCTTTGGCTGATTTGCGTCCAATCGCGCTCACGCTGATGCGCGTTTCACCGCTGGGCGTGCGTCGCAAGGCACTACGCCAAGCATGGCCGTAAGCCACCTCGATCGTTAAGTGAAGGCGGCCGTCTGCTTGTCGTTGTGCGTCTAGTGCAGCGAGAAGGCGGGTGCGCCACGCCTTGCTCACTAAGCCTGGGCGCCTTCCTATCGCTGCGTTACCGCCAAGTGCTTTGACATCAGCGAGAAGCTTTTCTGGCGTTTCGTACGTCAAGGTCAACACCTCTTGATCCATGACCGGGTCTGAAAATCCCTTTTCGACAAGCAAATCCCCAAAGTCATGCATATCGACAAATTCTGGCGTGCGCGTCTGCAGATTCGCGACTTGCAGGGCAGCCCGTACCTCCTTCAGCGTTGCGGGACCAAAGCACGAGAAAAACACCAGACCGTTTGGGCGCAAGAGGCGACCCCATTCTTGGAGTACATCATGAGGGGCCGGATGCCAGTGCAAGCTCAAGTTAGACCAGACAAAGTCAAATGACTCGGGCGGCAGATTTGTTTGGGCAAGATCCGCTCGACTCCACTGAGCGGACGCCTGACGCGCCAGCAGTTTAAGCAGCCAGCTCGGTGGGCGCCGTGGCCATTGTTGTCTTGCACGCTGTTGGGCTTGGTTAAGTAATGCCGTGCAGTGATCAAGCCCGTGATAGTGGGCGCTGGGGTAGCGTGTGTGCAACAGACTTAGCTGTTGGCCTGCCCCACAGCCAGCATCCAGGATTTCGCGTGGCTGTAGACGAATCAGCTTAAGCCTTTGATCCATCCTCTTAGCGATCTCTGCGTATAAAAACTGAGCATCGGATAGATCACCGCGCCGAGCGAATTGCAGAGCAACGTGTTTGGCGTCAATGGGTAGTCGGTTCGGCGTAGACAGGGAAGTCATGGTTTCACACAATCGACCAGCGTGCTCGGACAATGGCTGCTGGAGGTATCAAAATGTACTCTATTCGGGAGATCTTTCGGCGCTGTTTAAGTGGGACATGTCCGTTATGTGGCTGGTCCGCGCGAGCAGGCGACTTATGTCTGCCTTGCGAGGTGACGGTGCGGTGTGAGAGAAGTTTGAGTCAATTGCCTAGTGGGGTTACGGTTATTGCGGCGACCCATTACACATCGCCAGCGGATCAACTGATGCGCGCGTTTAAAGAGGGCGGGCAATTGAATCATGCTGGACTGTTTGCAAGACTGCTCTGGAGCACGATGCGTTCGGCCCAATCGCCCTTGCCAAGCCTCGCGGCACTGGTCCCGATTCCGTCCGATATTCTTGCTGCGCAGCGACGTGGGTTTAATCCCGCCTGCGAGATTGCCGTAGAGCTATCGCGCTTGATGCGCCTGCCGGTGCGACGCTTGTGGCTTACGCGCACGCGCAGTGGCGATAGTCAAAAGTCGCTTGGTCGTGTTGCACGTAGGCGAAGCGTTTGTGATCTTTATGTCTGCGATCTAACGCTCCCTGATATTTGGGTGGGTCTGGTAGACGATGTCACCACGACAGGAAGCACACTTGAGGCTGCGGCGTATGCACTGCGACAGGCGGGCGTGCGCGGCGTTGTTGGGCTTGTTGGTGCAAAGACTCCTCTAATTTAGTCGCGCCTGACGAGTCACCCAGGCTCTGGCACAATAACGAACATGTTTCATGTGATCCTCGTCCAACCTGAAATCCCGCCAAATACGGGCAACGTTATTCGGCTGTGCGCGAATACCGGTGCACGTTTGCATCTGGTCAAGCCTCTAGGGTTTACGGTGGATGACGCAAAGCTTAGGCGCGCAGGCCTCGATTACCACGACTGGCAACCGATCGCTCAACACGAAAGCCTAGAGCAAGCGCTTGCGACGATTGGCACGCCTTGCGACCGCATTTTTGCGATTACAACAAAAGGTACGCGCCATGCTGGTGAAGTGAACTACCAACCCGGTGATGTTTTTGTATTTGGTCGTGAAACCGCAGGCTTGTCTACACAACAGATGGCATTGTTTGCGGCAGAGCAGCGTTTGCGCCTGCCCATGCTGCCGACGCAGCGCAGCTTGAACTTATCAAATGCCGTTGCAGTACTGGTGTATGAAGCTTGGCGTCAGCAAGGGTACGTGGGCGCGAATTGAACCAGTACTCCGGGCAATTAATCTAGCGACAGCTTTAAGCGCGCGATGACTTCATCCCAACGTACAGTTTCTTGTTGCATTAAGCGAGTGAGTTCTTGGGGCGAGGAGCCAACAGCGGTAAAGTATTGCGCCGCAAACTTCTGCTTGATCTCGTCGCTTTGAATAATTGAGGACAGTTCTTTTTGTAGGCGCTCTGTGATGGCGTGAGGCGTTCCGCTTGGTGCAAGGATGGCATTCCAAGAGATCGCTTCGAACCCTGCAAATCCTTGGCTTGCAACAGGCTTCAGGCCAGGTAGTGCAGCAACCTCAGTTAGGCTTGTAATAGCAAGCGCTTTGACTTTGCCGCTCTTGACTTGTGCCATGGCAATAGCTGGAACCATAAAGGCCGCTTGAATATCTTGACCAATGATCGCAGTCGTCACTTGAGGGAAGCCGGGGTACGGAATGTGCGTCAGCTCAAGTTCAGCGCGATGTTTGAAGAGTTCCATCGCAAGGTGTGAGGCGCTACCAGGACCGACAGAGCCGTAGTTCGCTTTGCCTGGTATTGTTTTGACATAAGACACGAACTCAGAGAGCGTCGAGGCGGGAAACGCGGCGTTGACGATGAGCACGTTAGGGCTCGTTGCAACTAGCGTCACCGGCGCGAGATCTTTAAAGGGATCGTAGCCCAGCGTTTTTTTGTAGAGCGTTGCGGCCGTTACAAGAGGTCCATTGATCGTGTAGAGCAGTGTGTAGCCATCTGGTGCTGCCCGCGCCGCTAAGCGCGTACCAATATTGCCTCCTGCACCAGGCTTATTTTCGACGACGATGCTTTGGTTGAGCGCCTTGGAAAGTGGCGTCGCCAAAAGGCGTGCGAGCAAATCGGGTGAGCTGCCAGCGGGGAACGGAACGATCAGATGGATGGGGCGTTCAAGCGGCCAAGCCTGCTGAGCATAAGTGACACTTGAAAACGCGCTTGTCATGAGCGCACAAATTATTGTGAAGATGCGAGCCAGGTAGCTCGGGTTGGTTATTGTGCGCCGTGTGCTGTGTGTTTGCATAGTAGTTACTCTGTTGTCGCTTCGCGGGCCAACAAACGAGTGACCGCGCCGATTGGGGAGATTCCCTGAAATAAAACTTCACATACCGCTCGGGTGATTGGCATGTCTACCTTTAACGATTGCGCGCGCAGCAATACAGCTTGCGCGCAGCGTGCGCCTTCTGCAGTCAGGCCACCCGCAAGAATGTCAGATAATGAGCGCCCACGGCCGACCTCGAGGCCGACCAACCGATTACGTGATAGCTCTCCCGTCGCGGTTAGTACGAGATCCCCGAGGCCAGTGAGCCCGTAGAACGTTGCTGGGCGAGCACCAAGTGCTTCACCAAATCGCGTCATTTCCGCGAGGCCTCTGGTAATTAACGCTGCGCGCGCATTTGTGCCGAGCCCTAAGCCATCGCTGATACCGCAGGCGATGGCCATGATGTTCTTTAGGGCTCCGCCCACTTCAACGCCAACCACGTCGTCGCTTGTGTAAACCCGCACTGCGCCACCGTGGAGGGCGTTGATGCAGCTCGAGCGCAGCGCAGTGCTCTGACTTGCGACAGTTAGTGCCACCGGCAACCCTTGTGCAACCTCGCGTGCAAAGGAGGGGCCTGACAGAACACCCGACGGGACGTTCAAGTCCGCGCCTAGTGCTTCTTGCGCGATTTGGGAGGGTAGCTTTCCGCTGCTTGCCTCGAGCCCTTTGCAGGTCCAAATGATGCCGGAGATTAGGTCGGTGCGATGTGCGAGTCCCTCGGACAGCTGCTCGCATAGGCTGCGCAAGCCTGCCAGCGGGACCGCAAGGATTAACAGCCCGGGAGATGTCCCTGCGCACGCGTAATCGAGTGCAGCGCTGAGCGCATTCGTTGCTCGCATGGATGCGTGAAGCGCCACCTCGGGTAGATAACCCCGATTGGTGTGTTTGGTTTGAATCTCGCTGGCAACTTCTTTATTACGCGCCCACAGTACGGTGTCGCGATGGTTGCAAGCGATATTTGCGAGCGCGGTCCCCCACGCACCTGCGCCAAGCACCGCAACTGGGCCGTTGTGAGCGTTAGTTGCGGGCATGGAGGCCTAGACTTTGTTGCATTACTGCCGGGTCATGCCCGGAGGGAGGATTAGGCCAGACTCCTTGCCGGCATCTGCCGCGCCAGCCTCTTGAGCAGCCTGTGCCAAACGTTGTTCAAACAGCGCTTGAAAGTTAACTTCAGCAAGATGTAGCGGCGGCAGAGATGTGCGTGTGATGGCATCTGCTACGTTAGCGCGCAAGTAGGGATAGAGCATCGTAGGACACACGATGCCCATGATGGGGTCAAGTTGCTCAGCGGGAATATTTGCGATTTCAAAAATTGCAGCTTGCGTAGCTTCAACCAAGTACAACACTTTATCTTTAATGCGTGTTGTGACCGTTACCGTGACGGCCGATTCAAAAACAGTCTCGGCAAGGGCTTGGCCACCTACGTTGATCGCGACTTCGACCTCTGGTGCATCTTGCTCCAGAAAAATATTTGGAGCATTGGGCATCTCGAGGGAAAGATCCTTGAGATAGACGCGCTGCATATTAAAGGAGGGCGCGTTTTCGGGTTGAGCGTTTTGGTCAGACATAAAGAATCCAGGGACAGGGGAGAGAAAAAGTGGGCGAGCGTTAGAGGCTTACCCGTTGAGCAGAGGTAATAGTTTTCCGTCGCGGTCTAGTGCGGACAGATCATCAAAGCCACCTACATGCGTGTCGCCGATATAAATCTGGGGAACGGTGCGGCGGCCAGTGCGTTCCATCATGAGGGCGCGCTGCTCGGTATCGACATCGATGCGGATCTTTTCAATTTCGGCCACACCACGCTGAGTCAGGAGCATCTCGGCGCGCGAGCAATAAGGGCAGTAGCCAGTGGTGTACATGACAACTTTGTTCATAGAGTGACTCCGTTATTTGGTCGTGAGGGGAAGGCCAGCAGTCGTCCAGGCCTTGATCCCGCCATCCAGGATGCTGACAGCTGTAAAGCCCAGGGCCCGTAATTTGGTCGCCGCCCCGACAGCGCTACGCCCCATCTCGCACACTAGGATGACAGGCTTGTCTTTGGCCAGACTAGCAGCTTTCTTTTCTAGGTCGGCCAGGGGAGCGTGGCGCGCTTGGGGAATATGACCGCCGTGAAACGCTTCGATTGAGCGTACATCGAGTAAAACGGCCCCTTGATGGTTAATCATTTGTACCGCTTGGGTGCTGCTTACGCTTGCCCCGCCGCGACTGCGTTGAATCATTGGCCAAGCTAAGGCTAAGCCCGAGCCAAGGGCAATGCCGATTAAGAGAAGGTTGTTTTGATCTGAAAAGAAATCCACGGTGTGTCCAAAAGGGGCGATTTAGCCCCAAAAAAAGGGTCGGCTGGTTGTAAAGACGAAGACAATTATAAAATGATGCTTTAACTACACTTTAACCTGTGTCTGCCATGTATAAATTAGTCTTGATGCGTCACGGCGAAAGCCAATGGAACCTGGAAAATCGATTCACCGGCTGGACCGACATCGATTTGACCGAGGCTGGGCGAGAGCAGGCGCGCCGCGCCGGCGAGTTGCTCAAGGAGAAAGGCTATGCTTTTGATGTGGCCTTTACTTCGGTACTCAAGCGTGCGATTCGCACCCTATGGATTGCGCTAGACGCTATGGATACGATGTATCTGCCGGTTCACAACAACTGGCGGCTAAACGAACGCCACTACGGAGACTTGCAGGGACTAAATAAGGCTGAGATGGCGGCTCAGTACGGTGACGAGCAAGTACTCATCTGGCGTCGTGCCTACGCCATTGCGCCCAATCCGATCGGCCTAGATGACCAGCGTCATCCCCGGTTTGATCCACGCTACTCCAAGCTAACTCCAGAGCAGCTGCCCGCGACGGAATGTCTGAAGGACACCGTCGCGAGGGTTCTGCCGTTCTGGGATGAAACAATCGCACCTTCGATCCGAGCGGGACGTCGGGTGCTGGTCGCAGCCCATGGCAACAGTCTGCGCGCATTGATCAAGCATCTGGATCATGTCTCTGATGACGAGATCGTTCACCTAAATATCCCTACCGGTCAACCGCTGGTGTATGAGTTGGACAAAGAATTGCGGCCCATTCGACACTACTACCTCGGCGATCCGGCTGAAATTGAGGCTGCCATGGCAGCGGTGGCGGCCCAAGGGAAAGCTAAGAAAGCGTGATCAAACGGCGTTTCGCGATTGCGGTGTGTCTTGGCCTAAGCCTCTGTGGAGGAGCAGGCACTTCGTTCGCCAAGCCCGAGGAGATTGCCGCCCGCCAAAGCCAAGCTCAGCGCCAGAGGGAAGACTTGCGCGGGCGGATTCAGTCTGTACAAAAGGAGTTGGACGCCCGAGAGTCCGATCGCAAGGAAGCCGCGGATGCACTAAAGGTGTCGGAAACGGCGATTTCTCAGATTTCTCGACGTATCGCTGAGCTCGCAGCCGAGCTAAAAAAGGCTCAGAGCGAACTAACCGATTTACAACGTCAAATCACTCTTCAACAGCGCACCCTGAGCGTGCGCCGCGACGAACTGTCTGACCAGTTACGTCGGCAGTATTCAAGTGGGTTGTCTCCATGGTCCGCGCTACTGTCGGGCGATGACCCCCAAGAGCTTGGGCGTAACCTCGCGTATCTTGACTATGTCTCTAAGGCACGCGCAGATACTGTTGCAGCGTTAAAGCAGGATATTGAGCGCTTGGCTCAGCTAGAAGCGCGTGCAGATGTTCGCCAAAAGGATGTGGCGCGTCTGGTCAGCGAAACCGCCCAGCAAAAGGACGCACTAGAAGCGCAAAAAAAGGAGCGCGCCACGGTTTTGGCTCGTATTGAGGGGCAGATGCAAGCCCAGCGAACAGAAGCAGCTCGGCTTGGTCAAGACGAAAAGCGCCTGTCTGGCTTGATTACGGACTTAGAGGGGCAGCTTAAGGCGGCCCAGCAGGCGGCAGCCGAGGCGGAGCGCCGCGAGCAAGAGGCTCGTAAGATCGAGTTGGCTCGAAAAGAGAAGGCGCAGCGCGAGGCTGAAGAGGCGCGACGTGTGGCCGAGGCCGATAAGCGTCGACAGGCGGCTGAGCAGGCGGCACAGACTGAGGCCGCCGCACAGTCCGATTCGGATACGGCATCCCTTGCTGCGGGTAAGGGATTGTCCAAGAGCGTGCGCTGGCCGATCCGGGGGACCATCATGGCCCGGTTTGGGACAGATCGCCCCGAGGGCGGAGTCTGGCGCGGGATTCTGGTGCGCGCTGCTTCTGGTGCAGCAGTGCAGGTAGTCGGGAATGGCACCGTGGTGTACTCAAACTGGCTCAGGGGGTTTGGCAACCTGTTGATTGTTGACCATGGGCAAGAGTATCTCAGCGTCTATGCCTACAACCAAAGCTTGCTTAAACAGGTGGGTGATACGGTTCGGGCTGGGGATACGGTTGCCCTAGCGGGAAGTACAGGTGGACAAGTGGATTCGGCCCTATACTTCGAAATCAGACACCGCGGCGTCGCCGTCGATCCGATAGCCTATCTGGCCCGTTAGTTTTTTATTGTTGCCTAGGTTTCCGCATTAACGACATTGAATTCAGGAATGTGCATGGGCACTCGCAAATTACGTAGTTTCGGTTTAGTTTCCGCAGGTATCGTTGCCGGAGTGCTCTTGAGCCTGGGCATCAGTGCTGTCGCGCAGCGCGGTTCGCCCTTGCCGCTCGATGAGTTGAGACAATTCTCGAGTGTGTTTTCGGCAATCAAAAATAATTACGTTGAGGCCGTTGACGATAAAAAACTAATCAGTGGCGCAATCTCTGGAATGCTGTCCGATCTGGATCCGCACTCTGCCTACCTGGACGCGGACGCTTTCAAAGAAATGCAAAGCTCCACACAAGGCGAGTTCGGTGGTTTAGGGATTGAGGTGGGTACGGAAGACGGGATGGTAAAAGTCATCTCGCCGATCGAAGACACGCCCGCCGCACGCGCGGGGATTCGTGCCGGAGATTTAATTTCTAAAATTGATGACACCTCGACTAAAGGCTTGAGCTTGACTGACGCGGTCAAGATGATGCGCGGTCCTGTTAGAACGCCGATCACCCTGACGATTATTCGGCAAGGTCAAACACAACCGCTAGTCATCAAGATTGTGCGCGATACGATTCGTGTGCGCAGCGTACGCAGCAAGATGCTCGACGGAAATATTGGTTATGTACGTATCGCGCAATTCCAGGAAAAGACAGGCGCTGACCTTGCAAGGCATTTGAAAGAGCTCGCGGCGAAGGGTGCTCCGCGTGCGTTGATCCTCGATCTGCGCAACGATCCGGGTGGGTTATTGAGTGGTGCAATTGGTGTCTCAGCGGCCTTCCTCAAGCCCGATACTCTGGTTGTGTCGACAGACGGTCGTGCGCCAGATGCAAAACAAAAATATTTGTCTAACCCTTCTGACTATGCGCGTGGCGAGCCCGACTACTTGCGTGGCCTACCTGCGTGGGTGAAGACGGTACCGATGGTGGTCTTGGTTAACGTCGGTTCGGCTTCGGCGGCAGAGATCGTTGCGGGTGCTTTGCAAGATCACAAGCGTGCCACCATCATGGGTAACCGGACCTTTGGTAAAGGTTCTGTCCAGGTCATTCTGCCAATCTCAGACACCACTGCAATTAAGCTTACGACGTCACGTTATTTCACGCCAAATGGTCGCTCAATTCAGGCCAAGGGCATCAGCCCAGACATCGTCGTAGCCGATACAGCAGAGGGCGACTTGTTCAAAATGCCCCGTGAAGCTGATCTGCAGCGCCATCTGAGCAACCGTCAGACTCCGGAAGAGCAGGCAAAAGCGAAGGAAGATGAAACGCCGCTCGCAGATACCAATAAGGTGTTTCAGTTTGGCACGCCAGAAGACTTCCAGTTGCAACAGGCCGTTAACTTCTTGGATGGGAAGCCGATTCAAAAAGCCGTCCCTGCACCCAAGAGCGCAAAGGCAGGAGCCGCGGCCGAGGGATCGTCGAGTAAAAAATGAATGACGCCCAGCTGCTAAGGTATGCTCGGCATATCTTGTTGGATGAGTTGGGCATAGAAGGCCAAGAAAGGCTCTTGGCGGCGAGGGTGTTAATCGTAGGAGCCGGTGGGTTAGGTTCGCCTGCGGCGATGTACCTTGCCTCTGCTGGCGTGGGCACGATCGTGTTGGCTGATAATGATGTCGTTGAGATTAGTAATCTACAGCGGCAGATTATGCACAATACGAGTCGTCTCGGGCAGCTCAAGGCAGAGTCTGGGCGCCAGACAATGCTGGCGCTGAATCCGGAACTGAAGGTAGAGATTCGAACGACGAGGATGGACCCGCATTCCCTCGATCAAGAGATCTCACAAGTCGATGTTGTCTTGGACTGCACTGATAATTTTGCAACGCGCCATGCGGTCAATCGCGCTTGTGTTCAGTATGCCAAGCCTTTGGTTTCCGGCGCAGGCATCCGTTTTGAGGGGCAGGTCAGTGTGTTTGATCCCCGCGACCCGCAGGCACCCTGTTATCACTGCTTATTTCCCGAGGCGGACGATGTGGAGGCGCTTAACTGTGCGACCACGGGGGTTTTTGCCCCCCTCGTCGGCATCATCGGCAGCATGCAGGCCGCAGAGGCATTGAAAATTATCGCTGCAATCGGCACTACCCTGAAAGGTCGCCTATTAATACTGGACGCACTCGACATGCAGTGGCATAGCGTAAAAGTTAAGCGCGATCTCGGCTGTATTGTTTGCGCGTCGAGGCCTCACGCCTGAGTTAATTTGGCTTAGCGACTATTCTCAGCCGCACCCAGGATCAGCTTGAGTTGTGCTTCCATGTGTAAGGTGGGAACGGTTTGCCATGCGCTCTGTGCAAAGCGCAACCAGCTGCCAATCACAAACTGTGTCAGCGCAGCCGCTAAGGCGGTGACTTCAATCGAAGGATCAAGTGTTCCGCTAGTGATGGCATGGCGCAGCGATTGCTTGAAAGAGGCATCGATGCGATCAGTAATCTGACTAGCGCGTGCTTGAAGGCGCTCGTCCTCGGTCACGAGGGCGTCCCCGGTCAAGACGCGCGTCATGCCGCGGTTGCGTTGTGCAAAGGTGAGCAACATCGCGGCGATTTTGCGCGCCTGTTCCACACCATTAGGTTCTGCCGCCACGATTTGACTAACGAGCGTGAAAATCGTTGATTCGATGAACTCGAACAAGCCCTCAAACATTTGGGCTTTGCTTGCGAAGTGACGGTAAAGCGCTGCCTCAGACAATTGCATTCGCGCAGCAAGCGCAGCCGTTGTGATTCGAGCCGCACGAGGCTGCTCAAGCATTTCTGCAAGCATTTGCAGAATCTGATGTTTACGTTCGCCGGTTTTGACTGACATCGCGTTCGGCCCATCAAGGAGGGATTAAAGGTGAGGCGTAAGCTGCGAA
>JBILJY010000051.1:0-14013 GCA_044376975.1 Burkholderiaceae bacterium | reverse complement strand
CTCCGTGCTGGCCATGGGTGTTTTCTTATCGCAGAGCACACGCATTTACGATCGCGAGACCAAAGAGATTCATTACGGTCGCGTGCCCTCCGGTTCCGTCGTCGTGCCCGGTTCTTTGCCGGCAGCCGACGGCTCGCATAGCCTGAACTGCGCCATCATTGTCAAACGGGTCGATGCACAGACCCGCGCCAAGACCAGCATTAACGATCTCCTGAGAGCCTAATGCCGCAATCCCGGGATGCACTGTGCACCGTACGCGATTTAATTCGCTACGGTGTTTCACGCTTTAACGAAGCCAAGCTTTTTTTTGGTCATGGCTCGGATAACGCGTGGGACGAAGCGGTTTATCTGGTGCTCTTTGCTCTGCATTTACCACCCGATCAGCTCGAACCCTTTATGGACGCCCGGGTCCTGCCTGAAGAGCGCGAACGCGCGCTTTCACTCCTTGATCTTCGCTGTGAACAACGCCTTCCCGCACCTTACCTCACGCATGAAGCATGGCTTCAGGGATTTCGCTTTCATGTTGATCAACGCGTCATTGTGCCGCGCTCGCCCATCGCCGAGCTCTTGATGAATCAACTAAGCCCTTGGATCAGCGATCCGTACGAGGTCACCGGTATTCTTGACCTCTGCACCGGCTCAGGCTGTTTAGCCATCATTGCAGCCCATCAGTTTCCTGAAGCCTTCGTCGATGCAACGGATATCTCTCGCGATGCGCTAGATGTCGCAGCGATCAATGTCGCACAACATGGCATAGGCGATCGACTCAACCTTCACCATGGCAGCCTGTACGATCCGTTACCAGTTGCCGCCCGTTACGACCTGATCATCAGTAATCCACCGTACGTCAATACGACCTCCATGGGCAAGCTGCCTGCAGAGTACCGACATGAACCACGTCTTGCTTTAGCGGGTGGTGATGACGGCATGGACATCGTTCGTACCATTCTTGAACAAGCCCCAGCCCACCTCAGTGATGAGGGCTATCTGGTGATTGAGATCGGGCACGAGCGCGCCTTCTTTGAAGCCGCCTTTCCAGAGCTAGAACCAATCTGGCTAGACACAGCTGAAGCTTCAGACCAGATTCTCTTACTTAGCCGCGGACAACTGCAGCCGTGATTCGCGCGTCTGGCTTGACGGTGCGGCGCGGCACCAAAGTTCTCCTCGACCAAACAGAGTTCGTCGTGCATCCGGGCGAGCGCGTTGGTTTTGTGGGCAAAAATGGCGCGGGCAAATCGACACTATTCGCGTTACTGCAGCACGAACTCGATGCGGATGCGGGCACCCTGGATGTTCCCTCTGGCTGGCGTATTGCCAGTGTCAGGCAAGAGATCGCCTCCACGACCAACGCAGCACGAGAGTTCGTCATTGACGGGGATACCCATCTTCGATCCCTGCAAGCAGCACGAGCAGCAATTAATGCAGAGCTCGAACAACGTCCGGAGCGCATCGAGGCCTTCGGCGCAAAGATTGCAGAGCTCGAGTCTGAGTTGATTGAGGCGGATGCCTGGACTGCACCCTCGCGCGCAGAACAACTTCTCGCTGGACTGGGCTTTACCCCAGCCCAGTGGGAACAACCGGTCGATAGTTTCTCCGGAGGCTGGCGCATGCGTCTCGCACTAGCACGGGCACTCATGGCACCGTCCGAACTCCTGCTGCTTGATGAACCGACCAACCACCTTGATCTCGATGCCATGCTTTGGCTTGAGCGATGGCTTGGAGCTTACCAAGGTACGGTCCTGCTGATCTCGCACGATACCGAATTCCTGGATGCAGTCGCGCAAACGATTTTGCACTTCGATCAAGGCAAACTCAACCGCTACAAAGGCGGCTACCAAGATTTTGTCTTGCAACGCGCCGAGCGACTGCGTCAAACAACGATTGCGTACGAACGCCAAACGCGCGAAGCCGCGCGACTACAAGGCTTTATCGACCGCTTTAAAGCGAAGGCTTCCAAAGCGAAGCAAGCGCAGAGTCGCGTTAAAGCGCTGGCGAGAATGGAACTGCTCGCACCCATACATGCCGAGTCGGGAATCGATATACGCATCCCCTCTCCAGACGAGATGCCAGATCCGCTCTTAGTTCTAGACGACATGCAGGCGGGCTACACAGACGAGGCAGGCACGTCTATTCCCATCTTACGAAACGTCAAGCTTATGGTCCGTGGTGGCGATCGCATTGGCATCCTGGGCGTCAATGGTGCCGGCAAAAGCACACTCGTCAAAACACTGGCCGGTGAGTTAGAAGTTCAGGCGGGAAGTCGAAAGGCCTCGCGTGGGCTTGAAGTTGGCTATTTCGCACAACACCAGCTAGACATGTTGGATCTGGATAGCAGTCCATTGCAACATCTCGCACGACTCGCCCCCCAGACTCGCGAACAGGAACTCCGTAACTACCTAGGTGGTTTCGGTTTTGGTGGCGATCGCGTGATGGATACAGTCGAGCCCATGTCTGGCGGAGAAAAAGCAAGGCTTGCCTTGGCACTTATCGTCTGGCAAAAACCGAATCTACTTCTCCTTGATGAACCAAGTAACCACCTCGATGTCGAGACACGCGAGGCGCTGACCACGGCGCTGGCTGAGTTCGGTGGCAGCATGTTGTTGGTTTCGCACGACCGACACTTACTGCGCACCACCGTCGATAGTTTTTGGATTGTTGCCGATGGCGGCGTACAGGAGTTTGATGGCGATCTAGAGGACTATCGGGACTGGCTCGCCCAGCACCAGGCCAATGCTCGCAAACAAGACGCAATCGCGCGCGATGCAGGCAAGCCGGCCACGCTGGGCACCGCTGCCGTGCAAGATACGCAAGCCGTCGTGGGTGACCGCAAGAATCAAAAAAGAGAACAAGCGCAAGAACGTCAGCGCTTGGCGCAACTGCGTAAACCGCTTGAAACCAAGCTCAAAACTGTTGAAAAAGAACTCGAACAAACACAAATGCAGGTGCGCACGCTCGACGAACGCATTGCTGACCCAGATTTATACAGCGATGCGCGCAGACAAGAACGAATGGAAACGCTCGCTAAACACGGCGAGCTTACGAAATGCGCCTCTGAGCTTGAAGATCGCTGGTTAAGTTTGCAAGAAGAGCTCGAGCAGCTGGATGTTAGCTCTGAATAATATCGAGCTTGGCCACACCGAGGGCTAGGGTTTTCGCGCCCACCTCACGAAACTGAATTTGCGCTTGGGCCTCAATGCCGCTGCCCGCTAGGCCAATGATCGTTCCCTCGCCGAAACGAGCGTGACGCACCCCTTGTCCTACCCGAAACTGCTGCGCGCCCACCGTCACACCGCTGGTGACACTGCGCGGCGTCGCAGAGACAACACTAGATTTTGGATTCCTTGCGTAGGGATCAAAACCACCCCCACTACTCTTCCATCTTGGTTCAGAGTCACTCAAGCCCTGCTTGGGTGTCAACCACTTCAAGTGCTCGTCAGGAATTTCAGACAGGAAGCGCGAGCGCATCGCGTAGCGCGTCTGGCCGTGCAACATCCGACTCTGCGCCAAACTGAAGTACAAACGCTCCCGAGCACGGGTAATCGCCACATACATTAAGCGGCGCTCTTCTTCGAGCCCTGCTTGCTCAAGAATACTGTTTTCGTGCGGAAACAAGCCTTCTTCAATACCGGTAATAAAAACCGCATCAAATTCCAAGCCCTTCGCGGCATGCACGGTCATTAATTGAACCGCATCTTGCCCTGCTTGCGCCTGATTATCTCCCGCCTCGAGTGCTGCATGCGATAAAAAGGCCATCAAAGGAGACAAGCCATCAAAGCCAACCCGCAAAGCGTCGCTTGCCACAGAAGGGTCACCCTCACCTGGCTCTGTCCCCACAAAGTCACCTGATGCAGGAGCTTGAAGCGCCACACCCGCTGGCAAACCATCTAAATTCGCTTCGGAGACAAAGGCGGCCGCTGCCGTCACAAGCTCTTTTAAGTTTTCGATCCGATCCGCACCTTCGCGATCTTGCTGATAGTGGGCAATTAGACCGCTTTGATCAATGACATGTTCGACCATCTCTGGCAAAGGTAACTCACGCGTTTCAGCAGCCAGACGTTGGATCATCGTGGCGAATTGAGCTAAGTTCGAGCCGCCCTTGCCTGGCACACGCGCCACAGCAGACGACAAACTCGTGTCATACGCGCGCGCCTGATCACCGAGCAACTCAAGTGTACGCGCACCGATCCCGCGCGGCGGGAAATTCACAACCCGCATCCAGGAGGTGTCATCATCGGCATTCGCCATCAAACGCAAGTATGCCAAGGCGTGCTTGACCTCCTGACGCTCAAAGAAGCGCAAGCCACCGTAGACTTTGTAGGCAATCCCCGAAGAAAACAATGCATGCTCGATTACGCGTGATTGCGCATTGCTGCGATAAAGCACTGCTATCTGACTGCGATCTCGTCCGTCCGAGATCAGACCACGCACTTCGTCGACTAACCACTGCGCTTCGAGCAGATCCGTGGGTTGTTCCACCACGCGGATTTGCTCGCCCTCACCCTGCTCAGTCCACAAATTCTTGCCTAGACGACCATTGTTGTGGCTAATCAGCGCATTGGCGGAGTCAAGAATATGGCCAAACGAGCGGTAATTCTGCTCTAGCCTGATCACAGTTCCGCGGGCATAGTCACGCTCAAAGTCAGCCATATTGCCCACGTTGGCGCCGCGAAACGCATAGATAGACTGATCATCATCCCCCACGGCAAACAAACTTGCACCGCCACCCGCCAAGAGCATTAGCCACTTGTACTGCAGCGTGTTGGTGTCTTGAAACTCATCAACGAGCACATGTCTGAAGCGACGCTGATAATGACTGCGGATAGGCTCGTTTCGTGCCAGCAACTCATAGGCACGCAGTAAAAGCTCAGGGAAGTCCACCACCCCTTCGCGCTGGCACTGTGTTTCGTACAGTGTGTAGATCTCGATTAACCGACGCCGAAAACTATCATGGGCCTCGACATCGCCTGGACGCAAGCCGTCCTCTTTCGCACCGTTGATAAAACGCTGGACATCGCGCGCCGGATACTTTTCGTCATCAATGCCATTCGCTTTGAGCAGTCGCTTAATCGCTGCGAGCTGATCGGCTGTATCGAGAATTTGAAACGCCTGAGGCAAGCCTGCGTCGCGGTGGTGCGCGCGCAGCATGCGATTACAAAGACCATGGAAAGTGCCAATCCACAAACCACGCGTATCGATCGGCAGAATAGAAGACACGCGCGAAACCATCTCGCGCGCAGCCTTATTGGTAAACGTGACAGCGAGGATTCCTAAAGGGCTCACCTGCCCCGTCTGAATCAACCACGCCATGCGCGTGGTGAGCACCCGAGTTTTTCCGCTCCCTGCACCCGCAAGTACCAGCGCGTGCTGCGCAGGGAGGGTAACCGCCTCGCGCTGTGGCTCGTTAAGCTTGTCGATCATGCCGCATAGCGGCGTAGACGCAAGGCGAACTCCTCAAGACCGGCGATACCGCTTTGTTGTGCGCGCTGACACCATGCTTGCAAGTCATGCAGCAGTTGCTCGCTCGACGACGTCGAGCTGTCCCAAAGTTTGACGAGCTCATGACGCATTTGCACCATGGTCGACAGAGATTCGTTTAACGAAATCGCTTGATCGATACGCGCGCGCTCAGCTGGCGCGAGGTTCTCGTCACCGCGCCCCAGCCAGTGGGTTGCCGCGACCAAGGCTTGCGCCTTCTCTTCGTTGCGAGACGCCTGTAGCCGCGAAAGCTCATCGCGACATGCCGTTTTCATCAAGCCTGTGTAGCGTGCCAAAATTTCATAGCGGTGTGCGATCACGCCTTGCAAGGTGCGCTGATCAATACCGGTTTTACCTGTGGCTTCTAGTCGCAACTTCGGCGCTACCTTTTTAATCTGCACCAGACCGAGCGCCTTCAGGCCCAGTATGTAGACCCAACCGATGTCAAGCTCATACCACTTACTTGAAAACTTGGCCGAGCTACCAAACGCGTGGTGATTATTGTGCAGCTCTTCGCCACCAATCAAAATCCCCCAGGGGAAGACATTGGTGCTCGTATCAGGGCTGGCGAAATTACGGTAACCCCAGTAATGACCAACACCATTGACCACGCCAGCGGCCCAGAACGGTATCCAAGCCATTTGAATCGCCCAAACGGTCAAGCCAAGTGCGCCAAACAAACTCACGTCAATAATCAGCATCAGTAGAATGCCGCGGGCACTGAACTTGGTGTAGATATTGCGCTCAAGCCAATCATCAGGCGTGCCATGACCAAACTTGCTTAAGGTCTCGGCATTTTTAGATTCGTGCCTGTACAGCTCTGCACCACTAAATAAAACCTTACTAATGCCATACATCATTGGCGAGTGCGGATCCCCTTCACGCTCGCAACGGGCATGGTGCTTGCGATGAATGGCCACCCATTCCTTCGTGACCATTCCAGTGGTCATCCAAAGCCAAAAACGGAAGAAATGCGCCACAGCTGGGTGCAGATCTAGGCCCCGATGTGCCTGGCAACGATGCAAAAATATTGTGACGGCCACAATGGTGATGTGTGTCATCACCAAGGTGTAAATCACCACTTGCCACCAGGATGCCTGCAGCAAACCACCTGCGCCAAACGAAATGAGTTCTTTCATGTATCTGTATCAAAAAACGACAAAATAGTCAGACGGATTTTAGCCTACCGATGACCGGTGACTACAGAGTGACCTTAAAGTTTTTGCGCAAAATCAACAATCTAGAGAGTTTTCTGTTTCAGCCTTCTGTTTACTGGGCTCCGCTCCAGCTAAGTCTTTCTTTCTTTCCATCACGGCAGCAAAGAAGCCATCGGTACCATGCACATCTGGCCGAAGACTCAGATAAGGGCCTTCAATCTGAAGGGGCGTGCGCGCTGCCAACAACGGCGCAGCATCAACCAGTTCAAAATCAGGATGTGCCGCCAAAAACCGCTCGACCTGCTCCTGATTTTCTTCGGCCAGAATGCTGCACGTGGCATACACAAGACGCCCGCCTGGCGCGACACACCGCGACGCACTATTTAAAATACGAGCCTGCAAGTCGACAAGCTCAGCCAAACTTTGTGCTGACTGGCGCCACTTTAGATCGGGATTGCGGCGCAACGTACCCACTCCGCTGCAAGGTGCATCGACCAACACGCGCTGCGCCTTGCCCGCCAACCGACGCACGCGCTGATCGTTTTCGTGATCAATCGCTACAGGTACCACGTTCGATAGACCACTTCGCGCAAAACGCGGCTTGGCTTTAGCTAAACGCGTCGCAGACACATCAAAGGCATACAGACGACCTGTTGACCGCATCAGTGCACCCAGCAACAGCGTTTTGCCACCTGCTCCCGCGCAAAAATCGATCACCATTTCCCCGCGCTTGGGTCCGACCAACAAGGCGAGCAGTTGGCTGCCCTCATCCTGCACCTCAATTAAACCGTGCTCAAACTGATGCCACTTGTTCATTGCGGGACGCCCCGTCAAACGTATCCCCCAAGGAGAGTACGGTGTCGCAACGGGTGCATGACGAACGGCATTGCCGCGTGTGAGGTCGGCCAGCATGTCATCGCGCTCGGCCTTGAGCGGATTGACCCGAATATCCAGAGGCGCTCCTTGATTCAAGGCCGCAACAAGGTTTTCTAGGTCGGGAAGCTCTTTGATCCGTTCATACAACCAATCAGGCAAACTGCCGCGCACTTGCAGCGGCATAGATAAGTCCTCGATCTGTGCGATGCGGTCCAACCAAGCGATCTCCCCTGAGTCAAGCACAGCACGCACTTTCTCTGGATCCATGGTGACAATCGCACCCTGAATCGCCAAGCGACGTACCGCATTACCCACCCCGCTTTCTCCAAGCTGCCGGTAACGACGCAAGTGCCGCAGCACGTCATAGACCACCTCAGCAACCTCTGCTCGATCGCGGATCCCCAGTTTCGGATGCGCGCGAAACCAGTGAGAGACCACGGAATCAGCGGCAAAGCGCCAGGTCAACACCTCGTCGAGAACCTGACGAATCTGATCCAACCGCGTCGTCATTACCGGTGCGCGAGGCTTAGGCACATAGGTGGATACGGGTTTCTCTGGCACATCAGTGCCTGCAACGACGGAGCCACCGTAGCTACCGGCCCCTGGCCGACGAGTCCCATGGGGCTCGGCCTTCATCAGACGGTCTGTTGCCGAGCCTGGCCTCGCAGACTGGGGCGACGCACCAAGCGCTGCCCGTCTCGCGAGATCTTTTTTGTTTAGACCGGAGGCCTTGGAGGTACGCGCCGTCTGACGACTTGGCGGCTTAGGGTTGCTCATAGGGATTCCGATGTAAATAATCTGTTTTCAACGCCGTCGACCTCAACGCGCTGATCGGCGCATAAATGCACACGCCCCTCTGCAAGCCATGCGGCAACCGCGGGGTACACCCGATGCTCGACCGCCAATACGCGCGCGGCTAACGACTCCGGCGTGTCGCGCGCGAGAACCGGCACGACTCCCTGCGCAATGATCGGGCCATGATCTAGCACTGGGGTGACGAAGTGTACGGTACATCCATGGGTCTGCACCCCCTTTGCCAACGCTTGGGCGTGGGTGTGCAAGCCCGGAAAAGCAGGCAGCAGCGAGGGGTGGATGTTAATGAGTCGACCCGCATAGCGCGCAACGAACGCGGGGGTCAGTACGCGCATAAAACCCGCGAGCAAGACATAGTCTGGGGCATACGCGTCGATTTTTTGTGCTAAAGCTTCGTCGAAGGCTTCCCGGCTGGCAAAATCGGCATGTGGAACGATTTCCGTGGGAATGTTCTGGGTCGCGGCCCAAGTAATCCCGCCCGTTTGAGCGCGGCTTGCCAAGACTGCGACAACCTCTGCAGAACAGCGCCCCGATTGGCAAGCCTGAACGATTGCTTGCATGTTTGAGCCCTGTCCGGAGACCAAAATGACGAAGCGCGCCCGAAAATTAGGGGTATCTGGCATGGAAATCTACTTTGTGTTCGGTACGAAATTGTAAACTGTCACCCGTGAAAACCTCTTTATGTATTTTTCGGCAAGCGCCGGTCCCGCCGCTCACTCAGCCCAGCGCCCTTTCCATTGGCAACTTTGATGGTGTCCACAGAGGCCATCGGGCGATGCTCGACCAAGTGTGCCAGGCCGCACGGGAACAAGCGCTCTGCCCCACGGTTCTGACCTTCTCACCGCATCCACGACAGTACTTCGCGGGGGTGAACCATCGGCCAGAGCTCTCACCACCACAAATTACCGGACTTCGTGACAAGGTCACCGAGTTGGCCGACGCAGGGATTCAACGGATCATGGTCGCGCGGTTTAACCGCGCGCTCGCGGAAATGTCCGCCTCGGAGTTCGTCACCCGCTTACTGATCCGAGAACTCAATACCCAGTGGCTTTTGGTCGGCGAAGATTTCCGCTTCGGTCGCCAACGCGGCGGAGATATCGACCTGTTACGTAGCCTTGGGCGTCAGCATGGCATGCAGGTCGAGGGGCTTGGCGACATCACGGACGACAGGGGATCGCGCATCTCAAGCTCGGCGGTGCGGGCCGCGCTGGCAGCCGGTGATTTGGTACAAACCGCGCATTTGCTCGGTCGGCCCTACGCCATGACAGGGCACGTCATACACGGAAAAAAACTTGGGCGCACCTTGAATATGCCGACAATGAATATGCGCGTGACTCCCCGTTGCGCCGCACGCTCTGGTATTTACGCGGTGTTAGTCCATGGACTCGGTCCACAGCCGCTCCCAGGCGTAGCCAGTTTGGGCGTGCGCCCAACGGTCGAAGACGATGGCCGGATTTTGCTAGAGACCCACCTATTCGATACCAATCTCGACGCTTACGGTAAACTCGTGCGCGTCGAACTCCTGCGACACTTGCGGGACGAAGAAAAGTTTCCCGATTTGCCTACCCTTACCGCCGCCATGCACGCCGATGCCCAGCATGCGCGAGCCTACCTTGCGCGCCATGGACTATAAAAACACTCTGAATTTGCCCGACACCCCATTTCCAATGCGGGGCGATCTGCCTCGTCGCGAACCCCTGTGGGTTGCGCAATGGCAAGAAAAAGGTGTGTATCAAGCCATACGCAAAGCCAGCAAGGGACGACCGACTTTCCTGTTGCATGACGGCCCGCCCTATGCCAACGGTGACATCCACATTGGTCACGCGGTCAACAAGATTTTGAAAGACATGATCGTTAAAAGCCGAAACATGGCAGGCTTTGACGCGGCTTACGTACCGGGCTGGGATTGCCACGGTATGCCCATCGAGATTCAGATTGAGAAAAAATACGGTAAACATTTACCAGTTGCCGAGGTTCAATCTAAGGCACGCGCTTATGCCTTAGAGCAGATCGAGCGCCAAAAGAAGGACTTTGAACGTCTGGGCGTTTTGGGTGACTGGAAACGTCCCTACATGACAATGAACTTCAGCAATGAAGCTGATGAGATCCGCGCCCTCGGTCGTATTCTCGAAAAAGGCTACGTCTTTCGAGGACTCAAGCCAGTGAACTGGTGTTTCGATTGCGGCTCAGCACTCGCGGAAGCAGAAGTTGAATATGCAGACCGCAGCGATCCTGCTGTCCACATCGCATTTCCGTTTGTGGACCACGCAGGACTTGCCAACGCCTTTGGCTTACCCTCGGTTCAAGCGGGTGCGATTGTCATCTGGACAACAACGCCTTGGACGATACCTTCAAACCAGGCCCTCAATATTCACCCAGAGTTTGACTACGCGCTTGTGCGCGTCAGGCCGGCACCGGCCACTGGCGAACTCCTGTTACTTGCCGCCGATCGTGTCGAGCACTGCCTCAAAGAGTGGGGTCTGGAAGGCGAAATCATCGCGCGTTGCAAAGGTGCCGCGCTAGACCACGTTGCGTTTGAGCACCCCTTGGCTAGCTTTGATGCGAGCTACAAGCGCCTATCACCTATCTATCTTGGTGACTACGTGACCCTTGATACAGGCACGGGTGTCGTGCATTCGGCCCCTGCCTACGGGATTGAAGACTTCCAGTCCTGCAAAGCCAACGGGTTGAAAGACGCCGACATCCTGAGCCCAGTCATGGGCGATGGAAAATACATTCCTAGCCTAGCTGGCTTTGGTGGACTGACGATCTGGGAAGCCAATCCTAAAATTGTCGATGCCTTAAAAGCTGTGGGCACGCTCATCAAACAAGAGCCGCACCAACACAGCTATATGCATTGCTGGCGCCACAAGACGCCCATTATCTACCGAGCAACGAGTCAATGGTTTGCAGGCATGGACCTCAAACCCAAGGACGGCGGACACACGCTGCGCGAAAGCGCCCTAGCTGCTATCGACGCCACAGCGTTCTATCCGTCCTGGGGCCGTGCGCGACTGCACGCGATGATTGCAAACCGACCCGACTGGACCCTCTCGCGCCAACGCCAATGGGGTGTCCCCATGGCATTTTTTATCCACAAAGAAACCGGCGCTTTACATCCTAATACACCAGCGCTCCTTGAAGAAGTCGCCAAACGCGTTGAACAACACGGTATCGAAGCGTGGCAGACACTTGAGCCGGCCGAGCTGCTTGGCGAGGCGGATGCCAAACTGTACGAAAAGAATCGCGACACGCTTGATGTCTGGTTTGATTCAGGCACAACACATGCAACAGTGCTCGGTGGACCAAATAACCAGAACAAAGGATCGCATGGCGAATTGACGTGGCCTGCCGACCTCTATCTGGAGGGCTCCGATCAGCATCGCGGTTGGTTCCATTCCTCCCTACTCACCGGTTGCATGCTCTCGGGACGAGCCCCCTATAACAGCCTGCTGACCCATGGTTTTGTCGTGGATGGGCAAGGCCGCAAAATGAGTAAATCGGTCGGTAACGTGATCGCGCCGCAAAAGGTGTCTGATAGCCTTGGTGCGGAGATATTACGTCTTTGGGTTGCCAGCACAGACTACTCTGGCGAACTATCTATTTCTGATGAAATCCTCAAGCGTGTTGTTGAGGGCTACCGCCGGATTCGCAACACCCTACGCTTCTTATTGGCAAACCTCGCAGACTTCGACGCCGCAAAAGATGCAGTCACTGTGGACGCAATGCTCGAGATCGATCGCTACGCACTGGCAATGACTGCAACCATGCAGTCCGAAGTGCTCGCCGCTTTCGACCGTTACGAATTCCAACCGGCAATGTCACGGCTGCAACACTTCTGCTCGGAAGATCTCGGTGCCTTTTATCTAGACGTACTCAAAGACCGTCTTTACACATCCGCACCGCGCAGCATCGCGCGACGCTCCGCGCAAACAGCGCTCTTGCATATCACCCAAACCTTACTCAAACTGATGGCACCTGTGCTGTCGTTTACCGCCGAAGAAGCCTGGGGCATCTTAACTAACTCGACCCTCAAGTCGGTGCAAGAAGTCGGAAAAGAAACAATTTTCACAGAGTGTTATCACAAGCTTCCCGTCGTCTCCGACATTGAAACACTGGAAGCACGCTGGACACGTCTGCGCGAAATTCGTGGGCTCGTGATGCGCAAACTCGAAGATTTGCGCACCGCTGGCGACATCGGGTCTTCGTTACAAGGCGAGGTTGACCTCACCGCGAGTGGTGCTGATTTGCCTCTGCTGCAAAGCGTGGCGGATCAACTGTCGTTCATCTTCATCGTGTCTCGTGTTGGTGTGCATGCAGGTGAGCAATCTGAGCTGTCAATTTCCATTGCCGCCTCAACGCATACAAAATGCGAACGCTGCTGGCACTGGCGCGAGGATATCGGTCACGATGCAGAGCACCCTCATATTTGTGGGCGTTGCGTCTCGAGCCTGCAAGAAGCCGCTCAGGATAGTCACTAAACAAAATGAAAGCGCCCTTGCCCACGAGTGCGTCAACCCACGCCACACCCAACTTGTGGCGCTGGTTGCTCATGGCGGGCGTGTTGATCGTCTTAGATCAAGTCACCAAACTGTATTTTGACGGTGCGTTGCGGTACGGCCAGCGCATTACCGTTCTACCATTTTTTGACTTCACGCTTCTCTACAACCCGGGTGCTGCGTTCAGCTTTCTTGCCCAAGCCGATGGCTGGCAACGCTGGTTCTTTACGATCTTGGGGCTACTTGCCTCCGTTTTTATTGTGATCATGATGCATAAGAGCCGCTCAAACAAGCGACTAATGCTGGCGTTAACACTTATCTTGGGTGGGGCCATAGGCAATGTGATTGACCGAATCGCCTACGGACATGTCGTTGATTTCCTACTGTTCTACTGGAAAGACTGGTACTACCCAGCCTTTAATGTCGCCGACACAGGCATCACGCTCGGTGCTATTCTTTTGATTCTGGACGAACTATTGCGCCTTCGGGGTCAGCATGCAAGATCTACACAATAAGCGCATCGTATTAGGATTAAGTGGCGGTATCGCTTGCTACAAGTCGGCTGAGCTCACACGACGCCTAGTAGAGCGAGGAGCCCATGTGGATGTTGTCATGACCGAGGCAGCCACACGCTTTATCACGCCTGTCACCATGCAGGCAGTCAGCGGCCACCCGGTCTTTACAGACCAATGGGATGCACGCGTCTCGAACAATATGCCGCATATCGATCTGAGTCGTGGCGCCGACGCTGTTTTGATTGCGCCCGCTTCAGCAGACTTCATGGCAAAACTCGTACACGGACGAGCCGACGACCTTCTTTCACTTCTATGCCTAGCACGGGCCTGTCCGCTACTCGTTGCCCCCGCAATGAATCGTGAAATGTGGCTAGCGGCCCCCACCCAACGTAATGTGGCTCAACTGCGCGCCGATGGCGTCAGCATTCTCGGTCCGGGTAACGGTCAGCAAGCCTGTGGCGAGACGGGCGATGGACGTATGCTCGAACCCTTGCAGCTTGTTGCTGAACTCATCGCCTTTTTTCAACCAAAAACGTTGAAAGGCAAACGCGTATTGATCACTGCAGGGCCAACCACCGAGGCGATCGATCCTGTACGAGTGATCACCAACCGCTCTTCGGGCAAGACTGGCTATGCCCTCGCACGTGCCGCCTGGGAAGCGGGTGCAGAGGTTACGCT
>JBILJY010000050.1:0-14052 GCA_044376975.1 Burkholderiaceae bacterium | reverse complement strand
CAGACCCTCGGCACCAAAGCGCCCTAACATCGCGAGCGTGATGTCCTTGGCCCAAACGCCAGGCGCGAGGCGACCGCGCAAATTGATTCGAACCGTGTGAGGCACACGAAACCAAAGCTTGCTGCTCATCATCACGGCCGATACATCCGTCCCCTCGATGCCCGATCCTAGCGCGTTAAAAGCCCCGTAGGTCACAGAGTGTGTATCGGTGCCAACGACGAGATCCCCACAAGTCAAATGACCACCTTCAGGCAACACTTGATGGCAGATACCGTCACCGATGTCATAAAGTTTGGTGCCACGCGCAGCGGCAAAGTTACGCATTTCACTATGGATTTGCGCGGCCTCCAGGCTCGGAGGTGGTGAATAGTGATCAAGCACCAGCGCGGTATTTTTAGCAAACTGCAACGGCTGGTCACCGAATTTGTCGATCATTTTGATGGTGTTGACTGCCCGCGTGTCCGTTACCATCGCAAAATCGATATTCGCAACGACAACCTCGCCTGCGCTGACGCGATCGCGTCCCGCATGCTTGGCTAAAATCTTTTCAACAATCGTAGAGGGCATGATCGTTAACGCTTCAATTTGAGCTTGCGCACGACGTCACCCCAAGTCTCGTATTCCTTCTCAACGAAGGCGCGCATCTCCTGCGGTGTCGAGGGATCAGGCTCCATCGCCGAGGTCTCTAAACGCTCAATGGTCTTAGGGTCACGCAGAGCGGCCACCAAAGCCTCGTTGAGCTTTTGAACGATTGCATCAGGTGTTCGTGCGGGTGCCACAAAGCTATACCAGTTCGTCGCTTGATATCCAGGAAAACCAAGCTCAGCGATGGTGGGTACATCAGGCAAGGCCTTTGCTCGTTGCGTACCCGTCACAGCAAGCGCACGTATCTTGCCGCCCTTAATCTGAGGAATTGCAGTCGGTGCGCTTGCAAAAATCGCTTGGATATCACCAGCCAATAACGCCGTCATCGCAGGGCCACCACCTTTGTAGTTAATGTGCTCTGCCGAAGTCCCTGTGCGCGCCTGCAACAATTCACCCGCAAGGTGACCGGCACTACCCAAACCAGGCGAGCCATAAAACAATGGCTTATCTTTGTTCTTGGCTGCAGCAATGTAATCGGCTAGCGTTTTGATATTCGAGTCCGCACGCACCACTAGAATGTTTCCGAAGGTCACGCCATTGCTAATCATGGCAAAATCTTTGAGCGTTTTATAGGGCGTGCCATCAGGCATGTGGGGGTTGACCGCCAAGGATCCAATGTTAGCCAACCCTATTGTGTAGCCATCTGGTGCAGCATTTGCGACTGCATCAGCGGCGATATTACCGCCCGCGCCTGGTCTGTTGTCGACCACCACGCTCTGTCCAATTAACTCCGACAGCTTGACTGCGACTGTGCGTGCTGCCGAATCCGTGCCACCGCCTGGTGCAAAGCCAACCAGCAAACGGATTGTTTTGGCCGGATAGGCGGGTGCCGCGGCTCCCTGAGCATGGCTCGAAGCTGCACTACCCAGGGACAGTGCCACCAGGCTAGCTTGGACAATTTTCGTTAAGTTCATGACATCTCCGAGACGTAAATTCATGGGGTTCGATTTGATAATGGAATACTACAGCGTGGCGGACTTAAATGCAGCCTGCACCGCACAGCCGCAGGTCTTGTTGCGCCGCAACACATTGATTGCATTTTTTCTGATCCACTATAGTTAGACTTGTTCCACCTTGGTCAAGCAAACGACGAGCCCCAACATGCGAAGTAAACTTTTTGTGCCTGGTTCGCGACCAGAGCTTTTTGAAAAAGCGTTAGCCAGTGATGCAGACGCTTTATCTTTTGATCTTGAGGATGCGGTCGCCGAATCAAAAAAGGAGTCGGCTCGTATGACGCTTGCAGGCTGGATGGCGTCCCCGTCCGCCATAGAAACGAACAAGTGCGTCATTGTGCGAGTCAACGCGATGGATACTCGCTTTTTTGAACACGATATTGCTGAAGTGGTCAGAGCCGGTCTTAACATGATAAATATTCCAAAGCCGGAGAGTGCTGAGGCGGTGCGTCAAGCCGTTGGCATGATCGAAGCTGCCGAGCGCAAGAACGGCGTTAACGCGAACGGGCTGACACCAATCAAAGTACTACTAAATATTGAGACGCCTAAAGCACTGCGTACCGCTTTTGAGCTTGCAAGCGCGCACCCACGCGTAGCGGGACTTCAGCTCGGGCTCGCAGACTTATTCGAACCCATCGCTGTATCTCGCAAAGAACTCTTTGCAGTGCAATATGCCATGATGGAAATGAAGATGGCTGCGGCCGAAGCCGGCGTCGCGGCGTTTGATGCGGCGTATGCCGACATCAAGAATACCGACGGCTTCAAACACGAAGCAGGCTTTGCTGCCAGCCTAGGCTATACAGGCAAGACATGCATTCATCCGAGCCAAGTCGTGATGGCCAATGACGCCTTCAGACCTAGCGATGAAGCCATCGCACACGCGCTGCGTATCTTAGACGCAGCTGCCCAAGCAGAGGCAGAGGGTGTTGGTGCCTATGTCGTAGACGGCAAAATGATTGACCCACCTTTTTTTAGAAGTGCCCAAGCGCTCGTGGCCAACGCCAAGAGCATGGGCCTGATTCCCTGACATGCCTGACCTCCCCTAAAAGGAATTAATTTATGTTTACCTTGACCAACTGCATACGCGTCATCACTGGCTTACTACTCACCGCAACTCTCGCAACGGTTCATGCCCAAACGGGGTTTCCAAATAAACCCATCACGCTACTCGTCGGAAGTGCCCCAGGAGGATCCAACGACATCTTTGCGCGCGCCATTGGTAAGCAGTTGCAGGAAACTCTTGGTGTATCGGTTGTTGTCGACAACAAGCCTGCAGCGGGCGGGATTTTAGCCAACGTCTTGTTGGCCAAAGCACCGGCTGACGGCTATACCTTAGTCGTGCTGTCCTCCACATTTACGACAGGTGCAGCAGTACGAAAGAATCTGCAGTATGACGCGATCAAAAGCTTTACACCGATTGCAATGCTCGCGAAAGGTCCGATGCTTATCACGGTTGGCAACAACACACCCTTCAAAACAATCGAGGATCTCGTTGCGTTTGCCAAGGCAAACCCCGGCAAGCTTAACTACGGAACCTCGGGCGTCGGTAGCATTAACCAGTTTGCCTCGGAACTGCTGTCAGACGCTGCCAACATAAAAATGACGCACGTTCCCTACAAGGGTATGGGCCCTGCCGTGACAGACTTACTAAGCGGGCAAATCGATATGATTATCGCGAGTGCACCCTCGTTACTCTCACAAGTCAAGAACGATAAGATTCGCGCCCTTGCTGTCACAACGGTAGATCGCTCTGAAGTCGCACCCGAGATCCGCGGACTAAAAGAAGCTGGCTTTCCTAAGGCTGCAGTCGATCTCTGGTGGGGCGTTCTGGCTCCTGCCGGCACACCGAAGCCCGTTGTCGAAAAGCTCAACAAGGCTATCAATCAGATCATTACATCCGAGGCAATGAAGTCCTTTTTCGTCAAAGAAGGCGCCTCACCAGTTGCCATGACTTCAGAGGCCTTTGGAAATCACTTGGTCAATGAACTCGATCGCTGGAAAGCGATTGCCCTGAACGCTAACATTCAAGCGGACTAAGCGAAGCATATGACCACTCAAGCACCAAACTCTTTTTCTGAACTTCCTAATCGCAGCGGCTCTCTGGGACCACTTAGCGGCGTGCGTGTCGTCGATATGTCTGCGTATATTGCAGGTCCGTACGCCTGTTCTTTGCTCGCGGATCAAGGCGCAGAAATTATCAAAATAGAGCCACCCGCTGGCGATAATCTCAGAAAATACCCTTCGACCCTTGAAGCCGAAAGTCGAGCGTTTTTGGGTGTCAATCGCAGCAAACTGTCGGCGGTGCTCGATGTCAAACAGCCTGACGATCTCGCGATATTACTGGCGCTGATCGAGAGTGCCGACGTACTGGTACATAACTTTCGCCCTACCGTTGCACCCCGTATTGGGATCGGTTACGAACAACTCAAAGCATTAAATCCGAGACTCATTTATTGCACAGTCAGTGGCTATGGTGAAACGGGCCCCCTGAAAGACAAGGCGGGCTTTGATCAGGTATTACAGACCATGACGGGCATGTGTACCTTGCAAGGAAAAAAAGAAGGCCCTCCAGAAATCCTGTACGGATCCATTGTCGACTACTACGCCTCGGCTCTGGTCGCGGGTGCCGTGTCCTCGGCACTCTTCGAGCGAGAGCGTTCTGGGCAAGGGCAGTTTGTCAGTGTCTCGCTACTATCGGCTGCCATGACACTGCAATCCGCTCGCCTGATCTGGGCTGAAAATGAAGGCCGTGACGTGGGTCGCGATATGCGCTCTGGCGGCATCACCGGCCTGCATCCCACAAAAGATGGTTACTTATACATCTCAGCCAACACCCCACATTTCTGGATCGCGTTATGCAAAAAGCTGGGATTAGACGATCTAGGTGTAGACGAGCGTTACGACACGGTTCGTAAACGCGCGGCGCATCAAGCAGAAATTGTGCCCATCATCCACCGTGCGCTTAGTAGCAAGTCGGCGTTGGAATGGGAAGCTATTTTTGGTGAAGAGGTTCCTTGTTCGGCGGCCAGAAGCGTTGAAGATATGTTTGAACACCCTCAGGTGCAAAGTCAAGACATGATCACAACGTTTGACCACCCGATTGTTGGGCGTTACCGCGGCTTAAAGCGATCGCTTCGCTTTAGCCGCACCCCAGGGCCGGAGCCTTTTGCGGCCCCGACGCTTGGTCAGCATACCGATCTTGTGCGCAACGAAGCAAAACGTTTACGACTCAAAGCTTCAAAAAAATGATGATTCCCAACACGGCAGGCACCGCTGCGCCCACCTTGCGCGTGCCAGCTGATGCTTGCGACTCTCACCTCCATATCTACGACGCTCGCTTTCCGACCGTAGTCGATGCCGCGCATGCGTTGGATAAGGCAACTGTTAACGAGTACCGTCGACTTCAAAAAAGACTCGGTACCACACGGGCAGTCATCGTGACGCCTCGAAGCTATGGCGTTGATAATCGCGTCACCGTCGACGCGATCGAGCAACTGGGCATACAGAACGCACGTGGCGTTGCAGTGCTCAGGACCGATACAACCGATGCACAAATACAGGAGTTAGACGATGCTGGGATTCGCGGCATTCGTTTCTCTCTGTATACGCCCACCCATGCAGCCGCAAGTTTCGATATGGTCGAAGAGCTCTCCCATCGCGTCGAACCCTTTGGATGGCACTTACAACTCCACTGGACTGCGGACCAATTTGTAGCGCATGAAGCAATGCTCAAACGCTTACCCTCGCGCCTTGTCATCGATCACATGGCAAGACTGCCACAACCTGCTGGGATCGATCACCCGGCTGTAGGCATCATGAACGCGCTCCTTGAGCGTGGACGCACGTGGGTAAAGCTCTCTGGCCCCTACCTCGACAGTCAGTTGGGTGAGCGCGGCCAATATCGAGACATTGATGCCGTCCCGAGGCACTGGATCAAGATAGCGCCTGAGCGCTTGGTATGGGGTAGCGACTGGCCGCACCCGACAGAAGTCATCAAGCCTGACGATGCGAAGTTACTCGACCTGATGAGTCGTTGGACCGAGAGTGAGGCCGTCATCAAAAAAATATTCGTGACAAATCCTGCAGCACTCTACGGCTTTGACTAATTTGCTCACTTACACCAGCACTCCGCGCAGGCGCTGAGCAGCGTCACGAATCATGCTGGCCGTAGTTTCCCAGTCAACGCACCCGTCAGTCACAGAGCATCCATACGTCATTTTGCTGCGATCAGCTTGAATCGATTGATTTCCCGCTGCAATATTAGATTCAATCATGACCCCGACTACCGATCGATTACCCGCAACGATCTGACTAACGACATCAGCCATCACCAACGGTTGAAGCTCGGGTTTCTTGTAGCTATTTGCATGCGAACAGTCGACAACGATATTGGGAGTGAGCTTAGCTTTCTTCAAACCTTCTTCAGCCAAAGCAATCGATACGGTGTCGTAGTTTGGACGACCATCCCCTCCTCGTAACACGAGGTGCCCGTAGGGATTACCCGTCGTGTGCACAATCGAAACTTTCCCATCGCTGGAAATCCCCAAAAATCGGTGCGGCCGAGATGCCGAAAGAATCGCGTTCACTGCGACACCGACCTCTCCATTCGTTGCATTTTTAAAACCGACTGGCGTCGATAACCCAGAAGACATTTCACGGTGTGTCTGCGATTCAGTCGTGCGTGCACCAATTGCATTCCAGGCGATCAAGTCACCTAAGTATTGTGGAGAAATAGGATCGAGCGCCTCGGTACCGGCAGGCAGACCAAGCTCATTGACATCCAGTAAAAACTGTCTCGCAAGCACCATCCCCTCATCGATACGAAATGTATCGTCCATGTGAGGATCGTTGATATAGCCTTTCCAACCGACCGTCGTGCGCGGCTTTTCAAAATACACCCGCATCACGAGCATTAAGACATCGGAGACCTCGGCAGCCAACGCTTTCAGCCTACGGGCATAGTCCATTCCCGCGATAGGATCGTGGATAGAGCATGGACCCACTACAACAAAACGACGCTTATCTTCCCCCTTAAGAATACGAATCAATTCATCTCTGCCATTTTCCACAGTCCGAGTCGCTGCCTCGGTAAGCGGAAGCTTCGCTTGAACCGTATGCGGTGTAGGCATTGCGTGGAAAGCGGCTATGTGCAGATTGTTCGTTGAGGTGGATGCGACGTTTGCGTTCATTTCATGGGGCCCGATGACAAGCGCGTTGAGGTAATTTACTGGCATTTTAATCAGGCTGGAGAAAGCATGCAGGCTCCAGCATGTTCGACCTCAAAAAATCGTCTGATCTAGACACCCATGAGCACAGGATTCCCCTACACTTAAGCCATGACGCGTGCACGACGAATTGCTCACTTGGATATGGATGCTTTTTTTGCGTCCGTGGAGCTCCTAAGCTACCCGGAGCTGCGAGGACATCCCGTCGTTGTTGGAGGACGAAACGCCAGTACGGCAGCCGCTAAAGGCGGGGCTGGTCTTGAACATTTCACCCGCCTCAAAGACTACATAGGACGTGGTGTTGTCACCACCTCCACCTATGAAGCGCGGGCGCTTGGCGTTTTTTCCGGGATGGGGCTGATGAAGTCTGCTCTGCTTGCCCCCGACGCCATCCTTTTGCCAGCAAACTTCGAGGCGTATAGACACTATTCACAATTATTCAAACGCGCGGTCGCGCAGATCGCCCCGGCGATCGAAGACCGCGGAATAGATGAAATCTACATTGATCTGAGTAGCCTCGAGGAGGATACCCTCTCGATCGCCCAACGAATCAAGGCGAAGGTCTTCGAGGCCACCGGGTTGAGTTGTTCGATCGGCATTAGCCCGAACAAACTGCTATCGAAGATTTGCTCCGATCTAGAGAAACCTAATGGGCTAACCATTCTGCCGCTCGACGATCTAAAAGATCGCATATGGCCACTCGCCGCAAAAAAAATTAATGGCATTGGACCGAAAGCAAACGAGAAACTTGGGCAATTAGGCATCATCACGGTGGGGGAGCTTGCTTCCGCGCCACCTGAATTGTTAGTTGCTAATTTTGGTCGAGCCACGGGGACCTGGATGCATCAAGCAGCGCATGGCATTGACGACCGCCCGGTTGTGACATGGTCAGAACCAAAATCTATCAGCCGAGAAACAACATTTGAACGCGACCTGCATCCAAAACTCGATCGGCCATTGCTATCAGAAGCTTTCACCAAACTTTGCTTAAGACTTTCTGAAGACTTGGCCCGCAAAGGCTACGCCTGTAAGACGATTGGAATAAAAATTAAATTTGCTGACTTCCAAGTCATTACACGTGACCTGACCCTGACAAACTGCATCTCCACCGGAGCCGAGATTCGGCATGCCGCAACGGAGTGTCTCAAGCGTGTCCCGCTAGAGCAACGCGTACGTCTTCTTGGGGTGCGTGCGGCGAGTCTGTTACCCGAGGGCGAGACCATGAACTCAGCAGAAACCCACCAGCCCAGCCTACCGTTTCTTTAATGCGCTGCACAAATTCTGCCGCCGCGACCACTTCGCTTCAGTCTGTTCTAGCGTTATGCTCAGCGTAGTGCTTTCTTCGAGAGTTTTATGATGCTCGATGTCGATATAGTGATGCGAGCCAGACTAGCCAGAATGCGCGCATCATTAACATCAGTGATCCCGACTCAAACAAGCATCAAGTAAGACAGCCATTTTTTTAATCTTTTTATTTTTTCAAACTCGGAAGACAAATGAGCACACCTCAATCAAAGCGTTTCCCCCAACTCACACTCGAGACCGTGGCCCCAGAGTCTGTTGGCCTAGCCAAAGAGATTCTAGATATTTCCAGTATCGGCTTAGGCGGCCCCTACAATGTGATGTTGCGCAGCCCAGTGTTTGCAGATCGGATCAAACGTTTGTTAGATTATTTGCGGTTTGGCTCATCGCTTCCGATGCGCTTAAATGAATTTGCAATTCTGATTCAAGCACGAATCTGGACATCGCAAGTTGAATGGTTCGCACATTACCCGATCGCACTGCGCAATGGCCTGCCCGCACACGTAGCAGACGACCTGAAGGACAATATCCGCCCCCGTAATATGCAGCCTGACGAAGCGGCTGTGTATGACGTGTGCATGAACATGACAAAAAACTACGAAATTAGCGATGAGCTCTTTAAACATGCAAAAGAAGTTCTAGGGGAACAACAGTTGGTAGACCTCATCGCCGTTAGTGGCACCTACGTAACCATCGCAATGCTATTGAGCCTTGGCGAAGAGCCGATACCCGCTGGTAAGCCACTACCTTTCCCCGAGAAAGCTCGTTAGGCACCCACATCAAAGTGATCGTTCGGCAAGCCCTTAGCTTTCCGTTCGATCGCAATCACGAACGCTTGTTCGATATTGCGCGCAAATCGCTCGATATCGAATAGAGGCTGCGTGAGTAATTGCTGCTGTAATTTGGTTCGTATCGCAAAGAGTCTGGCAGGGTCTCGAGCCAACGCAATAGCAAGAACCGCATAATCCTCTAAGTTGGTCGTGATGAGCTCTTGCAAGTCAAGCGCGCTGAGTAGGCTAGCGCCAACGCGTCCAGCGTATGACCCGCCCTTACATGTTAGGACAGGCACGCCGGCCCAAAGGGCATCACTCGCCGTCGTGTGTGCGTTATACGGCAGAGCATCGATAAATAAATCTGCCGCGCGCTGCCTCGCCAAGTGATCAGCCATTGAATCAATTCGACTGGCAAATACGAGCCGATCCCCTGCAACACCTCTGGCGACGGCCTCTTTACGAAGGTTCTTCGTGGTTTGCTCTGTCGCCTCTCGCAACCACAGCACGCTATCGGGGACCTCTAACAAGATCTGCATCCAACAATCAAACATCGCTGGATTAATTTTGTAATTATTATTGAAACAGCAATATACGAAACCTTGTTCCGGTAGACCGAGCTCTTTGCGAGAAAAAACGCGTTCTGATGGCCGACGACTCGGATCATTTGCTTGATAGCTGTTAGCCAGCCGAATGAGTTTCTCGGTGTAATGCACAGCGTCACTTGGCTCGGCTATTACTTGATCCACCAGCACATAATCCATCTCAGGGATACCAGTTGTCCCCGGATAACCGAGATAGCTAACTTGCACAGGCGCCACGCGTGTTAGGAATACCCTAGGGCGACAACCCTTGGTCAAACCGGTTAAATCCACCGCGATATCAAGTTCGCATTCACGGGCACGCGCCACTAACTGTGGATCCGTGCAGTCCTTCACATCCAGAAAGTGATCAAAAGTTTGCTCGAGACGTTGCCGCATTTCATCGCGCGTATCGGGGCCGAAAGAGAAACCAAAAATCTCAAAGCGAGCACGATCATGTGCTTCGAATAAGCCTGCGGTTAAATAGGCGACAGGATGATTACAGAAATCTCCGGAGAAATACCCAATCTTTAACTTGGCACTGGGGTTGCGAACCGTCGCCACCCAAGGTGAGCGTCTTGTTGAGTGCGCAGCGGCAAGCCAAGCTTGCGCCACCTGCTTGTGCAAAACAGTATCGTCGGTCAGTGCGAGCAAGGGAAAAGGTAAACAAACAGGCTCGTCTGCGCGAAGAGCTTTTAGCAAGGCGTCAAGGTGCGCTCGGTAGTCATCCCATTTGCACTGCTGCGTATTGACATGCAACAAAGTACCCGCTAGATAGGGAATCGTGGGATCAAGCGACAACGCTTGCGTATAGCTTTGAACAGCAGCTTCATTCTCACGCAGCTCGACAAGCGCATTGCCACGATTCATCAGCGCCTGCGGGTATTGAGGAGTAATCGCTAGCGCCTGGTCATAGCTTTCAACTGCTTGCCGCCAGCGTCCCAAGCGACCCAAGGCATTGGCCTGATTATAAAAAGCCGCGGCATAACGAGGCGCAAGCTCGACTGCACGTGCGTAACTTGCCAAGGCCTCAGTCACCCGTCCCAGCACCTGCAACAAGTCGCCTCGATTGTTATGGGCCTCCGCATACTGCGGATCCAAGGAAATCGCGCGATCATAGCTAGCTAACGCCAACGTCAGCTTGCGCTGATCTTGCAGCACATTGCCGAAATTATTATGTGCAGACGCGACATCAGGATCAAGCTTTAAGGCTTTACCTATTAATAAGGCGGCTCGTTCCAGTTGCCCTTGCTGATAGGCCAACAAGCCAAGCATATGCAAGGCGTCAAAGTGATTGGGATGCAGCTTGAGCGCCCGTTCATACAGATCTCGCGCTTGCGCAAAGGAGCCGTGTTGATGTGCCGCAAGCCCTTGTTCTAATTTGGCTTGTGCCTTCATGGCGTCATTCGGCGAAATCGCTCGATGACTGTTCCCTGCTTTGGTTGACACGCGTTAACTCACTTAAAGATCAGAATTAACGATCTTTGTTTTTAATGCGTGTGAACACCGTGTTTACGACCGTCGCCCGCACAGGATCACTCAGTCCGCTCGCGGGTTTGGGGGTGGAAGTGTCCTTTTTGGGTTTTTTGGACTCTTTGTTCGACTTTTGCTGACCTTTAGCCATGACTGTCTCTGAGAGTTAAACGATAATCTAGTTTACAGGTCTATCGAAAAAACTCCCAATGCCAGCGCCTATTTGCATCCCCGCGTCCGAAATTGAGATCACCGCCATGCGCGCCCAAGGTGCTGGTGGGCAAAATGTGAACAAAGTCTCGAGCGCCATCCATCTGCGGTTTCACGTCCCAACCTCGTCGCTTCCAGCTGGGGTCAAGGTTCGTTTACTTGCACTCAAAGACGGACGCATTAGCCGGGATGGAGCAATCGTTATCAAGGCACAATCCCATCGCAGCCAAGAATTAAATCGCAGCGATGCTCTCGCCCGCCTGCATGAGCTCGTCAGTAGCGTCGCACTCCCACCCAAAACACGTTACGCGACGCAACCGACCTATGGGTCCCGGCAACGTCGCCTCGAGAGCAAGCGTAAGCACTCTGAAGTCAAAACACTCAGAGGAAAATCGGAGTACTCCTCATGAATATCCCTCTCTTTCCGCTTGGCATGACGCTATTCCCTGAAGGGTTGGCTGCATTAAAAATCTTTGAAGTCCGATACCTTGATATGACACGTGATTGCTTTCGACAAAAAGTGCCTTTTGGTATCGTCACACTCAATCAAGGTTCAGAGGTGCGTCAGCCTGCGCAGCAAGTCTCTTTTGCAGAGGTCGGCACTCTTGCAGAAATCATCCAGTTCGATGCGATACAACCTAGCCTGTACGCGATCCGCTGCAAGGGTCAATCACGTTTTAAAGTTGATCATTCCGAGCAGATGCCCAATGGGCTATGGCGTGCAGATGTCACTCTCCTTGACCCAGACCTGGGCATAGAAATTCCACCCGAGCTTGCAAAGAGCTCGACCACCTTAGAGCGGGTACTACATGCGATGGATGAACAAGGCATCGCCGATGACGAGCGACCGATTCTGAAACCTTACCTTTTAAATGATTGCGGCTGGGTCAGTAACCGTTGGGCAGAGCTGCTTAACTTAAACGCGTCGCAAAGGCAGCACCTCATGACACTTGAGAATCCGAGGCTGCGACTCGACCTAGTTCAAGAGTTGCTCGAAGAAATGGGGGCCTTTCGGCCCCCTGCATCAGGCACAACTGACCGATCTGCTTAGGTCAACGAGGCACAAAATGCATGAATGCGTTTACAGGCCTCTTCGAGGATTGCATCGGACGTGGCATAGGAGATTCGAAAATAAGGCGCCAAACCAAAGGCCTCCCCAGGAACAACCGCCACGAGCTTTTCATCTAACAAGGCTGTTGCGAAATCAAAATCATTATTGATTTTTTTACCCTTGGGAGTGGTTTTTCCCAGCGTTCCCGCGCAGCTTGGATATACATAAAAAGCGCCTTGCGGCTTCAAGCAGGTGATGCCGGGGCATTCGTTGAGCAACCGCACCACCATATCGCGACGACGCTGAAAGATGACATTGTGCTTGGCGATGAAATCCTGTGGGCCATTGAGTGCCTCGACAGCGGCCGCTTGACTGATAGAAGATGGATTCGAGGTTGACTGGGACTGAATCGTTGACATCGCCTCAATCAACCAACTTGGACCATGGCCATAGCCAATCCGCCAGCCAGTCATGCAGTACGCCTTGGATACGCCATTAACGGTCAAGATTCGGTCTGCGATTGCCGGAGCAGCTTGCGCCAACGTACAAAAAGTGGTGCCATCGAACAGCAACTTCTCGTACATGTCGTCGACCATCACCAGAACGTTCGGGTGGCTCTTCAACACATCCCCCAACAGGCGCAACTCTTGCTCTGTGTAGACCGAACCCGTCGGATTAGAGGGTGAATTCAGTATCAACCAACGCGTACGCGGTGTGATTGCCTTCTGCAGTTGCGCGGGGGTGATTTTAAAATTAGTCTCGGCGCCGCAAGCAACCGTAACGGCCTTTCCGCCCGCTAAGATCGCCATATCTGGATAACTGACCCAACAAGGCGCAGGGATCAACACCTCATCGCCCTCCCCCAAGGTAGCAACCAAGGCATTAAACAAAACTTGCTTGCCGCCAGTTCCGATAATGACGTCATTCGGATTAATCGTCATCGCGTGATCGCGCAGAAACTTCGCAACAATCGCCTTTTTCAGCTCAACCGTGCCATTGACTGGCGTATAGCGCGTCTGGCCAGCTCGGATCGCTTGTACCGCTGCCTCGCAAATATTAGCGGGCGTATCCATATCGGGCTCGCCTTGGGCCAGCACAATGACATCTAACCCCTTCGCCTTAAGCGCCTTGGCGTTGTCTGTGACAGCAAGCGTGGGCGACGGCCTAACCAAAGCCATACGGGGTGAAAGTAATGCGGCGCTCATGTTTCTCTCCAAAATACGCTATAAATCATGCGAAAAGTAGTGAATCAACTATAACCTAAGGCCCTCTGCACGGCGAACGGGCCGCCCTCCAGCACCAATGCACCAAGAAGTATGCACCCATGGTATCGTGCAAAAAAATATTTTGGAGATGATCATGCTTGGAAAACCCCAGTTTATTCAGCGCGCGTTGGCCTGCGCCATGCTTTTGTTTACGACTCTCGCCACGCCAGCCTTTGGACAAAACAAGTATCCGGATCGGCCTGTCAAGATAATCGTGGGCTTTCCGCCGGGTGGTCCAACTGATATCGTGGCCCGCCTCATTGCCAACCGCTTGGAAAAAGCGCTTGGACAGTCTTTCATTGTCGAGAACAAACCAGGCGGGGGGTCAAATATCGGCTCACAAGAGGCGGCACGCGCCAAACCGGACGGCTACACGCTCTTTTTGGGCACCGTGGCCAACGCGACAAACATATCAACGTACAAAAAGCTTAACTACGACACCCAACGTGACTTCATACCGATTAGTCAGCTAGTCTCCTCCCCGAGCATCCTTGTCGCCAACAATGATCAACCCTTCAAAACGCTACCCGAACTGATTGCGTACGCAAAGGCGAATCCCGGTAAATTGGCATATGCG
>JBILJY010000222.1:0-4017 GCA_044376975.1 Burkholderiaceae bacterium | reverse complement strand
CAATCATTAGCGCATAGAAACTCATGGTGCGCATGCCACGGAACATGAGTTCAGTGAGCCCAAACGCAAAGAACCCTAGGCATACACACAAGCCCATTGCCGCTGCGACCCGCGCAGTTTGCGGTACGTTTTTCGCTAAGCGCCGTAAAAAAATCCATGCTGGCACAAAATAAAGCAGCAGTATGGCCAACAGCCCCAACAAGCCGTGGCCAGCCATCATGTACAAGATATCGTTATGCGGCTCGCCGTACTCTCCGTCAATCGTGAAGCTAGAGACAATCTCTTTGTCGACATAAGCTTTGAGCGCGGGGCGAAATAAGTTAGTCGCGCCATTGCCAAGCAGCGGATTCTCTTTAAACATCAGCCAGGAGGCACGCCACAGTTGCACCCGTACACACATTGAAGAAATCGTGTTCGGCGCACTCGAACATTCCACCAATTGATCCACGCCCTCTTGAAAGCGCGTACGCATCGTAGAGTTCGAGGCAAAAATCGTTGTCGCGAGCAACAGTGCGACGACCGTTGGCAAAATAAGCTTGCGTGGGTTGAAACTACCCGCCCAAAGGATTGAGCCGATTAGAATAAAAAATGGCATTGCCACCCAACCGCTGCGGGTTTGGGTGGTCATAAAACCTAACACCCCAGCAAAGCCAATCAGCACTTTAAGGGCGGCCTCAGTTCGACGATAAGGGGTCAGCTTCCAGCCGATCGATAGCGTTGACAGTGTGGCCAGCATTATTAAAAGGTTGCCATAAGAGACGGCGTTGTGCTGTGGAAAATAATCGACGCGCTTAAGCTCATACCAGGTCCAGCTAAACCCAATATAGGTCGCAGCAATGGTGCCGATCGTCAGTCCCCAGGCGGCTTGTCGAAGCCATTGGGGGGTGAGGCTTAAGCAGGCGCCCAAGATAACCAGCGTGCCGAGGCTTAGGCGCAGACCACGCTCAAGCTCAGCCCCGTGGTTGCCACTTGAGGTCAGCATAGCAATCAAGACCATCAGTACCCAGTAGCCCAAGGCCAGACCAAGTCCCCGATAGTGACGTAGCTCGGCGAGCGTCGCACGGATACCGCCTGTACGGCTAAAACAGACTGAAAGACACACCACCAGCAGGGCGTAGAACACCGCGCTGGCCTGTTTAATTTCTGTGAGCATGAGGGCCGGTAGCGCCGCAATAAGAAGGGCGACCAACGCCGAATCGATACGCTGTTTCAACATAAGCAGAATGATAACGGGTTATGAGCGATTGACGTTTTTCATCCGTATTCTAGTGCATACAACTGCAACCAAGACTGACATCGCGACGCAGAGTGCCAGACCAATCGTGACCCCAAGAGGAACAGAGAGCCTAGCGATCACCATCCCCACGAGGGCGGTTCCAAAGGCGCTGCCCAGCGCGCGCGTGGTCTGGATTAGCGCAGAGGCCACGCCCACATCTCGTTGCTCTGCCAGCATCTGCATGAAGAGGGTGTAATTGGGTAACAAAAACCCCAAGCCGATCCCACAAATCGACGTTGCCAACAGAATCCACCACGCCGGGCTGTTAGCAGAGAACGTTAAGGTAAATACACAGCCCAGTGCCAGCAACACGCCACCTAGCACCATGAGTCGCGCAGGCTCGCTTTGGCGGGGGTATAGACGGCCATTCATGAT
Organism: Burkholderiaceae bacterium; assembly: GCA_044376975.1. GTDB lineage: Bacteria > Pseudomonadota > Gammaproteobacteria > Burkholderiales > Burkholderiaceae_B > Zwartia. The sequence continues at coordinate 2,366 of JBILJY010000222.1, read as the reverse complement.
GCTGCCCACCGAAGTCCCCGCGACCAACGGTGCCATCAGTAAGCCGGCATGTGAAGGGCTAAAGCCAAACCCGTCCTGCAGTAACAACGGGATATAGAAAATCAAGATGAACATCACTGCGCCTGTTAGCATGCCGGCCAGATTGATTAGGCGCGCCTCAGGACTCTGCAGCACCCGTAACGGAAAGATTGGTGTGCGCGCGCTGCGTTCGACCGGCGGGAGCAGGACCGCAGCCATTCCACCGACGCACAGCAACCCTAAGCCCCACAAACGAAACCCATCATGGCCCTTGCCCGTTAGTAACTCCAGACCAGCCAGCGGGGCCCCAACGGCAAGGGTGAGCAGCAGCGCACCGACCCAGTCGAGACTGAGCGAAGCACTGCGTACGGGTTTAATCCAGGGGAAATACTTCCAGGTCGTGATCACACCCAGCAAGGCCGCAAGGGGTGTCACAAAAAAAGCCGCCCGCCAGCCAAGTGCTTGGGTCACCGCACCGCCGATGACCGGCCCTAGGCCACTGGCCACCGCAAACGTGATTGAGGTCACCAGCATCCAGCGCACGCGTCGCTTGGGATCCGGAAACAAATCCGCCGGTGCGGCAAACGTGCTGGCGATCATCATGCCGCCGCCCAAGCCCTGCAGCACCCTAAAGAGAATCAGTTGCTGCATCGATTGGGAGAGACCACACAGCACAGAGCCAAGCATCACCATCGCCATCGACAGCATCATCAAAGGCTTGCGACCGTACAAATCGCCCAGCCGCCCAAAGATCAGAATCGTGACAGCTGAGGCCAGAAAATAGCCCGTGCCCACCCAGGCGTAGAGTTCCATATCACCAAGCGCCTGTGCTACCTGAGGCAGCGACGTACTGACAATCGTGGCATCAAAGGCCACTACGACGGCTGACGCCGCGATGCCAGACATGGCTAGCAGCAGCTCGCGCCGAGAGGCGGGTGTTTCGGTAGCAGGTGGCGGTGAAGGTGTGGCGGTCATTCGGGTAAGTACCTATAAAGTACAGAATAGCACCACCGCACGCCCCATCGCAGTCAAATTCAGCGCAAAATAAAGAAAAACGAATAACTGCGACTGAAAACCGCGACCAATCACAACCGTATCAGGAGACAAAACTTGAAAACCGCCTTAAAACCCCTTCGCCGTCAGCTCATCGCCACTTTAGGGGTTGCAGCCACAGCTGGCCTACTCGCCGCCGCACCGCTTACGACTCAGGCCCAAACAGCGAATTGGCCAACCAAGCCTATCCGCATCATCGTTCCATATTCGGCTGGCGGTGGCACCGACATCATCTCGCGCAAGTTGGCGCAAGGTCTCGGCCCCTTGCTCAAGCAAACCATCATTATTGAAAACAAGCCTGGTGCAAACGGCATCATCGGCACCGATATCGTCGCCAAGTCTGATCCTGATGGGCACACCTTTGTGATGGTCGTGTCGACACACCTGATCAATCCGCTCGTCACCAAGAGCATGCCTTACGACACCTTCAAAGATCTGGCCGGCGTGACGGTCGTGGCCGACTCCCCACTGATCTTTGTGACCTCGTCTGCCTTCCCTGCAAAGACCATGGTTGACTTTACCAAAGCCATGCGCGAGAAGCCCAAGACCTATTCCTACGGCAGCTCCGAGAACATGACCAAGCTCGTCGGCGCGATGTATGCCAACGCAGAGAAGCTGGACATGGTGAGTGTGTCGTACAAAGGTGGTGCGCCGCTCATGACGGATGTGGTGGCCGGCGTCACCACAGTAGGTATCACGAGTATTCTGACTGCACGTAACTTGATGAATGCAGGGCGCCTGACACCGCTCGCCGTCACCAGTGCGCAGCGCTCGGCCGCGGTGCCAGACGTACCGACCATGCAAGAAGCGGGCATCAAAGATTTTGATATCACCCAAAGTTACGCCATGTATGCGCAAGGCAAGACCCCCATGGCTTTACTCGAAGCCATGCAAAAAGCGGTGAACACGGTCGCACATTCGCCCGACATGAAAGCCGCTCTTGCCGACCAAGCTGCCTGGCCTGTGGCGCAACCGGTTGCCGAGTTTCATGAGCGCATCAAGCGCGAAGCAGCCTTCCTGCAAGACCTGGCCAAACGTATCAACCTGCAGGGCGATTAAGCTTTTGTAGCAAGGAGTCAAGATGTCACAGTTGCACACCCCGCCCCGTGGTTGGAAACGGGCCGATCTCGCAAGCGATCAGTCCTGGATTCACCTGCTAACTGAGCAGGAAATTCAGGATCTAGAAGCGGGTTTGCGCCATGTGCTGGCGCTCAATAAAAAAGAGTTTGAATTGTCAGCGGCGGATTTTCCGCTGACGCCTGTCACGCAGAAACTTCTTGCGCGCACCATGGATG